>PDPP01000037.1 GCA_002747515.1 Candidatus Moraniibacteriota bacterium
TACACACCCATACGGGGCGCACACATCAAATTCGCGTACATATGAAACATATCGGACATCCGCTTTTTGGCGATGTGCGATATTATACCAAACCGCACCATGTTCTGGATCGGGAAATACGAAAACAGCTTTCTTGTACACATGACACATTTTTTCTCCATGCATGCGCATTATCTTTTACACACAATAAAAAAACACTACACTTCACAGCACCATATCCACAGTATTTTGCACATATTATAGAAACACTGCGTCATAAAATACAATTATAGACAAATGGTATTTTTTGCAGTATACTGAACACTGTTTTCTTTTTTATAAAATCATGACACAACACAACACGGAAACCTATCGCGTGGGACGCTCCACGGCGGGTTTGGGACTTTTTGCGCAAAAAAATATTACAAAGGATGATTTTGTGATTGAATACACCGGTGAAGCGATTACGCACGACCAAGCGGATGCGCGCGGTGGGCGATATCTCTTTACGCTCAATGATGATGTGGTTTTGGATGGAAAAGGGCGTGAACACACGGCGCGCTACATTAATCACTCTTGTGATCCGAATATGGAAGCGGTGATTGAAGATGATGCGCATATTATGTTTTACGCAATCAAAAACATCACAAAAGGTGAAGAACTGACATTTGATTATGGGGAAGAATATTTTCGCGATATTTTACAAAAAGAAGGGTGTCGCTGTCCGAAATGCGCGAAAAAATAGCGTTTTTACCGTTAAAAAACAAAAACCACACATAACAGTGCGGTTTTTGTTTTCTTTTTATGAGCGAGTGAGCGGAATCTCACGCGTGACGTTTCGTCACTTTTAAAAACCCACGGTTTTTAAATTTTCCTCCAATAGGAAAACACATGTTTTCCCAACCCCTTTCCTGTTCGATTCCTTAGTTATGTATTAAAAAAAACAAAAATTGCATCATACAATGCAATTCTTGTTTATTCTTTTTATGAGCGAGTGAGCGGAATCGAACCGCCGTTTCTACCTTGGCAAGGTGGTGTAATAACCATTATACGACACTCGCCTGCCGAAATTTTTTACTGCGTAAAAAACTTTGGCAGGCGCGCCTAACAAAATTTTATAGTTATAAAAAACTTTGGTAGACAGGACTCTTTCACTTTTAACTTACTATATATAACGTATTGCTTATCTTGTGGGACTAGCAGGGTTCGAACCTGCGACCAAGCGGTTATGCATCTTACGATCACTTTCGTGACTTCTTTCGAATTTGTAAGCCGGACTATCCCTTCATCCAATAGTATATCACCTTGGATGTCTGCCGTCTAGTCTCTACACCTTTCCAATTATATAAAAACAATAATTGGACTTGGCTCGGGATTGTCATGGTTTTTTTGAAAAAAAAACGGTAGATTTCCCCGAATTTGACAGATGATCACTTGAAAATTACTCTTCAAGCAGCCCTACAAAAAACATTCCTATTGTGTTATGATTATGTTATGAATACAAACATAACATGTGTTATTTGTTGTAAACCACTGCGTGGTCGACAGACAAAATTTTGTTCTGTAGCATGCAAAAATAAATCTTTGCAATCATACAAAGCACAACAACTACGTGGATTAAAGCGAAAGAAAACACTTATTGCAAAAATGGGAGGTAGTTGTTCTATTTGTGGATATAGCAGGAATCTGTCAGCACTTACTTTTCACCACACTAATCCAAAAGTAAAAAAATTTCAATTGGATATGAGATCTCTTTCAAATCGAAAGCAATCTTGTATAGACGAAGAAGTAAAAACATGTATTCTTGTCTGCCATAACTGTCATTCAGAATTACATAATCCACAACACAACGTAGAATGAACAATTTTTGAGCCGCGTGCTCTACCACTGAGCTATAGTCCCCTATCCGATGCATCGTATTTTATCGTTTTTTTTCTGTTTCGTCAAATAAAAAAAACCATGACACATCACGTTTTTTCATCCGGTATTCATGATTGTGCCGAGGGAGAGAATTGAACTCTCGACACAAGGATTTTCAGTCCTTTGCTCTACCACTGAGCTACCTCGGCTCACAATTGTTATTTTACTGCGTAAAAACTGTGGCAGGCGTGCCCACCGCAATTTTTTATACGCTAAAAAATTTCATCATTATAAAACTTTTGTAAAAAACAGTGTACAAAATCCATTATACTATATTTTTTGTAAAAAATCCAGTTTTGCCTGTGCCCAAGGCGGGACTCGAACCCGCACGCCCCGATTGGAGCCTAGGCCCTCAACCTAGTGTGTATACCAATTCCACCACCTGGGCGCACACACAACTTTGATTATTTTGTGTGTTTGTTCTCTTTGTTCTCTTCCGCTTTTTCTTCTTCTTTTACATCATTTTCTGTTGCTTTCGGTGTTTCTTCTTTTACATCGTCTTTTTCTTCGCCGGTTTGATCAACAATATCAGATGCGTCAGTAAATGTAAAACGCAATGCTTTTGCCGCTTTGTCGCGTACATAATAGAGTTTTGATTTGCGGACTTTTGCGCGTTTGACGAGTTCGATTTTCTCAATATTTGGTGAAAAAAGAGGAACAACAATCTCCACACCCACATCATTGGAAACTTTGCGTACCGTCATCATCGGAGAACTGCTCTGCCCGCCTTTGATAGCAATAATCATACCCTCAAAAACCTGGACACGTTCTTTATCACCTTCTTTAATTTTGCGATGCACGCGTACCACATCACCGGCATAAAAAACAATGCTGTCTTTGCGTTGTTTTTTATTAAATGCCATCACTTCTGTTCTCATAATACCGCTTTATTGATAATATAAATCTTTTGAGAGAAAGCGGAACACAAAAAATCTGCTCGTGCAGTCTCTGTAATCCCCTTTTCAAAAGTCTTTCATTATGATAGTCCATAAAACGATTTTCGTCAATAGGCACGTCATTTTTTCACACACAATCAATGCCCTTGCCAAAAAGAAAGGAATGTAGTATAGTGGATTATGTAATTCTTTATTCTCGTGTATGGTGGTACATACCGTACGACTATATCGCAGAAGCAAAAATCTATGGCATTGACAAAACGTCAAAAAAGCAACGCAACAAAAGATGTAAAACGACACGACACGGACACCGGGTCACCGGAGTACCAAATCGCCCTTTTTACAAAACGCATTGACAAACTTACCGCACATCTCAAAAAAAATACTCATGACTTTCATTCCCGCAGA
>PDPP01000017.1 GCA_002747515.1 Candidatus Moraniibacteriota bacterium
GCACCTCGATGTCGGCTCATCTCATCCTGGGGCTGGAGCAGGTCCCAAGGGTTTGGCTGTTCGCCAATTAAAGAGGTACGCGAGCTGGGTTCAAACCGTCGTGAGACAGGTTGGTCTCTATCTGCTGTAGGCGTGAGTGCTTGAAGGATGTCTTTCCTAGTACGAGAGGACCGGAAAGAACAGACCTCTGGTGTATCGGCTGTCCTGCCAAGGGCAGTGTCGAGTAGCTATGTTTGGTGTGGATAACCGCTGAAAGCATCTAAGCGGGAAGCCTTCAGGTGGAAGCATTGTGAAGTGCTAAGCCAAGGAATACTAATGTATCTATAATTTCTTTCTTTTATTTTCTTTGTCTATAATTGAGTTGGCAATTAAGAGAAACATAGTCGATGAATATTTGTGACACATTTCTGTGTTATGGAAGTTTTACAAAAATATTCATCTTGATTTGTAAAAGAAAAAGTTTTGAGCTTACTAAAACATCTTTCTCCTGATATAAACTACATATGATATGTACTTTGAATATAGTATTTCCAGTGTCTTTAGCGACAGTGAACCACCTGATTCCATCCCGAACTCAGCAGTTAAGCCTGTCAGCGCCGATGGTACCTTTTTGAGGGAGAGTAGGTCGATGCTGGGAATAGTGTATTCAAAGTTTTTTTATATAAAATTTTGTAGTAGAGGCGATGATCTGCGCTTAGAAGAACAGCATGTTCTATGATTGGTTGCTTACGAAGCGCAAGGAGCATAATGGCAAAACCGGCTAATAATCGATTGAATAACACATAAACAATTGATTTTTGCTGGTTTTTTTATTTTGATGTATTTAGGGAGGTGGGAGGATATCAATTTGCCCGTTCTTTGTTTATAATATTTTTGATAAATGCAATGCAAAAAATTCACACGACAATTGATTGTTTTTTTGATAAAAATGTTTTTTTAAAAAAACAAAAAAAAATTATTTTGTATTTTTCTTTTGGCTGTATCGCAGCTAGCGTGGATCTTGGTGTGTTTCTTATTCTTTTTAATATCTTTAATGTTAATGATATAAAATCAAACATTATTTCTATTTCGTTGGCAACAATTGTAGGTTTTTTTCTTAATGCAATTATAAACTTTAAAGTACAAGACCGTATGATTATACGGTTTGTTTCTTATGCTTTTGTGAGTTGTGTTGGTATGTTAGTGAGTTCTTTTATGCTGTATATTTTTTGTGACGTGTATATATTTAATGAAAATTTTATAAAGATTATTTCTTTACCAGTAATTTTTTTGGTACAGTATTTACTCAATAGTACGATTTCTTTTCGTAA
The DNA here is from genome assembly GCA_002747515.1 of Candidatus Moraniibacteriota bacterium. Lineage (GTDB taxonomy): Bacteria > Patescibacteriota > Minisyncoccia > Moranbacterales. Next base: position 1,311 of record PDPP01000017.1, read on the forward strand.
ATTGTAAAAAAAGTGTAATAAGTAAGTTGGATGACAATATGAAAAAAAGTATTGCAATTATTGGCGGTGGTTATACAGGGTTAACAGCGGCGTACCAATTAATTAAAAAAGGATACAATGTTACAATTTTTGAAAAAGAATCTCATGTAGGAGGATTGGCTGTTGGGTGCTCTGTTGATGGTTTGGATGTGGAAAAAGTATGGCATTTTATCTACATGACTGATAGTGAAATTATTCGTCTTGCCGAAGAACTTGGTGTAGAGGATTCTTTGGTTTTTCATCAAAGTTCAATTGCGACATATTATGATGGAAAAATGTATTCATTTATGACGCCAAAAGATCTTTTGACATTTTCTCCATTGCCTTTTTGGGATCGTATCAGAACAGGTGTAACGGGTTTGTATTTACAATTATTAAAAAATTGGCAACCTCTTACAAAAATCACAGCATATGAATGGATGAAAAAATATGCAGGAAAAAAAGCTACTAAGATTATTTGGGAGCCTTTGTTGCGTGGAAAATTTGATTCACATTATGATAAAGTTTTGATGTCATGGCTCTGGAAACGTATTAAGGTACGTGCAGACTCTAAAGAAAAAACTGGAGAGATGCTAGGATATTTTACAGGTGGATTTGGTTTAATTACGGAAGGATTAGTGAAAAAAATAAAAAAAGATGGCGGCGTGATTTCTTGTAATACAACAACATCAAGTATTACAGAAAATGGTAATGGTACAGTGACTATTGTGACAGATAAAGGAGAACAAAATTTTGATAGTGTAATCGCCACTGTGCCAACATCTGTATTTGGCAAAATGATTGCACAAAACAAAAATGTGACACCAAAATATGTAGAAAAACTCAATAGCATTGATTATGTCGGTGCGATTATAATGGTATTTACATCAAAGCAAAAAATATCAGAGTATTATTGGCATAATATCAATGATGAAAAAATTCCTTTTTTGGTTTTTTTGGCAAATTCAGTTTTGACTGGTAAAAAAGTGTATGGAGGGAAAAATCTGTATTATATCGGTTTTTACGCAGAACATAATCATCCATATTTTTCTATGGATAATAAAGATATCATACAGAAATGGGAAGATGGTTTGAAAAAAGTATTTCCTGATTTTGATGCATCACAAATTACAGATAAGAAATTATATAAATTTAAAAATGCACAACATATTGTTGATGCGGGCTACAGTGATCGTATTCCTGCATATGAAAGTATTGTAAAAAATGTATATCTTGCAAATTTTTCACAAATTTATCCAGATGATCGTGGATTGAATTATGCAATTTTGGAAGGTAAAAAAGTTGCAAAAATGGTTGAAAATAATTTTAAAAAATAGAAACTATGCATAAAAAAACATTTACAATTATCCTTCCAACATTTAATGAAGCAAATAATGTGCGACCAATGCTTTATGCATTAACAAAAGCGATGCGTAAGTTTGAGCATAAATATAAAGTACTTTTTGTTGATGATAGTTCAGATGAAACACCGGATGTAATTCGTGAGTGCATTAAAGATCATAGGCATGTTTCTTTATTGCATCGGCCAAAAGAAAAGCGAACTGGTCTCGCTTCAGCTTTTATTGATGGATTTCGTCATGCGGATACGGATTATATTGTATGTATGGATTCTGATCTACAACATCCACCAGAAGCAATTCCTTTAATGGCACAAAGAGCAATTAGTGAAGCAAGTGATATTGTTGTGGGTTCTCGATATATTCCAGGAGGAAGTCCAGAAGGTTTGGGTTCGCGATATCGTATTTGGGTATCTCGTTATATTACGAGGTATTCTTCTTGGTTTTTATTGGCACCAACACGACGTTCAACTGATCCAGGTGCTGGCATGTTTTTGGTGCGTAGAGACTTAGTAGGAAATCTAGAATTTGAAAATGTACGCGGTTTTAAAATTTTAATTGATATACTGACGCGCATTCCTTGGGCGCGTGTGAGTGAAGAACCAATTATTTTTCACACAAGAGAAAACGATCAAAGTAAGGCTACTCTAAAACAAGGAATAAATTTTTATATTCATATATTTCATTTATTTATTGCACATCGTATCGCTAATATATATCGAGGGTATATTGGTATATGTGCTGCAATTTTGATTTTAGGTATTTCAGCAGTGATTGTGGGACATGCGGAAACTTTTTTTCAAAGTTTTATCGTAGCTTTTGCATTATTTTTGTTTTACCAGAGTGCATTTATGATTTATTTGATGATGTACGCTTGGGAAAACCCAGATCACATCAAAAAAAATAAATCTCCAGAACAATTTTTGCCACCAAAGTATTCTTTTGCAATATTTATTCCAGCACGTCATGAAGAGGCTGTTATTGCAGATACTATTCAAAGCGTGTCAAAGTTGGATTATCCAGAAGCAATGAAGGAAGTTCTCATTTTGATTAATCGTAAAGATGATGCAGAGACAATTCGTATTACAAAAGAAACTATTGCAAAACTTGGGAAAAAGAATATTCGTTTAGTAGATTTTGAAGGACCTCTTGGCAAACCTATAGGATTGAATATTGGACTCAAAAATACAAATATGGATGTTGTGACAATTTTTGATGCAGAAGATGAAATACATCCAGATATTTTGAATGTTGTAAATACAGCAATGATTCAAAATCATGCAGATATTGTGCAATCTGGTGTACAGTTAATGAATTTTAATTCTAATTGGTACTCGCTTTTTAATGTGATGGAATATTATTTTTGGTTTAAATCTGTACTACATTTCTTTGCAAATAATGGCATGATTCCTCTTGGTGGTAATACAGTTTTTTTCAAAAAACATTGGCTTGAGCGTGTAGGTGGTTGGGATGAAAAAAACCTTACAGAAGATGCAGATATTGGTATTCGTATGAGTGCCGCAGGAGCTCGTACAAAGGTTATTTATGATGAAGAACATGTGACACGTGAAGAAACACCACCATCTGTTGCACAATTTATTAAACAGCGCACGCGATGGAATCAAGGATTTATTCAAGTGCTTTTTAAGGGTGTGTGGACAAAGCTGCCAAAAAAGAGGCAAAGGTTTTTGGCGGTGTATATTTTGACATGGTTATTTTTTCAAGGTATGCTTTTTGTGCTTTTGCCGTTTTCAGTTGCATTAGCATTATTTTTTGAAATGTCACCATTACTTGGTTTGGTTGTGAATTTGCCATTTTATGCTCTGGGATTTTTATACGTTATATTAAATATTGGTTTATATGAATTTCACAAGAGTTATGATATTAAATATTCGCCATTATTAATTATTAAAACAGCAGTTTTTTACTTCCCTTTTCAGATACTTCTGGGGATTAGTGCTTTTCGCGCAATTATTAGACAGTTGTTTGGAAATATTACATGGGAAAAAACAGCGCATACAAATGTAAATCGCCAAGAAGTATAAAAATATGAAAAAATTGCACGATATTATTACACATCAAAGAACTTTATATGCACTTGCATTTATTTTTACATTGATTTTTGTGGGTGTGATGCATGGATATAATATGAATCATTATCCATATTATGAAAGTGATGAAGGTACATATATTTCGCAGGCATGGTCAGTTATAAATATGGGGGAATTTACGCCATATACTTATTGGTACGATCATCCACCGATGGGATGGGTTTTTTTAGCTGGTTGGATTCAAATGTTGGGTGGAGATTTTTTTCAATTTGGCACATCAGTTGATACATTTCGTGTGTGTATGCTTATGGTGCATATTATATCAACAGCGCTTATATTTTATATCGTGCATCGTGTGACAAAAAATATTTTTGCAGCAATTTTTGCTGGCGTGATATTTTCTATTTCTCCACTTGAAATTTATTTTCAGAGACGTGTGCTTTTAGATAATATTATGATTATGTGGCTTTTGTTTTCTATTGCAATTCTTTTTGTGAAAAAAATATCTTTGCGACATATTTGTGCTTCAGGTATTTTTTTTGCACTTGCTGTTTTGACAAAAGTGACAGCTGTGATGTTTGGTCCAGTTATTTTGGGATATATTATTTTGTATAAAACAAAAATTTCTCGTGTTTTTCGCACAACAATATGGTTGTTGGTTTCTATCATGTCTACATCATTTTATATCCTTTATGCATTTTTACGTGGTGAATTTTTCCCAGCAAAAAATGGTGAACATGTCAGCTTCATTGAAGCATTGCAATTTCAAATGTCTCGTAAAGGTGCTGATGTGCATTTTTGGGAGTATGGAAGTGATTTTTACTTTGCACTTGAAAGCTGGATGAATAAAGATATATATTTTATTATAATTGGCGCAATTATTATTGTATTGAGTATTATTGTTGCGATACGTTTTAAAAATATTCGTTTTTTCTTAATAGCATTTTTATTGTATTTTGTATTTTTGATTCGCGGTGGTGTTGTCATTAATTTTTATATTTTGCCTTTGTTTCCATTCTTTGCAATGATTGTTGCAATTATGTTTTATGATATTTCTACACTTTTTTGCAAGCGAGAGGGCACACGTGCTATGGTCATGTTTGTTCCTTTTCTTGCTGTGTGCATATATTATGGATTTTATGGACCACGTATTCATTTTTTACGTGATGAAACAACACCACAGTCAAATGCAATTGAGTGGATAAAGAAAAATTTACCAAATGACAGTGCAGTAATTATCGATAGCTATGCATTGGTAGATATCCGTGATCCACACAACATTAATGATAAGACATTTCCAAATGCGGATTGGTTTTATAAGATTAATCGTGACGTTGCAATTCGTGATGAAAAATATCATAATATGTGGCAAAATTTTGACTATATTGCATTGACACATGAGATGCTCAAACAAATTGAATTGGATTCACATTCTTTGGTACGTGATGCATATCGTAATTCGTTGCCACTTGCAAAATGGTTGGGTGATAGAGAGACGTATGTTAATGAGCAAAAATTTCGTACAACAAATGGAGATTGGGCGATGATATTTCGTGTTAATGATGTGCATCATGCACAACTTTTAGATTCATGGGAATCATATCGCAGTACATATATTAATTTTGATGGAGCTAATTATGGTCAAGTTATTGATCCAGCAACAAATACCACAACATCTGAAGGGCAATCGTATGCGATGTTGCGATCTGCATGGATGAATGATCATGAAACATTTCTTGCTGCGTGGTTGTGGGCAAAAAATCATTTACAAAATCGTGTTGGCGATAAGTTGTTTTCATGGCAATGGAAAGATGATGCTGTTGCAGATAATTCAAATGCAACAGACGCAGATGAGGATATTGCTCTCGCGCTTTTGTTTGGGTATAAATTGTGGGATGAAGAGCAGTATCTTACAGAGGCAAAAGTAATCATCAATGATCTTTGGGAGCATAGTGTTATTAAAATTAATGGAAGGTATTACTTTTTGCCAATGCATGAGAGAGATGCTGATAAATGGAGCGGATATTTATTTAATCCATCATATATTTCACCTGCACATTATCGTATTTTTGCAGAAGTTGATCCAAAACATGATTGGGAACAATTAGCAACAGATTCATACAAAACACTCAATGAAATTGGTGAACGTTATGATAATAAAATTTATTTACCAGCTGATTGGTATTTCATTGATAAAAAATATGGGAGATTTTCTACAGCAAATACATATTTTAATCGTAATGTAAACCATTTTAGTTTCGATGCTTTTCGTGTGTTGTGGCGCGTTGCTTTGGATGCGCAGTGGTTTGACGCAAAAGATGCACATGAATATTTGACACATACAGCAGAGTTCGTAGATGCATATTATAAAAAAAATGGAAGAATGCCAATGATCTTGAGTAAAAATGGCATACCAATTAATGATAGTCATGCATTGTCAACTGATGTAGGATATGCGATTAGTATGCTTTATGGAGAATCAACAGATCATGCACATGAATTTTTTGAAAAGTATGTTTATTCAGTTTATGATGTAGAACGTGCATTTTGGAATGAAGGTACAAATTATTATGATGAGAATTGGGCTTGGTTTGGAACTGGGGTGTTTTATAATAATTTGTCAAACATATGGGAAATCAATGTTTTTCGTGATGATAATGATATAACTCTATAAGCGTATGAAAAAAAATATAAGTCAATACATACTTTACGTGAAAAAAAACTTGCGTAGCAGTATAAAAAATATATGGAATCATGATAGAGTTTCTTCTTTTATAAAAAAAAGAAAAAAGCAGATGTACGTCATATATAAAAAATGTGCGAATCAATGTGTATGTAAAAAACAGAAATTATGTGATGTTGTGAATAAAAAAATACGTGACACGTATCAAGGTATGCGTGAGTATACATGGAAACAGTTTATGCGTGATTTACGTGCAATTCCGCGATCAATGTGGGTAAATATTGGCGTGCTACTTTTTCTTATGATTATTGTAATTGTGGCACATACATATAATTTTTTTGCTTATCCTTATTATGAAAATGATGAAGGGACATATATATCACAAGCACATGCATTGATTACACAAGGCAAACTTTCACCCTATGTGTATTGGTATGATCATGCGCCAGGTGGATGGATCATTATTGCATTTTTTGCCAAGATTACAGGAGCTCTTTTTGCATTTGACACATCCGTGAATTTTGGTCGTGTTTTGATGCTTGGTTTTCATATTTTATCAGCAATGATGATCTATGTTATCGCAAAACGCTTGAGTAAAGGTTATGTAGTTGCAATTATTTCAACAATTATTTTTGCACTTTCTCCACTTGCAATTTATTATCAGAGACGTGTTTTGCTTGATAATATGATGACGACGCTTGTATTGTGTGCCATAGCAATTCTTTATAAAAAAAGAATTACGATGAATTGGATTATTGCAAGTGCTATACTTTTTGCAAGTGCTGTATTGGTCAAAGAAACGGCGTTAGTTTTTTTGCCGGCACTGTTGATTGGTGTGTGGCAGAGACGTAAGGAGATATCGTGTAAATGGGTCAGTGGGAAATGGTTGATTGTTGTTTGTGAGGTGATGGCACTTTATCCGTGGTATGCATTTGTGCGTGGAGAGTTATTTGATGCGCAGGGTGGAGGTGATCATGTAAGTTTGTTGGGCACATTGTCATGGCAATTATCTCGTACGGGTTCTGATATTGCATTTTGGCACAAAGGCAGCGAGTTTATGAATGGTGTTATGGATTGGTTGTATCATGATCCATATATTATTATCGCAGGATTTCTCACTGGCATGTTGGTGGTTGTGTGGAGTTTGGGACGTAAGGACTTGCGTGTTATTTCGCTTGGTATGATTTTTTTCTTTTTTTATTTATTGCGAAGTAATATTGTATTAAATTTTTATATCGTACCACTTATTCCTTTCCTCGCTCTTTCTATTGCATTGATTGTTGAACGATTGGCGCGGTATATTGCAGATGGGTATCAAAAACGATTTGTTTTTACGAGTATGATATTTGTACTTATTGTTGTGGTTGCGATGGTGTTGCCTACACAAAAACATTTTATGCTCAATGAAACACAAGCACAAATTGATGCCGTGCATTGGGTTAAAAAACATGTACCTACTTCTGCAAAAATTGCTATTGATGATTATATGTATACAGATTATCATGATGCGCGATTTGGTAATGGTAAAGTGTTTAATCATGCAGATATTTTCTGGAAGATTGAATCTGATCCACAGGTGCGCAATGATGTGTACAATAGCGATTGGCGCACAATCAATTATGTTGTAGGTAGTAGCACATTTGATACACATCGATCACATGGACAATTAGAATTTGTGGGAGAAGCTGCGAGCAGTGCAGTTGAAATAGTAAAATTTGTCTCTGATGATACAGCAGATGCATATCAGACACGTATTTTAAAAGTTGATCCTGATATGCCAGTGGATATTACTTATGCACACAGTGATGAAATTACGGATCAGTTGTATCGTGCTTTGCGTTCGTATAAAAAATTCTTTTTTCGGACATACGGACAAATCGTTGATCCAGATACATCTCTCACAACTTCTGAAGGGCAATCGTATGCGATGTTGCGATCTGTATGGGTGGATGATAAAGAAACATTTGATGGTGTATGGGAATGGACACAAGATCATCTCCAATTTCGTATAGGCGATAATCTGATTTCGTGGAAATGGGCGTTGGACAAATTGGAAGATTCAAGCAATGCAACAGATGCAGATGAGGATATTGCGCTTGCACTTCTTTTTGCGTATGCGCAATGGGGTGATGAAAGATATCTTACAGATGCAAAAAAGATTATTGATGATATTGGAGATTATGCAGTTGTGGAAATCGCTGGGAAAAATTATGTACTTTCGTCACATTGGAAGATTATTGAACAAACAGATGGGTTTTTACTTAATCCTTCTTATCTCGCACCTGCACATTATCGTATTTTTGCAGAAGTTGATCCAAAACATGATTGGCAAAAAATTGCACGTGATTCGTATGACGTGCTTGCACGGGCAAGTCATTTGGAAGGAAATGTTACAGGTTTACCTGCTGATTGGGTGCTCGTAGATAAAGAGACGGGAGAATTGTCTAGTGCACAGGCATATTTTGATTATGATGTGGATAAGTTTAGTTTTGATGCTTTTCGTGTGTTGTGGCGTGTGTCATTGGACTATCAGTGGTTCAATTCATTGAAAGCACGTACATATTTGGATAGTGTGAATACGTATTTGATTGAACAATATAAAAAAGAAAAAACACTGCCTTCAGAAATAGCATCAGATGGCACGGTAATTGCAAAAGATGCAAGGTTGGCAGTTGATGCGGGATATCTCGCTGCATTTATGATAAAGAGAGATGCACTTTTGGCAAAAGATTTTTTTGAAAAACAATTTGTACAAAAATATAATGATAGTGGTGAGTATTGGGGTGATGATAAATACAATTATTACGATGCGAATTGGGCATGGTTTGCGACTGCGATGTATAACGGTAATATGAAAAATCTTTTTGCAGTTTCTGAATAATTTTGAATATATTTTATGTATGAATAAAATATTTTTTTGGATGTAATTTACAATTATTTTTATGACGAAAATAAAACGTAAAGCATTAATGTACTTCATTATTGTGGCTTTGCTTCTAATTGTTTTGGGGAAAGTTTTTTTTGGAACTAATAATACTTCCAATCTTTTTCTATACATGTATGGCATCACAGTTACAATGATTTTATGTGTTGTATTTTTTATGGTTTTTACGAGTTATTGTGATCCATATGAAATTGCAAAAGAAGAATTGCAAAAAAAAGATAATAATAAGAAAAAACCTTTGTTTGTCACATGTATGGTAGCTGCGTGGAATGAGGGTGATGGGATTGTGTCATGTATTGAGTCAATGATTGCGCAAACATATCAACATCGAGAAATTATTTTTGTTGATGATTGTAGTGATGATAACACAAGAGAGATAATTGAGAGATATGAAAAAAAAGGTCTCATAAAGGGGATTTATCTTGATAAAAATGTAGGAAAAAAATGTGCTCTCGGCAAAGCGATGCGCATAGCAAAAGGAGATATATTTGCATTTTCTGATAGTGATTCATTGTGGAAAGAAGATGCATTGGAGCGAATCATGGCGATTTTTATGCACGATAAAAATGTAGGAGGTGTGAGTGGACATTGTCGCGCACAAAATGCACAAAAAAATGTGATTACACGGGTACAAGATTCATGGTATGAGGGACAATTTGGCATTCGCAAAGCGTTTGAAAGTATTTTTGGGGCGATTACATGTGTCTCTGGTCCACTTGCTGTTTTCCGTCGTGAAGCAATTTATAATTATATTCCTGCGTGGGAAAATGATAAGTTTCTTGGACAAGAATTTCGTTTTGCGACAGATCGCACATTAACTGGTTTTGTATTAGGTGCACCATATATTGGGAAAAAACTGAAGAAAAAGTATGCACAATCTTCATTTGTGAAAGAAATTGATTATCCAGAAAAAGAATGGAAAATTGTATATTGCAAATCTGCACGATCATGGACGATTGTGCCAGATACACTGTCTCGTGTTTTCAGGCAACAGGTGCGATGGAAAAAAAGTTTTATTAGAAATACTATCTTTACAGGTAGTTTTTATTGGCACAAGCATTTTTTAACAGCCTTTGTGTATTATATGCATATAATATTTGTTGTTATCGGTCCTTTTGTGGTTTTTCGTCATTTGGTGTATATGCCACTTCATGGAAATTGGTGGACAGTGCCTTTGTATCTGTCAGGAATTCTTCTTGTAGGGTTTTCATTTGGATTGGCATATCGGTTGGATAATCCTGATGATGATCAATGGGTGTATCGACCGCTTATGAGTTTGTTTTCAACACTTGTTTTGTCTTGGATATTGTTCTATTCATTATTTACTATTAAAAAAATGCAATGGTCACGAAATTAAGTAAGAAAGAATTGTGTGCATATTTGGTTATTGTTTGTGTAACAATTATTGCTGTAGGAAAGTATTATTTTGAAGATGCGACTCGAATAGCAGATGCATACGATATGTATAAATTATTTGAGAATAAGCATGCACAAAGCAAAAAGAAAATTGTAAAAGAAAATCTTGTATTGCGCTATGATGTTTCACGAGGAGAGTGGGTTGTGTATAACAAAAACGGTTCAGAAAGCGTTTTATTTCTAGCAAAAAAAAGTACAGATGGATTTATTGATATTATACCTACACAAAAATTAACAGAAGATCATGTTGTGGCACATGTATATAATGTTGGCACATATTATGGTAACAGTGCATATGCGATTACAACAAATATTCCTTTTGATGTTTCTCAATCATCATATGATCTTTTTGCACAAGAGGATGTGATACCAATTATTGGATATCATTTTGTTATACCAGATAAACAGCCAATCACATATCCATCTTTGGAAATTCACAAAACAGATTTTCGTAGGCAAATTCAATATATGACAGAACAAGTTGGTTGTCAGTGGTTTACTTTTTCAGAGATTGTTGACAATTTTATTAATAAGGGTCGTAAAGTTCCACGTAATGCATGTGTGATTAGTTTTGATGATGGGAAGCGAAATAATTATACAGAAGCATTTCCTATTTTGGAAGAATTTGGTGCGAAAGCAACATTTTTTGTGATCACGGATCGTGTGGGTTCATCAGATGCTTATATGACATGGCGTCAAATCAATGATCTTTATAAACATGGTCATGAAATTGGTTCACATTCTGTAGCATCGGGAAGCTTGGTTAAGGATTTAACTAAGGGAGGAGAAGATCTATTGAATCATGAATTAAAAGATTCGCTTTTGCGATTGCAAAAAAAAGGATTTGAGACAAAAACATTTGCTTATCCACACGGTGAATGTAATGATCGCATAGTACAAGGTGTAAAGGAAGCGGGGTATAGTGCTGCACGTGCAATTCGTGTGCCACAAATTTGGCGAGATAAACGCACAACTACAATTGGATATGATGACACATTTAAATGGCACATGCATTATATCAAGACAGAAGAAATGACACTGGAACAAATTGGTGATGCAATTATGTATGATGGATGGTGGCAGTGTGAAAATGGATATAGTGATAATGCAGAAAAATCTGGAAAAAATACACTTACATTTAATGCAAAAACGAAACCAACAGATCGCAGTTTTGGCGTAACTGTATTATCTGCAAATGAAAAAATGCATCAAGATTTTTTCCTTGAACAATCAGGTACATATACGATTGATATATCAGTTGGCATATCACAATCAGTATACAAAAAAATGGAAAATATCAATGATTTTATAAATGTTTTTGTGAATGATAATATGTATACATTGATTAATGATCCACATGATTGTGTGGATGTGAAAAATTGGAAATTTTGTACATATGAAATTACTGCAGATATGAAACATGGAAGACAAAAAATTACAATGCAAGCAACATCATGTAAAATACTTTTAGATCGATTTCGTGCGTATCGTACACTTTCACAAAAAGAAGAATACCCACTTACAATACTGTATAAAACTGACATAAAATAAAAAATACTGTATGATAATATCTATGTATTTAATAAGGAATAATTTATAAATTTCTGATAAAAGAAAAACAAAAAAATTTTTATGATTAACAAATTTTTGCAAGATAAATTTATCAAAGATAACGCTGTGTTTTTTGTAGGTTCAATAATCGTAGCTATTTTGAATTATCTCTATCATCCTGTGATGAGTCGGATGATGAGCGTTGAAGATTTTGGAGAAGTACAGACACTTATTTCTTTGACATATCTTACAGGAATACTTAGTGTAATATTTGGGACGATCGCAACAAACATCGTTGCACACATAAAAGATCTATCAGTAAAAAAGCACACAGAAATTTTGTCGCAGCTAGCTACTCTTGCATTATATGTTACTGGTTTTTTTGCATTAGCTCTACTTGTGCTTAGTCCATATTTGCGTGATGTGTTGCAATTTAGGTCAATAGCTTCCTTTTTGCCTTTGATTTTGATTATGTTAGTAGGTGTGCCAATGATTTTCTATAACGCATATTTTCGTGGCATAAAACAATTTGACGTGGCATCAATCACAGGAATTATTATGTCTAGCGGAAAGATTATCTTTGCAATACTTTTTGTTTTTCTTGGTTTTCGTGTTTTTGGTGCAATAAGTGCACTTGCACTTGCAACACTTTGCTCATTGCTATATGCAATGCGTAAAGCACGTGGCACATTTGTATTGAATTGGGAAGGTAAATTAACATGGACACCAGAAATGAAAAGAGAACTTTCATATGGAATGCTTATTTTCTTTTCTTTAGGATATATCACATTTTTATATACATCAGATGTGATTATGGTGAAATATTTTTTTTCACCTGAAATAGCAGGAGTGTATAGTGGAGTTGCAACAATTGCACGTATCATTTTCTTTGCGACAGCATCTGTGGCAGGCGTCCTTTTGCCAACGATAAAGATGACCGCTAAATATGAAGAAAATATTGCAGTTTTGAAAAAAGCTTTTATGATCATCTCACTTATGGGAGTAGGAGCACTTGGAATTTTTTTTCTTTTTCCAAAATTTATTATAACTGTGCTAATTGGAGAAAAATATCTATCGCTAACAAACTTACTGCCACTTGCAGGATTGTATATTTTCCTAGCCTCTGTGACAAATATTTTGTATTCTTATTCACTGGCGTTGCGAGACAAAAGGCTAATTACAACTTCATTGATTGGCTTTTTAGTTATCATTGGTTTAATTTGGTGGCATCATGATTCACCTAGAGCGATTGTAATAGACTATATCATAGGTGCAGCAATGACAATTATTGTCACTTTTGTAGTGCTTTTGTTTTCAAAAAGAAAAGAAGTTAGATTGTAAATTTATGGATAAAAAAATAAAAGAAAAGAAAGTGATATCAATTATCATCCCAGCATATAATGAAGTGGAAAATGTTTTACGCATCTATAAAGCACTTAAGAAAGAATGGAAAAAATCAATGAAAAAGTTCTATGATTATGAAATTATTTTTATTGATGATGGAAGCACGGATGAGACGATAAAGGAAATTGAAAAAATTGCACATACAGATGAACAAGTACGTTTTGTGGAATTTTCACGAAATTTTGGTAAGGAAATCGCAACAACTGCAGGAATTCATGTGTGTACAGGTGATGCGTGTATCATAATTGATGCAGATTTACAACACCCAGTAGAATTAATTCCAGAATTTATTGAAAAATGGTGTAATGGATTTGAGGTGGTTATTGGTGTTCGAAAAGAAAGTAAAAGTGATAGCTGGATCAAAAAGATTGGTGGAAAGGTATTTTATAAAATTATGCGATTTATCTCTGATGTGCCAATCATCTCTCATGCAACAGATTATCGATTACTTGACCGTAAGGTAATTGATGCGTTTAATGAATTGCCAGAGCGAAATCGGATGACACGTGGATTGATTGACTGGCTTGGATTTAAGCGAGGCGTCATTTATTTTGAAGCAAATGAACGGGTGTGTGGCACAGCAAGTTATTCTACATGGAAGTTGTTTCGTCTTGCATTTACAAGTGTCATCTCTCTCAGCATGATGCCGCTGCGATTTGCTGGATATCTGGGTGTGATTATTATGTTTGCTTCAGGAGCACTTGGCATTTTTATGTTTGTTGATCGTTATTTTGCTGATTGGGGATTTCATTTTTCAGGCTCAGCGATTCTTGCTGATATCATTCTCTTTCTTATTGGTATCGTATTAATATCTTTGGGATTACTCGCATTTTATATCGGACACATCTATAACGAATGTCAGGGAAGACAAATGTATATTATAAGAAATAAAAAATAGTTCATATTATTTTTACAAAGATAGGAATATAAAGAGTGAAGAATTTTATATTGTCATTCCAGCGCAAGTGGGAATTTAGTAAATATAAAATAAAAAATATTTTAAACAATATTGCAGAAGCAAGTTATAAAACATTTATGAGAATTCTTTGGTTTACATGGAAAGATAAGACGCATCCACTTGCAGGTGGTGCAGAGGTTGTCGCGAGTGAGCTAGGCAAACGTCTTGTATCTGATGGTCATGAGGTTGTTTTTATTGTTGGTGGATATAAAAAAAATAAAAAAGCTAGATCAAAAGAAATAATTGATGGTTACACAGTGATCCGTGTCGGTGGACGTTGGAGTGTGTATTGGCAAGCATATAGATATTACAAAAAACATCTCAGAGGTTGGGCAGATGTTGTGATTGATGAGATGAATACGATGCCATTTTTCACAAAATATTACATAACAAAAAATAAAAACACTCCTACTTGTCATTCTCGTGAAAGAAGAAATCCAAAAGATAAAAAAGATACACCGTGTCATTCTCGTAAAAGCAGAAATCCAGAATATGAAGAAAACACCTTTTGTCATTCTCGTAAAAGCAGAAATTCAGAACATGAAGAAGCTACCTCTTGTCATTCCCGCGCAGGCGGGAATCCAGAGAATAAAGATGTCGTTAAAAATCAAAAAAAATCCTTTTGTCACAATCACGAAGCAGAAAATTCACAAAATAAAAATCCACGCCAGTTTCTATTTGTTCACCAACTTTGTAGAGAGATTTGGTTTTATCAGATGTTTTTTCCACTCAATATTATCGGTTATGTGTTAGAATTTTTTTATCTGCGTTTACTCAATGATCAAGAAGTGATTACCGTGTCAGAGAGTACAAAAAAAGACCTCATGCGATATGGATTTAAAAAAGATCGTATTCACATTATTTCCGAAGGGATTCAATGTGAACCACTTGCACAATTACCTGCAATACATCATGCAAAATATGACACGCCGACTATTCTCTCACTTGGTGCAGTGCGTGCGATGAAGCGTGCAGATCATATTGTCACAGCATTTAACATCCTCAAGTCCACCTCCTCCCACTCTCACAAAAACCTTTCTCATCTCCACGACAACTCTTGTCATTCCCGCGCAGGCGAGAATCCAGAATATGAAGAAGCTACCTCTTGTCATTCCCGCGCAGGCGGGAATCCAGGGAATAAAGATGTCGTTAAAAATCAACAAAAAACCTGTCAATCTATTCACAAAAATAACAATCTAAAATATAAACAACAAATCAAAAATGCAAAACTCATCATCGCAGGAGACATACATGATCCATATGCACAAAAAGTACTGCATAATGTCGCAAAATCTCCGTACAAAAACGATATCACTGTCCTCGGGCGAGTCTCTACAGAAAAAAAATGGGAACTCATGCAAAAAAGCCACCTCATCGCAGTTACCAGTATCAAAGAAGGATGGGGACTCATCGTCACAGAAGCAGCGAGTCAGGGCACACCGGCAGTAGTTTATGATGTAGATGGACTCAGAGATGCAGTGGAGTGGGGTGATGCAGGATACATGACAAAAGACAACACGCCAAAGGCACTGGCAAATGAAATGATACAAGCATTGCAAGATGAAGATAAATATGAGAGAATACGCCAATATGCATGGCACAAATCACAAAAACTTACTTTTGAAAAAAGCTACAAAGACTTTTTTCTGTGATATTAGAAAATGTAAAAAAATAATATATTTTTTATGAAAGAACCACTAGTGTCAGTTGTTGTGCCAACATATAATTCAGAAAAGTTTTTGAAATTGTGTTTAGACTCAGTGCAGAATCAGACTTATAAAAATATTGAATTAATTGTGGTAGATAATAATTCAACAGATGGAACAAAAGAAATTGCAAAAAAATATACCAGTAAAGTTTTTAATAAAGGTCCTGAAAGGAGTGCTCAAGTAAATTTTGGTGTAAAACATGCAAATGGCGTGTATGTATATAAAATTGATTCTGATTTTGTTCTAGAAAAGAATGTCGTTCAACAATGTGTAGATGAAATTTCTAATAATTTTGATGCAATTGTTGTTCACAATTCTCCAGATATTAGAGTGAGTTGGATAGCAAAAATTAGAAAATTTGAAGTTGATATGTATAAATATGATATTACACATTCATCGGCACGATTTGTTAAAAAAAGTGTATATCAAAAAATTGGGGGATTTAATAGTGCAATCACTGCAGGCGAGGATTATGATTTTCAAAATAAATTAAATAGAAGTGGTTATAGGACTGGATTCATAGAAGCTGAAGCTTTACATTTGGGAGAGCCTACAAATTTTTTTGCACATATGAAAAAATATTATGACTATGGAAAAGATTTTGTAAATTATAAATCTGAAAACGAAACAGAATCAAAAGAGCAATTAGGATTTATTAGAAAGGTGTATGTAAAAAATTGGAAAAAATTTTTATGTCATCCAATACTTTCTGCTGGTTTCATTTTTTATAATATTTGTAAATTTGGATGTGGAGGGGTCGGTTTATTGATAAATAGCATGAAGTAAAGTTAAATAAGTTTTAAATGATAATTTATTTACTTTGATTAAAAATAGTATGTGTATATATTTTTTTGAATTACCAAAAACAGGACATAATATAAGTGGTGGCGAAAATTGTTTACTTGAAAATATTAAATATTTTAGTAAAAAGTATCGATGTATAATTATTACAACTGATTTGGCAGAAAAAATTTTCAAAGAAAGGCTGGGTGGTAATTTAAAAAATGTAGAATATAGAACAATTTCAACGAGTGATAAGGAGGGAAATTTAAATATATTTTTTTCTTATGTTTTAAGAACTGTAAAAGCAATTTTTTTGGTTAGTAGAATTAAATTAAATAATCAAGATGTTTTAATATGCAATTCAGATTTTTTTCCAAATTCTATTCCTTTCTTTATTTTTGCAACAACGAAAAAAAGTGTAAAAATTTTTTATTGGTGGAGAGTTGTGGCTCCCTCTATTTTTAAGGGATTTGAGGGACAATATACGGGTCGATATCAAATTCCGAAAATTAATGTTGTTCATTATAAAATAAATCAATTATTATACATATTATTAACTAAAAAAAAGGGTATAATAATAACTCATGCCCCAGCATATTATGATTATCTTTCAAACAAGTTCGCAAAAAATCAAATCAGGGTCATTAAACCCTATGGAGGCCATGAAAAAGTCGTTTTTAATTGTAAAGAAAAGATAATTGATATTATATGGATGGCTAGATTTCAAAAATTGAAAGGTCTTGATAATTTTATAAATATTGTAAAAAAAATTCAAAAAGATATCCCCAATATAAAAGTGGTTATTTTGGGAAGTGGGAATAAAAAGGAGATAAATAAACTCAACGAAGCAATATTAAAAAATGGTCTTAGTAAAAATATTAAATGCAAAGGATTTGTTTTTGGACAACAAAAGAGTGATTTTCTTTCGCAGTCGAAAATTTTTGCGATGACAAGTTATTTTGAAAGTTACGGACAGGTTATTGTGGAATCTATGGCACACGGCCTTCCTATTGTTTCATATGACCTTCCTACGTTTACAGTTTTTTCTCGTGGAATCATAAAAGTTCCAATTCTTGATGATGATAGTTTTTCTAAAGAAATCATAAAATTGTTATCAGATAAAGAAAAATTGCAAAAGTTTTCGGAAGACGCAAAAGAATTCTCATCGGGATTTTCTTGGGATAAAACAAATTCTGCAATCGAATCAATCATTAATTGTTAATAATTATGAAATTACAAGATAAGGATAATATCATAAATATAATTGTGATAATATTTTTTTTGTTTTTACCATACTTTATATTCAAAGGAAATTTTCATATTGGTGGTGATGATTCACATCTATTTTATATATATCCGCAATTATGGATTGAAAATGTTTCAAATTCTACATGGACAAGTTATTCATCTTTAGGATTATTTAGCAATCAATATTATTATAATCCATTGTTATATATTTTGTCATTTTTACACATTTTTTTTATTTCGAGTTATGTAATTCAAAACATTATATTCTCAACAATTTTTATTGGTGGTTTTGTATTTTTGAAGAATTTTTTATATGTAATTATTCCGCAGTCTAGAAGATATATTGTCGAAATCAATCTCAGTGGTTTTGTCTATATTTTTTCTCCAATTTTATTGATAACCCCTCTTAGAGCGTATTTGGCAAATATTTGGTTAATTCCTTTAATTCCATTACTTGCTTTTTTGTTTTCTAAATATTATAAAACAAATCATTTCAAGTATAACACTCTAATTGGAATTGTATCTTTCTTTTTTGCACTAGCTTTTAATGCTGTTCCGTGGCTTTTGGGAGTTATTCTGCCACTTATTTCTGGGGTTTTAATTGGGGTGTTTTTTTTGAAGAAGGCAAGAGCATATAATCTTCTTAAAAAATTTTTTTTATCTGGGTTGTTAATTGGTTTAACTCAATTATTTTGGCTATTCCCCTTTTTTATGTCAGTTATGTCGTCACATAATTCTGTGGGATCAAAAGTTTTTAATGATGAATTTGAAAATACATTTATAAAGGAAGTCTTAGCAACTTCTGCTAACACAACGATTTTAGATCCTTTAAGGAATTTTTTCCATATCGGACTACAGGAAAATTTTAAGTGGTCAACTTTACAATTATATTCTAATTGGTATTTAAAAATTGATTTTCTTAATTATATTTTTCCAATTATAATATTTTTGGGAATTATATTATCTTACAAGAATTTGAAAAGGGTTTATCTAGTTTTTTTATTTCCATTTATCGTGTCCTTGTTTTTATTTACGGTTAAGATTGGTTTATTGAAAGACTTCTTTATGATATTGGGCAATATTCCTGGATTTGTTATGTTTAGAAATTTTTATGATAAATTTTCTATAGGCTATGTTTTTTTCTTTTCAATAATTATTTGTTTTTCATTAATTTTTTTAAAAAACAGTTTAAATAGATCAGGTATCTATAAATTAATATTAATCGTGATAGCATTTGTTGTTTTGTATGATTCAAAACCGTTAATTTTTGGGGATGTTTTTAATGATAATATAAGAGGAACAAATTCTGTTGGTCAAAATATTATAATTCCGCAAGAATATTTAAATTTTATGGATCATGTATCTAAAGTTGTTCCACATTCATCGAATATTTTTGATGTTCCATTTGGTAATTCTGCGTTTACTATTATTGTTGGAGAATCTGGCCATTCTGTTTTTTCTGGTAAGTCTCCTGTAAAGTTATTTAGTGGCATTAATGATTTTAGCGGAAAGCTTTCATTTGATAAAGAAACTTCTAAAATTATTTATAAATTTATCAGAGAAAGAAAATATTATAAACTAAGAAATCTATTAAGTATTTATAATATTAATTATGTTTTTGAAACAAATAATATTCCTTTTGAAATTTTAAATTCGCATCTCTATTCTGAAAAAATTTTAAAAAAGCAAGATGAAATTTTTAGGGATAATATGTATGGTGATTTAATTTTTTCTAGTATAAATAAAAATTATAATTTATATTCTTTAAAGAAAAATGAATCAGGAAATTCTCAAATAATAAATTTTCCCAAAAATATATATTTGTATGAAGATGTCATTGATCAGAGAATTAGAGAGTCTTTAATGAGTTTGGTGAACTCAGAAAATGTTTTTGTTAGAGAGAAATTACATGGCATTAATAAATTAAAAAAAATTGAAAAATTAACAGAGGACTCCGAGTATGAAGATCATAAGCGTTCATCTATTTTGATTGTAGATGAATTGAATGTTGGGCTGTTGTCTTTTGAAGAAAGTGATAAAAATATGTATATATCAAATGTATATGATTATATTTTTGATAAAAAAAATTCGAAAGTATTTCAAGAAAATATTTCTTCAGATTCTTTAATTGAAATTAATCAAAAGATTTATAATATAAAAGACGTTGATTATATTCCGATAGATACCGAATCTTCAAAAATTAAACTGTATACAAAATCTTTAGACAATATACTCGAATCAAGTTTTGATATTTATAAAAATTGGAAAAAAGGTGATTGTAATGCGCATGATGGCAATCGCGAAGTTTTTTTTAACTTTGACGTTGAAAAAAACAGTCTTGTTTTAAAATCTCAAAATAATCATAATGCATGTACTTATTCTAATATTGATATTGAAAAAAATGAAATTTATTCTTTAGTTTTTGATTATGAAACTAATAATGATAGAATTACTGTTTTTATTGAGTTATCAGATGGTGAATTTATTAAACGTGAAGAAAAAGTTAATCAAAAAGGACAATTTAATCTAACATTTAAAAATCCTATTGATGATGATATAAAATTATATTTATATTCAGGAGAATCAAGTGATAAGAGTATCACTGAGTATTTTAATGTTAGGTTATTCAAATATAATTTTTTAAAAGAATTTGATGATACAGATATTGCAATTGATAATTTACATTCTCGTTATATTCCAGGTAATTCTCTGAGTAAAAGAATGAAAATTATATCTCCAGTTGTAAATAATGTTGATGAGTTTTCAAATTCATTTGAAAACTGGAAAAAGGGTGATTGTGGTGCAATTAATTTGGAAAAAAAAGTTTTTTTTAACAATATTTCAAATAATGAAATAGAACTAAAATCTAGTGATGGGCATAATGCTTGTATGCATAAGTCAATTTCAATTGATAAGAATTATAAATATGATTTATCTTTTCAATACATGAATAAAGATTTGGATTATATTGATATTTATATTGATTATGGAAAAAATAACAATCCACAAAAAATAAGAAAGTCTGTACAAATTGGTCAGTGGGAAGATTTGTCTTTTGAAATATATCCGCCTCGTGATGCAGAAAAAATGACTATATATTTTTATTCAGGAAAGTCACAAAATTCTAATTACACACGTAGTGTTTATAAAAATATTAAGTTATCCTATAGTCTAAGGGGTTATTACAATAATCTGTTGGTTGAAAATGATGGGGATATCTCAGAGATAAAACCTGAAGTGTCTTTCAAAAAAGAAGCAAATTATCAATATAGGGTTTTTATTTCTTCAATTACTCGTCCTGAATTATTGAATTTTGTGGATTCTTATCATCCAAAATGGAATATTTTTGCCATTGGAACAGATGGAAAAAAAGTGGGAATTAATGCTCAGCATGTAGAAGTCAATCGTTATTCAAATGGATGGGTAATAAACCCAAAAGAGATATGTGAAAACAATAAAAATTTTTGCGTTAAAAATGAAGATGGTAGCTATGACATGGAAATGACGATAGAATTCGTTCCACAAAGGTGGTTCTATTTAGGGTTGTTTATAAGTGGAATAACGTTTATGAGCTTGATCGGATTTTTGGGATATGATTTTGTGAGGCGTCGCAGAGTGAAAAGGTATGGTTTGCAGCGTGGTGATGTGGGTGGAGAGAAGCGTTTTGGCGGTTCTGGTTCGCGTTCGCGGAGGTGTAGTACACGTGGTGTGCGACGGTAGTGGTTGGTTTTTTTCTGGATTTCCGCTTTTGTGGGAATGATGAGGGTATGGTGGGAATTGTTGGATTCCCGCCTCCGCGGGAATGACAGGGGGTATGGGAATGACAAGGGGGACGCGCGGGGGTGACATAGACTATAGTGGAAACCTCTGGATTCCCGCCTTCGCGGGAATGACACAGTGCGATATAGTGGTAGTTTCTGGATTCCCGCCTTCGCGGGAATGACAGGGGGGTATGGGAATGACAAAAGGGGGCGCGGGAATGACAAGGGAGGTGCGGGGTGACGTATGAGATGTGGGGTTTGTAATGTTATGTTGTTGAATATATAATGATCTTTTATGGATATAATGAGAAAACAGAAAAATACGGTTGATTTGCGTGGTGGTGTGTTACGACAAGAGCAGAGGCATCGACATGGCACGCGGCGATCTTTTGATACGCAAAAGCATGCAAATGCGATATCTCATAGGAAATATATGGATGCGCAATCATATACAGTATCACAGAAGCAACAACAAGAAAGAGTGAAAAAAAATGGGCAGAATACCAAAAAATTTCAATTATTGCAAAAGAAACATTCTGTTTTATATAATAGTATTGGTGGAGTTGTGTTTTTTTGTGTGATTATAGGTCTTTTTGTTTTTACGGAGTTGACGAGTATTGATATTTTCTTTTGGACATTTTTTCTGTCGCTTTTTTATTGGCATATTGATAGTCGTGTTTCAATTGGTGGAGCTTTGGCGTGTCTTTTGGCAATTCCAGTTTTACTTATTGCAGAAAATAACTTTGGATATATCAATGGTGGTGTGTGGGCAGAAGAAGTTGCGGTGTGGGCATATTTTTTTCTCGTGATTGGTGTGGTGAAACAAATCTATGAATATATATGGGAGTCAAAAAGACTGAAGTCATCATGATGTTTTTTGTGGTTCTCTGGATTCCCGCCTTCGCGGGAATGACAAAGGGGAGCGCGGGAATGACAGGGGGGACGCGCGGGGGTGACATAGGCTATAGTGGAAAACTCTGGATTCCCGCCTTCGCGGGAATGACAAAGGGGAGCGTGGGAACGACAAAAGAGACAAAGATGATGTTTTTTATAATTATGTTATCCCCGCGAAGGCGGGGATCCAGGAATTTTTTATGAAACAGTATTATGTATATATTTTAGCTAGTCAGAAAAATGGTACTTTGTATATTGGAGTGACGAGTAATTTGCAAAAAAGAGTTTTTGAACATAAAGAAAAGTTGGTTGCAGGGTTTACAGAAAAGTATAATGTAGATAAATTAGTGTATTTTGAACAAACAGGTGATGTGCAATCTGCACTTTTGAGAGAGAAGCAATTGAAAAAATGGAATAGGGATTGGAAATTGAAATTAATTGAAGAAAAAAATCCGCAATGGAATGATTTGTATGATTTTTTGTGATTTTCTGGATTCCCGCATGCGCGGGAATGACGAAGTGGACGTGGGAATGACAAGGAGTATAGTGAAAGTCTCTGGATTCCCGCATGCGCGGGAATGACAGGAAGGGTGCGGGAATGACATGGGAGACGTGGGAATAATATGATGTGCGTGAATGAGACGGGGTGTGTGCATGAATGACATGGATTATAGTGAAAGTCTCTGGATTCCCGCCTGCGCGGGAATGACAGGATGGGTGCGGGAATGACAGGGGAGGGTACGGGAATGACAAGGGGATGTAAGGATGATGTTTTTTATAATTGTGTCATCCCCGCGAAGGCGGGGATCCAGGGGGTGTAATGAATGACTAAGAGTGTTATGAAAAAATTTATTTTGAAATATCAGCATGGTATTTTTGCGGTTGTGGGTGCAGTTGTTGTGCTTTGGCAGATGCTTTTGCCAGGTTATGTTTTGTTGCTTGACTGGATTGCTGGTCCGAGTAATGTATTTTCGTATTATACGCTTTCGGATATTATGCATGCGCCAAGTACAGGGTTTATATATTTTTTGCAAATGTTTTTATCTGCATGGTTTGTCCAAAAAATATTTTTATTTGGTCTGTTTTTTGTCTTGTTTTATTTTCCTTTAAAATTTCATCCAAAGGAGATTTTTGATGCAATAGCACAGGATAAACCTACAATTATAAGCGTAAAATATTTTACATCAGTATTTTTTGCATGTAATCCTTTTGTATATGAACGGTTTTTAGCGGGACAATGGCGTGTGATTATTGGCTATGCATTTATGTTTCCAATGGTTTATTATCTTTTTAAATTTTGGAATAATCGATCATGGCATGCGATGGTCGGTGCTTTTGCAACATTATTTTTTGTGGGTATTTGGTCTGTACATTTTCTTGTGATTGGCGGAATTATGTTTTTGATCTATGTATCTATTTTGTTTGTGGCAAATTTGAAAAATAAGGGTGTATTATGGGATGTGAGCAAAAAACTTCTCTTTGGTATTCTTGTTTTTATGGCGTTTAGCTCTTATTGGATTGTGCCATATATGTTGCAAAATGATAAAACAGTGGAGTATTTCGATGCTAGTCATCAAAAAGCTTTTGCTACAGCAATAGATCCAAAAGTTGGTGCTTTGGGCAATGTGATAACGCTGCGTGGTTTTTGGGGAGAAAGTCATGCTTGGGCGGATCAATTTGTAATGCCAGGTGATAACACTGTTGTTTTTTATATGAGTTTTTTTGTGATTATCACACTTAGTATTATTGGTATACGCATACTATGGCGTGATGTGAAAAATCGAGGGTTTGCAGTGTTTTTGGGTGTTTTTTTTATGTTGAGTGTGATTTTTTCTGCAGGAATTAGTGTAAATTTTTTGTGGAAGATTAATGAATGGCTCTTTGAGAATGTTTCGTTTTGGTCAGGATTTCGTGATACACAAAAATGGTCCGGCATAAGCGCAATGATTTATGTGCTATTGGCAAGTGTAGGTGTGAATTTACTTGTGCATAGTTGCAAAAATCGTCTTGCACAAAAGATAGTATTGGGAGTGTGTTTATTGTTGCCAATTTCACTTGTTTCTAATATGCCTTTTGGATTTAGTGGACAAATTCACTCAGTGCAGTATCCAGAGCAGTGGCATAAAGTAAATGTTATTTTGAAAAAAGATGACGAATGCAAAATGATTTTTTTGCCATGGCATCAGTATTATTCAGTAAAGTTCAATAGTGGTATGCTCATTGCTAATCCAGCAAAAAAGTTCTTTGATTGCATTGTTGTGACCGGACATAATACAGAGCTAGGAGGCATTGCCTCAATTGCAGGAGATGTGAAACACTATCATGAAATGGAATCATTTGTTATGTCAAACAATCCTCAAGATGAATTTATAGAAAAAGGTATTGCGATGTTGCGACAAAATAATGTGCGTTATATCGTGTGGACCAATGATTTAGAAGGACATGATTTATATCGTTATCCGTTTCTGCACTCTAGTCAATTGGAAGAGATTTATAATGGTGACGGCATTGTGATGTATAAGATTAAATAGCACGGTATTATTGACTAGTGAATTTAAATGAGATAGGCTCAAATTATAATTTTTTATGATTTATGATGAAGAAAAGAAAATATAAATGGCTAAAAATACTTGTAATTATCGCAAGTATTGGTGTGATTACTTTTGTGGTTTATAACAAAATGCCACAACATAGCAAAGAAGCTATCATTAACCGATTAACAAGAGGTATTATTGAAACAAAGCAACCAGTAACAGTTGAGAAAAAAGTTGTTGA
The DNA here is from genome assembly GCA_002747515.1 of Candidatus Moraniibacteriota bacterium. Lineage (GTDB taxonomy): Bacteria > Patescibacteriota > Minisyncoccia > Moranbacterales. The sequence goes on from PDPP01000017.1 coordinate 26,864, forward strand.
TGCTGTTAACACTAACAGATCACGAACAGTGAGATTTTACATGCCTTCAAAAGGCGATGTGCAAAATGATAAGCAAAAATTTTTAGCAAAGGGCATAATGTATTCAAAAAATGGCATACTCGTAACAGCAAGAGGGTATTTCCAAGAAGGAATTTCGTATGAAATTGCGATCCCAGGACAAAAAGAACATGTTGTAGCAGTGCCATTTAATGTTGGAAAAAATTTTGTTTTTTTTGATATTAAACAAAACATGCCCTTTGTTGCAGAATTAAGTAATTCACCAGTTTCTGTTGGTGATACGGTTGTAGCAATTGGAGGCGAGGAAGAAGATCAGATTGCAACAGGCGAAGTACGTTTGGTTGAAAGAACTGATCATGACTCTTTTATTGTGACAACCATCCCTTCGCATCAAATGACAATTGGATCACCACTTATGAATGAAAAGAGAGAAGTGGTTGGACTATATTTTAAAAAGAGCGTTGATAATAAAGCGGTTTTTGTTTCTGTGCGAGGTGTTGACAAAATAATAAATAAATAGATAATTATAGTATATTGTGCGACACTATGTAGTGTGGTATAGTAAATACATATTTAATAAAATAATTATATAAAATATAAAATATAAAATATATGCAAGAAAAGAAAGTGATTAATGTTATGGCAAGTTTGTGCGTTGTAATCAGTATGATGTTTGCATCAACTGTATTCGCAGCTTTAGAAGATGGGGGAGAAGAGATAATTGAAATTGGTTATGGGGGTAATGATCCAGCATGTACCATGTATGCTGAACCAGATACAATTAATGCAGGGGGAGGAACAACATTACATTGGGATGTAAATGAATATACTGTTCGTGCATATCTTCATCCAAAAGGATCGGGGAGTTGGATGCAGGAAGTGCCACTTGATGGATCATGGTGGATTTCTGGTATTACAGATAGTCGCGTATATACTTTGACAGTGGAAAATGAAGAAGGTGTCACAGCAACATGTGATGCACCTATTACAGTAAATGAAGGAGTAAATGAAGAACTAACATGTGAGATGTATGCAGATCCATCAACAATTGCACAGAATGGCGGCACAAATCTCGTGTGGAGTTCTACGGGAAATGTGGTGAATGCAAAATTGCATCCAACAGGATCAACGTCATATTTTGCAGATGTGAGCGCAAACGGTTCATGGTGGATTTCTGGCATTTCAAATAATCGCAGTTATAGTGTGACATTATGGGATGCACAAGGAAATACAGTGACATGTGATGCACCGATTTCTGTAATAGAGGAACAAGAAGAACCTGTGTGTTATGATTGGGACGGAGATGGCTGGGGATGGGATGGTGAAAAAGGTTGTAAAGTAGAAGCTGTGACAGAAACTGCTGAGTGCTATGACTGGGACGGAGATGGCTGGGGATGGGATGGTGAAAAAGGCTGTAAAGTGGAGTCTACCGTACAACATTAAAGAATGCATTATAAAAAACACCCATGTAGATATGGGTGTTTTTTTGATATATGAAAATAAGTATTTTGTATGGTTTTTTGTTTTTATTTTGTTGTAAGAAATAATGTTTTGATGCAGTCTTATAGTGAAAGTTGCATCATTCTCTGACAAAAGTTATCACTTTTAAATTCGTTGTGCGACAGAAGGATATGAGAAGAATATTATTGAATTTTTTCAATAATTATTAGAACTCATCGAGTGTAAATGCTGTCATGAAGTCTGCTTTTTGATAAAAGTGGAGAATTAATGTGGCAACACGAAATATTCGTCCTTAAATTATTTTTTGAGGATTTTTTATTTTTAAAACAATAGGTATAATATTTAAAAAAGTAGAAATAAAAAAGGAAGATTATACACTTACAATACTGTATAAAACTGACATAAAATAAAAAAATGTGTATGTAATTGCACAGAAATAGAGAATGTTGTACAATATATATCGGAGGGGTGAGTCTCAAAAAAACAAGCGTTGGACAAGGTCGTAGGCGCTAAAGAGAATCAATCTATCCGCGTAAATCAGTTAAGCAGGTACTTACACGTTATGGAAAGAGATGCACAATTCGTCGAAGAAGTAGTGAAGATGCTTGTCGACAATCCTGAGGACGTGAAAGTTGATCGTAAAGTTGACGAGATGGGCGTACTGATCACTTTGGATGTAAATCCAGAGGATATGGGTATGGTTATCGGTCGCGAAGGTTCTACTGCAAAAGCGCTTCGCACATTACTTCGTGTAGTGGGTGCGCGTAATAATGCACGTGTGAACTTAAAGATCAATGAGCCAGAGGGTTCTGAACGCCCAGAGAAAAAAGAAGAGGGTGATCAGAAAACTCTTGATGAAGTTGTCGGGGATATTCAGATCTAAATTTGAATTCACAACATGAAACGTGATCAAAGGATCGTTTCAATGAAAAAACCATCTGACTTGATGGTTTTTTTATTTTTGAGTTATGTTTATCATAATAGTTTTGGGATATTTTGCAGAAGTTTTTGTATTATTGGAATATTAGGTAATTATGAAACAATATGAAAATTTGGTGAATTTGTCTTTGTGTGTGGTTATATTTTGGCATAAAATATTTTTCATAAAGTATTTGATTTCGTGACAAGAAATATGTTTTTAATTAAAATAATATTATGGCAAATTTCAAAACACACATTAGCTGGGGAGTTGTACTTGCTTTTGTCATGGCAGTTGGTTTTTTGATTTGTTGGAATATTGATATGAGAGTTTTCATCCTTGTTTTTTCTTCAGCTTTGATTGGTTCTTTTTTGCCAGATGTTGATTCAGATAGTGGTGTACCGTTTCGCATATTATTTTATACACTTAGTGTAGTTTTGACATTTTTTTCCGTGCATGTACTTATTGCAAAGGAGGTTGTAGGTTTTTGGTTTTTTGTTCTTATACCGCTTACAGTTTTTATCTTTGTGCGATTTGTTTTGGGAGATATTTTTAAAAAATTTACAAGACATAGAGGGATATGGCATTCGATTCCAGCAGCGATTCTTGCAGGACTTGTGACGATGGTGATTGTGTATGAATTGGATTTTTTGAATCGAGGATCATCAGCAGTGCATATAGGTGTGGCGATGTTTGCTGGTTATATGGCACATTTATTTCTCGATGAGGTTTATGCAAGTGTAAATTTTTCTGGAAAATTATTTAAGCCAAAAAAATCTCTTGGTACTGCGATGAAATGGTATTCGTCTTCACTGATTGTGACAGTGTTTGTGTATAGCTGTCTTCTAATCTTCTGGTTATTTGCTCTTAAAATACTATTGTAAAAACGGTAGTGAGTGCATGTATAAGATTATTGATTCAAAGATTATAGTAACGTGTGAAGTACCTATGCATTTTTTTTGTTTTACTTTTGAGCGGTGTCATTGTAGTATGGATACGATTTTGTTAAAGATTTGTTTTGTAATACATCTAGTTAAATATATCGATGAAAAATTTTTTGGTTTAAAGTGTGTTGTGATACTTTCATTTGTATTTGATAGTACGTATAAAATAAAAAAATATGAAGAGAAAAAAGATTGTGACAATTGGTGGTGGAACAGGATCATTTACATTGCTTAATGGAATTAAAGATTATCAATATGACATTACAGCAATTGTGACAATGGCTGATGATGGAGGTTCTACTGGTGTTCTTAGAGATGAACTTGGTGTACTGCCTCCTGGAGATGTTCGTCAATGTCTTGTTGCGTTATCGGATTCTTCTATGAAATTGCGTGAGCTTATGAATTATCGATTTGAAGAAGGTGGTTTAGAAGGGCATAATTTTGGCAATCTTTTTCTTTCAGCGCTAGAAAAAATTAATGGTGGGTTTTCGGAAGGTGTTGATCAAGCGATTGAGATACTTAATGTGCGTGGCAAAGTTGTGCCGGTGAGCGAGGGAGATATGCGACTCAAAATTCGACTTAATGATGGGCGTGTTGTAGTTGGAGAAAAAGAGTTGGATGATAATGAAGATGTGCGTAGTACAGGGGTACATGATATTAAACTGGCAAAGATGGTGCATGCAAATAAAAAGGCAGTAAAAGCGATTGAGGTGGCAGATTTTATTGTTATTGGACCGGGTGATCATTATGGTAGTATTGTGCCAAATTTACTTGTTGGTGGTATTAAAAAAGCGATCAAAAAATCACATGCAAAGGTGATATTTGTTGCACCGTTGACGAATAAAAAGGGTTTGACTGATGCATATACCGTCAGTGCCTATGTCAGTGATATTGAAGATCAGATTGGCATAGGTCAAATAGATTTTGTGATTTGTAATACAAAAGTTCCTCATAAAGATATTCTTGCGCGTTATGAAAAACAAGAGGGAAAAGATTCTCTTGTTGTGTGTGATGAATATAATCTTAATAACTGCAAAGTTGTAAAAGGTGATATTTTACAAAAAGAAACAACAAAAAACATAAAAGGAGATAAAATTGCACATACGCGTGCATTTATTCGTCATGATAGTCATAAACTTGCACGTGCAATTGCACTCATTACAGAGTATAATGATTATAGGACATTTGCTATAGAGTAATTTTATGAATGAAAAAAAATTACAAAAATTTCAATATGATCCAAAAGGATTTATTTTTTTTGCTGCAAGGCAAAAAGTATGTCTCGGTATTATCATATTTATTTGTGTGATTATTGCGCGTGGTGTGTATACAATTGTGCCGTTTATTTCAAAACAAATTACTGATTTATTGACACATTTTAGTGGAAATTATGATGATTTATATAGGTTGATTTTTTTGCTTTTGATTGCAATGATTGTGAGTATGTTGATATATCGTATTACTGGAATTATCGCAACGATATGGATACCATATATTGAAAAATATGCAGCACAAATATCTTTTGATTATTTGATGAGACATGGCGCACAATACTTTTCTAATCGACTCAGTGGAAAGTTGCAAAATAAGATATTTAATATCTCACAAGCCATTCATAATATTTTTCCAATTATTTTTTGGAATCTCACAGATTTATGTGTAAAGTTATTTTTTTCTATATTTCTTGCATTTACAGTGCATTTTTATGTAGGTTGTGTTTTTTTAATCTTTTCTGCAATAACTGTAATTTATAGTATTTTTGTTTCACGAAAACTTGCTAAATATTCACAAATTTGTGCAGAATCTGCATCAGAATCACGAGGTGTCATGATAGATGTTATTAGTAATATTTTGGCAGTAAAACAAAATGTTGCATTGGAGAGAGAATCGCATAATGTGGATAGTGCTTTAGAGGATTATCGTAGAAAGAGTCAAAAAAATTGGAATTTTTTTGAGTGGTCATTACTTTTTAATAACATCATTATTCTCACGATGTTTTTTGTTGTTTTGATTGTTTCTGTACATTTTTTGCGAGAGGGCGTTGCAACGCCTGGTGATATCGTGATGCTCTTGGTGATTATGATGGGACTTTATGGTGAATTGCAATTTTTAAGTATGTCGCTTAATCGATTTATGGAGCAATATGGACAATTGCGAGAAGGATTAGAAGAAGTATTTGCGCCATTTGATATTGTTGATCGTTCTTATGAATGTAAGGATGGTAAAATGTCAAAAGGGGACATTCTGTTTGATCATATCAATTTTAAGTATGAAGACGATGATTCTCAAGCAGTATTTAAAGATTTATCATTTTCGATACCTTCAGGACAAAAAGTTGGACTTGTGGGAGAGTCTGGTGCAGGAAAGTCAACTTTTGTAAATTTGCTTTTGCGATTTGTCGAGCCAAATGATGGAGTAATTTTAATTGATGGATGTGATATTTCAAAAATAAAACAAGACACCTTACGAAATGTAGTGGCATATGTACCGCAAGATTCGATGCTTTTTCACAGGACGCTTCAAGATAATATTAAATATTCTGATCCACACGTGTCTGATGAGGAAATGATTATTGCAACAAAGCGAGCGCATGCAGAGAAATTTATAGAAGATTTACCAAAAAAGTATAACACTCTTGTAGGAGAGCGTGGTGTAAAGCTTTCTGGTGGACAAAAGCAACGTGTAATGATTGCGCGTGCTATGCTCAAAAAATCTCCAATTCTTGTACTTGATGAAGCAACAAGTGCATTGGACTCTGAGTCAGAAAAGCTAATTCAAGATGCACTTGAAAAACTAATGGAAGATCGTACAACTATTGTAATTGCACATAGATTGAGTACGCTTAAGAAAATGGATCGTATTGTCGTATTTGATAATGGAAAAATCATTGAGGATGGCACGCACAAAGAATTACTCGAGAAAAGAGGAAAATATTATGATCTCTGGCAATATCAAACAGGAGAAATGTAAATATATGTACGAATCTCGTTTTGCATTTTTAATTAAAGAGTTATAAAAATTTTATTGATTTTGATGATTTGTGAAAATAAAAAACCTTACATGAGTTTGTATCATTTGTTTGATAACAATAGTCATGTGAGGCGTGACTTATGAAGCTTTTACGGATTTTGGTGGAATGATATCTGCACAAAAGCGTTTCTCCCATTCTTGTAACCACATGTAGTTGTATAAATAAGAAATTTTTTCTTTCTTATCCATATGTACAATGATGTGTGGGAAATTGTTGCGGATAGCATTTTTACGATGTTTGTATCTTGTTGTACTGATGAATTTACAAGATTCAAAAGTATCAATCCAGTAACGTGTAGCAGTTTGACTGATGTTTGCTTTTGTAGCAATATCAGGAATCAATGCTTCCTTTAATCCAATCTCAACGAGTGCCATGAGCGTTGTTGCTACGCGGTAGGCATTCTCACTGTTAAAAAGAACTTCTCTTTGTTCTTTCATCTTTTTTCTCCTTTTGTTTTTTTGATGAAAATATACATTAACATGACATTGTATTTTTGTCAATGGATTTTGCAGGCAATACCATGATATACTTGGCACAGTCGTTAAATAGAAAGATTCTTGTTCACAAGATTTTGTTTTTAAGTGAATGAGTTATGTCTAAAATGTAATTATAAATATATGTGTGGAATTGTAGGATTTATAGGAAAAAAAGATAACGCATATGATGTGCTTTTGGATGGATTGAAACGGTTGGAATATCGTGGGTATGATAGTTCTGGAATGTGTTTGTTATCTAATGATAAAGTCAAAACATTTAGATCTGTGGGAAAAATTTCTTCGCTCGAAGAAAAAATTGGTAGTAGACATATAGAGTCACATATGGGTATTGCACATACACGGTGGGCAACACATGGTAAGCCAAGTGTAAAAAATGCACATCCGCATAGTAGTGGAAAAATTCATCTTGTACACAATGGAATCATAGAAAATTATCAACAGTTAAAAAGCATGCTTGTGGAGAAGGGGCACAAGTTTACGTCTGATACTGACAGTGAAGTTGTTGCACACTTAATTGCACAAGAGAATAAAAAAAGTGGATTTGAAGAATCTGTATATAATGCAATGGCTCAAATTCACGGAGCATACGCACTCGTGATTTGTCATGAGGATGAACCAGAAAAAATGATTGCAGTACGCAACAGTTCTCCACTTGTTATGGGTGTTGGAAAAAATGAATATATTCTTGCATCTGATGCATCAGCTATTGTTCAACATACAGATCGTGTCATTTATCTTGATGATGGGGAATTAATTATTCTGACACCAACCGAATATAAAATAACAACTTTACGTGGAAAGAAAAAAAATAAAAAAGAGCATATTCTTGAATGGACTGATGATGAAGCACAAAAAGAAGGATATAATCATTTTATGATTAAAGAGATTTTTGAACAGCCGCATGCTATAGAGGACGCAATTCGTGGTAGGATGATTTTGTCTGATGGATTAGCTCGATTAGGTGGTCTTAAAGACGTGGAAAAGCGTTTGCGAAATATTAATAGAATTGTGATTGTGTCATGTGGCACATCATATTGTGCTGGACTTGTGGGTGAGTATATGCTTGAAGAATATGCTGGTATTTCAACAGAGGTGGAGTATGCATCTGAATTTCGTTATCGCAAACCACTTATTGATAAAAATACTGTGGTGATTGCAATTTCGCAGTCTGGTGAAACTGCAGATACACTTGCAGCGATTCGTGAAGCAAAAAATAAAGGTGGTTTGACATTGGGCATTGTTAATGTTGTTGGTTCTACAATTGCACGTGAAACTGATGCAGGAATATACAATCATGCAGGTCCAGAAGTTGCTGTTGCAAGTACAAAGGCGTTTACATCACAACTTTCGATACTAGCTCTGCTGACGGTGTATCTCGGTCGTCAAAGAAATATGTCAATGGTTATGGGTAAGAGAATACTTGCAGAGTTACAAAGAATTCCAAAAAAAATTAATACAATACTTGAAAGCGAAAAGGAGATAAAAAAAATTGCAAAAAAATATATAAAATATAACAGCATGTTTTATTTGGGGAGAAAATATAATTTTCCAATTGCTTTGGAAGGGGCAATTAAAATAAAAGAAATATCATATGTTCATGCAGAGGGATACGCTTCTGGTGAAATGAAACATGGTCCAATTGCACTTATTGATAAAAATTTCCCTTCTGTCATTATTGCCGTAAAAGATAGTGTGTATGAAAAAACATTGTCAGCGATTGAGGAAGTAAAAGCACGTGATGGAAAAGTGATTGCTATTACAACAAAGGGTTCGAAAGAGGTAGAAAAAATTGCAGATCATGTGTTATATATTCCAAAGACATTGGAGATGCTTACGCCACTGCTTTCTATAATTCCTTTACAGCTTTTAGCATATTATACTGGTGTAGAAAAAGGTTTTGATGTAGATAAACCACGTAATCTTGCTAAAAGCGTTACTGTAGAATAATAGTATAATTAAAAAATATCATTTTTCATTTTACATTTAAATATTTTAAAATATGGAGATGACAATTATGCAGGCAATTGTGTTCGGTATCGTTCAAGGTGTTACAGAGTTTTTGCCGATATCTAGTTCTGGGCACATTGTATTGGCACAATATTTTTTTGGCATTGAGGATCCGCAAATGAGTTTTGTTTTCGCATTACATATGGGAAGTCTTTTGGCAGTGGTGATGTATTTTTGGCGTGACTGGTTAAATCTCGTGCATATTAAAAAAGATATGAAAGTTTATCAAGATAATCCACATCTGTTATGGTTAATTGTTGTCGCAACAATTCCTTCTGTTGCAGTTGGTTTATTTATTGGGGATTTTGTGGAAAATTTAGTTTTTTCTAAAGTTGTTGTTGCATTTTTGATTTTGTGTGGAAGTGTTGTTTTGTTTGTATGTGACAGAATATTTAGTAAAAAAAGAACATTGAAACATATCAATGTAAAAAATTCTTTTATTATCGGACTTTTTCAAATTGTTGCATTGATACCCGGAGTATCTCGTAGTGGAATGACAATTTCTGGTGCACGGATGTGCGGATTTAATCGTGTGGATGCAGCACGTTTCTCATTTCTTATCTCTGTACCAATTATTATTGGAGCAGGTATTTTAATGATTAAAAGTGCTGTATTTTCTGAATTTACTGTGCAAGTTTTTGTAGGCACAGTTGCTTCGTTTATTGTATCAATTTGCACAATTCATTATTTTCTTGCACTTATTAGAAAAGTAAGTTACGCTATATTTTTATACTATTCAATAGTATTTTTTATTATTACTTGTTGTGTTGTTTATCTGGGGTAAGGGTTTTTTGATATGATACAAAATATCTATAAAGAAAAAATATGTGTTATTGCATAGAATTATATTATGAAAAAAATTAATGGAAAAGAAATTGCAGCAAAAAAACTTCTTAAATTGAAGGAGGATATTGAAGAACTGAATTTAGAACCATCACTTGGTGTAATACTTGTTGGTGATGATGCACCATCACATTTATACGTAAAACTCAAAGAAAAGGCTGCAAAAGAAATTGGCATAGAGTTGCGAAAATATATTTTTGATGCAGAAGCATCAGAGGATGAATTGCGTTTAAGTATTGAATTTCTCAATAATGATTTAGACACGCATGGGATTATTGTGCAATTGCCATTAGCAAAGCAATTTAATGCTGATGATATTGTGAGTTTGGTGAATCCAAAAAAAGACGTTGATGGTTTTCATAGTGCAAATCAAGAGCGATTTTTGCACAATGAGGAATTTATTTATCCTGTATTTCCACGGGCAATTGTTGAGCTTATTGATAGTTGTAATGTAATTTTATCGGGGAAAAAAGCTGTTGTAATCGGCAAGAGTGATGTGTTTGATCGTGTGATGACACATGCATTGGAGCGTAAAGGTCTTAAAACACAATTTATTCAATGTGTTGATAGAGTGATTTTTTCTCAAAAAGAAAAAGAAATTATAAATCAATCAGACGTGATTGTGACTGCATGTGGTGTGCCTAGAGTGCTTTCTTGTGATATTGTACAGGATGGTGCGATTGTAATTGATGGCGGCATCAGTAAGGTTGATGGAAAAACTGTAGGAGATGTCGACGTAAAAAATTGTATTGATCGAGATATTTTTATTTCTCCTGTTCCTGGTGGCGTAGGTCCGATGACAATTGCGTTTCTTATGGAAAATGTTGTGCAGTTAGCTAAAAGAAATATAAAAAAGTAATTAGTTTGCAAAAAGTAACATTTTACTGTAACCTTGTAGTGAAAAATGATAAAATCCTCTGACAGTGAATATCATCATTGAATTTGTGTGTAGACACAAAAGGATATGAGAAGAACGTTGTTGAAACAATTATTAGAACTCATCGGGTAAGCCCGTAAACGCTGTAATGAAGTCCGCTTTTTTGTAAGGTGGAGAATTAAGGTGGTACCACGAAATATTCGTCCTTAAATAATTTTTAAGGATTTTTTATTTTTATAAAACAATAATATGGCATTTAAAAAAGTAGAGTCAAATCAAAAATTACCAGAAATGGAAAAAGAAATTATCAATGTGTGGAACAAAAATCAAACATTTCAAAAAACATTAGAAAATCGTAAAGGTGCAAAGGAATATACATTTTATGATGGTCCTCCATTTGCAACTGGTTTACCGCATTATGGTCATATCGTGGCAAGTGTATTGAAAGATGTGGTGCCACGGTATTGGACGATGCGTGGTTACTATGTGGAGCGTAAATGGGGGTGGGATTGTCACGGATTGCCAATTGAAAATATTGTGGAAAAAGAATTGGGCTCAAAAAAGAAAAAAGATATCGAAAAGATGGGCGTGGCGGTATTTAATGAAAAATGTCGTGAAAAGGTTTTGGTTTATGTATCTGAATGGGAAAAAACCATAGAACGACTCGGACGTTGGGCAGATATGGAAAATGCATATCGTACGATGGACAGGGATTATATGGAGAGTGTGTGGTGGGTATTCAAAGAGTTGTGGGATAGGAAGTTAATCTATGAAGATTATCGCTCAATGCACATTTGTCCGCGGTGCGAAACGACATTATCACAACAAGAAGTTTCAGAAGAGTATCAAAATATTAAAGATTTGTCAGTAATGGCAAAATTTGCACTTGTTGATGAGTTGAATACGTATGTACTTGCATGGACAACAACACCATGGACATTGCCGGGCAATGTTGCACTTGCTGTAGGAAATGAAATTACATATGTGAAAGTGGAGAAAAATGAAGAAGGTGATTTTGTGCAATATATTTGTGCTAAAGAACTTGTTGAAAATATTTTTAAAGATCAAGAATATAAAATTGTTGAGGAATTTTTGGGGTCAGAATTTGTGGGCAAAAAATACCAACCGCTTTTTGATGTGTACAAAAAAGATGAAAATGTAGAAAATCGGGAAAATGGATGGAAAATTTATGCAGCGGATTTTGTAACAACTGATGAAGGAACTGGTGTGGTGCATATCGCACCAGCATTTGGTGAAGATGATATGAATCTCGGTCGTGAAAATCATTTACCATTTGTACAGCACGTTGCGATGGATGGAAGTTTTAAAAAGGAATTGGGTGATTTGGCTGGAAAAAATGTGAAGCCGATTGACAATCATCAAGAAACAGATGTGGAGATTATTAAATATCTCGCAAAAAATGGAACATTATTTCACAAGGAAAAATATGAGCATAGTTATCCGCACTGTTGGCGTTGTGATACACCACTGATTAATTACGCAACAACCTCGTGGTTTGTGTCTGTGACAAAAATCAAAAAACGTATGTTGGAATTGGCAAAAGAGATTAATTGGTCGCCAGAACATATCAAAGAGGGGCGTTTTGGAAAATGGTTAGAGGGCGCACGGGACTGGTCAATTTCTCGTCAACGGTTTTGGGCGAGTGTGATGCCGATCTGGGTGTGTGATACGTGTGACAAGAAAATTGTTTTTGGTAGTGCAAAAGAATTAGAGGATGCGAGCGGGCAACAAATTGATGATCTGCATAAACATATTGTAGATGAAGTGACATTTGGATGCGATGCATGTGAGGGAACAATGAAACGTGTGCCAGATGTTTTAGATACGTGGTTTGACAGTGGTTCGATGCCATATGCAGGGAAACACTATCCGTTTGAAAATGAGGAGCAATTTGAGCAAAATTTTCCAGCAGATTTTATCGCAGAGGGTGTAGATCAAACACGTGCATGGTTTTATTATCAACATGTTATTGCAACAGGTATTAAGGATAATCATGCATTTAAAAACGTGGTTGTTAATGGAATTGTGTTGGCGGAGGATGGTAAGAAGATGAGTAAAAAATTACAAAATTATCCAGATCCAGGTGACATGTTTGAAAAGTATGGTGCGGATGCGGTACGTTTTTACTTGATGCAGTCTCCAGTCGTTGCGGCAGAAAACATGAATTTCATTGAGCAAGAGTTGGGTGAGGTTTCGCGGGGGATGTTGCGTCGGTTGTGGAACAGTTATTCATTTTTTGTGTTGTATGCGTTGGTGGATAAGTGGTCGCCAAAAACTGTCAATCACCAGCCGTCGGTTACTCGTTCTAACATTCTTGACCGATGGATTCTGTCAGAGTTACATGTGTTAATTGGGAATTTCAATACTCATATGGAGGCGTATGAACTGCACAAAGCGGCACGACTATTGCCACAATTTATCGATGATCTGTCAAATTGGTACATTCGTCGTTCGCGGCGGCGGTTTTGGAAAAGTGAAGATGACGCGGACAAAAACGAGGCATATCAGACACTTTATGAGGTATTGGTGACGATATCAAAAGTGATGGCACCGTTCACGCCGTTTATCACCGAAGAAATTTTTAGAAACTTGACTGACGAAGAATCGGTACATCTTACTGATTTTCCCGAAGCAAATGCAAAGCTGATTGACGAGGAACTCAATCAAAAAATGGCAAACACGAGAAAAGCGATTGAAATAGGCTTGTCACTGCGTGCACAAAACAGTCTCAAAGTGCGCCAACCACTCGCAATGCTAGAAATTACTGGTGCAGATATTGACACGGAACTTCTGGAACTTATCACAGATGAGGTGAACGTCAAAGCAGTGAACATCGTGGACAAAATCAATTCTAGTTTCAAAAGCAAAGCAGACGGCACACTGACGGTCGGACTGGATATCGCACTGACGGATGAATTGAAAAAAGAAGGGCAGATGCGCGAACTCATTCGCCACATCCAGCAAGCACGCAAAAAGGCGGGGCTAGCTATTGACAATCGAATAAAACTATGCTATACTGGTAATTCTGAAATTATTAATTCTTTTACAACTGAAATTGCCAAAGAAGTTTTGGCAACAGAAATTGTTCAAGGAGAGCCTGATGCGGAAGCGTTTTCAGAGTCCATTGCGGTAGGCGATGAAATGCTAACGATTTGGATTGTGAAATAATAGGAAATTATAGACAGACAGTAAGAAAAACAGTTAATCAAGGAGAAAATCATGGAAATTACAGGAAAGCTGAACAAGCTGGATAGTCTTACTCGAGGAGAGGTGGATTCAGTTTTGATTAAAATTGGACATGATGCAGGGATGGATGTCTTGGAAGCAATCAGAGCGTATCTTCGCGGTGATCTCATCATTCGGCCCAAGGGGCTATTTCTCAAAAATGACAATGGTCACCATGTATTTAAAATTTTTGGAGAGAATTATCTTGGCAAGGAGGAAGCAGATCGCATAGATGCAGGTATTCTTCAGATGAATATTGAAGCTTATCAAATTCTGATAAATGACGATTACAACAAAAACCATCTTCTTGAAGAAGATGAGGAATACACGATTGTGTTAGTTCCTAGTGATGAAATCACCGAAGGAAGAACAGTGGAAGAATATGGATTATCTTTTAATTATCAAAAAATGCGTGCCGAAGCCGTTCTTCGTATGCAAGAAATTGTTACTCAAAAACAAATGAAAAAGATGGGTTTTTCTGATATTATGGGAGTTCATATGCCAATCAGCACTCTTCGTGGTGATTTCTATTCTCTCGGATTGAGTCGTTGTAATAGTGTCGGTGATGAACACTGTCTCCTTGGTGCTTATAGTAGGACGTATGATAGCCAGTGGAATAATTTAGCATTTGCATTCTTTGCTCCTGGAGATTAACTTCTGTTCCTTAAGTCTTTGCCCTTTGTTCTTTTTTCACAAAACTGTGAGAGAAGTGCAAAGGGTTTTTTATTTGACAAAAATCACAAAAATTACTATGATGACCAGTCAGATATGAATAGTACCTTTACAACTGAAATTGCCAAGGAAGTTTTGGCAACAGAAATAATCAATGGTGAGCCAGATACAAAAGTGTTTTCTCAGTCCATAACACTGGGCGAAGAAAAGCTGACGATTTGGATTGTGAAATAATAGGAAAAAATCGGAGGTGTGAAATGAAAAATGAGACAGTAATAATGAGTGTTATTTGTCTTGGTGCTGTGATTTTGCGCAACACAATTAATCTCGGTGATTTTGTTGTAAATGCAATTTTACGCGATTATTTGTTGGCAGTTATCATCATGTCAGCATTATTTGTGACATGTGAGACGATTTTTAGGAAAGAACTTGTTACTAATGCAGTATGGTTACAAGTAAAAGAGGCAATAAGCATGTCTATCTATCTGTTAAGTAGCGGCACTTTGCTTCTTATCTGTTTGTGTGCGATACGAATACACACAGGTCCTTTGCTGTGAATTATGAAATGGAGGTGTGAAATGGTTCGTCTGAACAAGTTTGATATAGTTCTTAGTATCGTTTTCTATGGGATTTGTTTCGGTATGTATTTCACTAATTTTGGCGTATCTACAAAAATAGCATTTTTTGTTTTTGTTGCGTTGCTGGTTCTGTATGAGTTTACTAATCCAATTGTACATCTGCCAATGCTTACAGTTAAAGCGACTGAAAGAATAAAAATCGGTTCAGTGGTCGTTTTGATTGTTTCGGAAATTTCCACTTTTGCGTTAATGTTTCTTGATCTCTGTAATTTAGGATACGTGATGCATGTAAGTAATGTGTTGCTTGGATTGGCTTTCGTTCTCATTGTTGTTTTCATAGTTTCGTGGTTGCAACGGCGGAAAGTCGTAGCATGCCAGTAATTACTAGCGAACAAGCAATGGTGGGATTATGTGTATTATCTGGTAGTTTTGCTTATGGTGGCAAGTGTTGTTTTGAGATTTTTTGGTTTGTGAGGGAGGTGTAAAATGAATGAAGAAAATATTGAAGGCTGGTTTATTCCATACATCATCCTGATTTTTAGTGGGTTAGCTATTATTCTGGGAGGTTGTTTGCATCCAGATTTGTGGTTGTTTAGCAAGATTTTAACAGTTTTGGCTGGATTGCTGATTGTGGTACTTTCTTCTGTTAGAGTGTTCGCTAAAAAAAGAGATGTCACACTTGCATGGTTGGACCAAAGAAGTCATTTTGTGAAACGGTTCATGCTGATTTTAGCTTCAGTTATTCTTGCAATCGAAATTGGAAAAGAGATGTTGGTATATTTTCTATGAAGTTGCATATGAAGTATATATCCGGTTGTATTCACATATATAACCGGTTTTTTATTTGACAAAAATCACAAAAATTACTATGATGACCAGTCAGATGTGAATAGTACCTTTACAACTGAAATTGCCAAGGAAGTTTTGGCAACGGATATCATCAACAGTGAGCCAGATACGGAAGCGTTTTCTCAGTCCATTACACTGGATGATGAAATGCTCACTATGTGGATTGTGAAACAATAGGAAATGGAGACTTAAAATGGAATACAGTGCATACATACAATATATCGGATGGATTTTAATGGCATTTTGGCTGTTTCTTTCTTCTGCTGATGAGGCTTATTGTGAGTGGAAAGGAATTGTTTTGAGTAAAAAGAGAAAAATGTTTTGGAAAGGAATGTTTTTGCTTTCAGTCATAATAATTTTGGGTGGACATTTTTTGATAACGGAGGTGTAGAATGAATTTTTCGAAAATCAGTTTTATGGTGCCTTACATAATCTTGTTGTGTGGTTATTGCGGTGTACTCGTTTCAAATTTCAGTGCATTTACTAAGAGTTGTTTCTCTGTTTATGTTGTAGCACTGCTCTTGTATGAGTGGTTTGACCCAGAAAAAACCTACAAAAAAATTTCACCAGAAATGGAATCTTGGTTACGGATAATTCTTTGTTATGGAGTTATTATTCTAACAGTTGTCACTTTTGGGTCAGTAATTTATGATTCTCTATAATGTAGGAGGTGTGTGATGCGTGTAAGTGATGTATTACTCGGGTTAGCTTGCATCCTTTGTGTTATTTTTGCAGCACCGATTTGGCTACAGCAGAAAGTTGTAGCATGTCAGCAATTAGTGAACAATCGATGGTGGGGGTGTTTGTATCTCTCAGTGATTGGATTGATTGTTGTGAGTGGTATGTTGAAGTGTTATGGATTATGAATGGATGTGTGTGATGAGTTAGGATTTGGCTTTTGGACTTTGGTATCTAGGCGATGTTTTTTTCTCAGAACAAAATTTTCTGAGTAAAGTTTCAATAGCATTCTCTATTGAGACACCTTTGCTAATCCATGTTGTTTTTTTCGTGGAAATGGAAAGAATCTTTTCCATTTGCAAAAACTGTTGTACCGATTTTATTTGGCATGTTTGACATGGGGCGATATGTGTCGCTAGTATTGTGCAGTTTGTAGGAGGCTATGTTTATGACTGGTGTAGAAATTTTTATTGCGTGGGGTATTTTTTTTGTATTGATTGGAGTAGCAGAATTGTGTTGCGGATATCTTTTTTAGAGAAAAAGTAAGGTCTTGTGCATGTAACCCAGTGTTCATAAAAGAATACTGGGTTTTTCTTTTGTTGTGTAATTATGGTATGATATGGAGCATTAATAGTGTATTGTGTCATTTTTGTGAAACAAAATTATCATGCGATTACGCTTGACAAGCGAGACATAGGTGAAACAGACCGTCTGTATACATTTTATACGTTAGAGACTGGTTTGATGCGTGTTTTAGCACGATCAATTCGTAAGATGAATGCAAAACTTCCTATGCAGGTAGAGGATTTTGTATTGTCTCATATTACTGTAGCAAAAAACTATGGTCGTGGGACACTTGCCGGAGCGGTTGCTGAGGAATATTTTGAGGAATTGCGTATAAATTATGATGCATTGATGTGTGTGGATATTGTGCGTAATGTGCTTTTGACAATAATTGAAGAGAATGATAGTGATGAAGATATTTTTGCACTTTTAGTAGAATATTTGCAAAAAATTAACGCACTTGCAACACAGAAAAAAGAAAAGAATATTTCACAAATGCAGTGGATTACAAATGCATTCCTTATGAATTTTTTTGCATTACAAGGGTATACGTTTGATGTGTCAAAGTGCTGTGTGTGTAAAAATTCGCTTGAAAAAAAACGTAATGGGTTTAGTGCAAATAGGGGTGGTGTGATTTGTGAAAAATGTTTTTCTGGTAATTGGTATTGTTATGTAGATCCAGATACTGTCAAAGCATTGCGTGTAATTCAGACAAATAGATTTTCAACACTGACAAAGGTAATGATTCATTCGATTGTGCATAAACAAATGAAAATGGTTGTAGGAGACATTGAGAGATGGGTAATGCGATAGTTCGTGGTATAATACTATTAACTTTTCAATTACGATTAAATATAAATACTATGTCTCTTGATAAATTAAAAAAAGATATTCAAGGTCAAGATTCAGAAGTCCTTGATCGAGAGCATGATAAAACGGTATACAACGAATGGGAATCAAAAGAAGTGCAAAAAAAAGAGTCAGCATGGAAACGGTTTATGGGTGGAATGCAAGAAACACGATCACGAGCAATTGTTGTTGGTGGGATTGTTATTGGCGTGATTGTTTTTTTGCTTATTGCATCAGCATCTTTTATGTATTATCAGGGTGGTTTTTTTGCAAATGATCGTGTGACTTTTTCAATGGAAGCGCCGCAGACAGCAAAAAGTAATGATATTACAGAGATTTTGTTTTATTATGAAAATGATAATCGTGCAAAACTCATGCAATCAGAGATTGTTGTGCGATTTGGGGAATATTTTGTGCCAGAGGAAAATCAAGAAAACTTCACACGCGTTAGTGCAAGTCAAGGTGTAATTACCATTGATCAAATTGAAGGAGGTAAAAAAGGTAGTGTTTCACTTGCGGGACATTTTGTGGGACCGAAAGAATCCTCGGCAGATATCTCTAGTACATTGCGTTATGTGCCAGAGGCCTCATCGACACGATATATTATAGATGCACGATCTTCTACAGTTATAACATCTTCAGCGATTACTGTGGATATTGAATCTCCCCAGGAGGTTGTTAGCGGAAATTTATTGGATGTAGTTGTGAAGGTACAAAATACGAGTGCTGATCGATTAGATGATATAAAAATGACTATTGATGTGCCAAAAGAATTTTCTGTACACAGCATTGAGCCGCGTGCGAGTCATGGTTTTATGTGGCTCATTGGAGAAATGGCGCCACATGAAGAAAAAATTTATCATATACGTGGTGGCCTCGATGCAGCAATTGGTAGTGTGCAAATATTTGACGTGGAGGTTGGTGTAGGTGAAAGTGGTGATGGCTATATGCGTTATGCAAATGCAAAATATACACCACGTATTGTTAGTTCACCAATTCTTGTGCATCAAGAGATTGATACAAGAACTCATGGTGGTGGTGTTGCGTATGCAGGGGAATCTGTAAGGTATAGTATTAAATTTACAAATGATAGCGATATTGCGCTACGTGATGCAATCGTCACTTTGAATTTAGAAGGTGAAGCAATTGATTTTGAATCATTGACATTAGGTAAACAAGGTGATTATGATCAGGAAAATCGACGAATTATATGGAAAGCAGCAGATGTGCCGGCATTGCGTATCTTGAAGCCAAAGGATTCTGGAGAAGTGACATTTTCTTTTAATATTAAAGAACAGTTGCCTGTCAATACGGAAAATGATCATCATTTTTCAATTACTTCTGTTGCTGCAATTGATAGTGAGGATATTCCATCGCAGTTGCGAGAAAATAAGACGGTATTGAGTAATGTGCGCACACTGCCAGTTGGTGCAAAAGTCATTTTCAGTGCAAGTTCAGAATATGACTCAGGACAAGAACAGCCAAAGGTTGGAGAAAAATCTGTATACAAAATTACGATGAAAATCGATAGTATTAATAATGATATTTCCAATGCAGTTGTTTCTATTCCACTGCCAACACATACGACTTTTGAAGGTGGAGATTCTAAAGAGATTTCATATAAAGAACGTACAAATGACATTACATGGACTGTTGGTGATATAGCGCATGGCACAGGGGTGACGTCTGATTCAAAGACAGTGTCATTTAGAGTTGGTATCGTTCCGAGTGTTGATCAAATTGATAAATCACCAGTTCTTTTAAAGAAACAATTTCTTTCAGCAGTGGATTTATTTACAGAACTTGAAATTAATGGGGAGGCTCATGAAATATATTTAAACAGTGATGGGCGTTTTGGTGAAGTCGGTCTAGTGCAACCATAAAAAAGAATTTTGATGTATGCGTATATTTTTTGCAATAATGTTATTATTGCCATTTGTGGCAACAGCTCAAGAGTCTTCCACGATACAATTATTTATGGAGAGGGCAGAGAGTGGGGATGTGGTTTTTGATATTCCTGGTGGAAGTCAAGAATCTTTTACTATTTTTGTGAAAAACGATACAGACAAGAAAAGCGAAATAAGAATATTAATGAGTGGTGAGGGGGGCAGTCTTGTAGAAAACACGCGTTTTTTTGATGAAATGACAGATCCAAAGATACAGACAATTCTAGAAGAAAACAAAAATGATATCATTACACTTTGTAGTAAAAATGACCTTCAGGATGAAATAAAAAAATGGTGTTTAGGAATAAAACAACTTTCTTTTGTAGCTGATCCTGGACAAGAAAAACAGATTTTGGTGCGCATTGCGATTGATTCTGCACAAACTGCACAAGAGGCAAATCTTGTTGTTGAGCAGAAAAATGCTCTTGGAGAATATGAGCGCGTGCAGGAGCAAAAAATACAGTATCATCCACCAGAGAAAGATGTTGCTTTGCTTCAGGTGTCTAATTTTACACTTGATCAAAAATTCGGTCCATTAGATGTGCAATCGTGGTTTTCGGCAGGAATGAAGGAATTGTATGGTGCGCATTATCTTGTAGAAAATAGAGGAATAAGGGATGTGAAATATACATCTGTTGCAAAAGTATACTCACATTTCATTGGAGATGAAGTGTATTATGAGGAAACAGAAGTGATTTCACGAGGAGAAAAAAAAGAAACTACGCTCGAATTACGTATGCCACGATTTGGAAAAGTGCAGATTACTGGTAGTGTTACATATACTGATCAAAATGATGTTTTACAAGAGATACAAAGTGAACCAATCGAAATTTTTGTGTGGCCAGCAACTTTGTTTTTATTGATAATGCTCGGCGGTTGTTTTTGTCTCATAAGTGTTTTATTATATAAGTATCTAAAAAAAAATATGTTTGGATTCAAAAAGAAAAACGAAAAAAAAGATGAAAGCGGTTTCGGTGGAACATACACTGTGCAAGATGCTGATAATATTATTTCTATTGCGCAACATTACAATATTTCATGGAAAGAATTAGCTAAACAAAATGGTATCGAACCACCCTATATTTTGATTTCTGGTGAAACGATTAAAGTACCGGGAGAAGCTGACGAGTCTATATCTCAATCTCAGAAAAAACAAGCAAAAGAGAAAAAAAATGTGGCAGATCAGTGGGGGGGAAAGTTTAAAGAAAAACAAGAAAACATTGTGCAATCGACTACAGAAGATTCGCACGATAATCAGATGCTTATTGAAAACAAAGAACAGGAGTTATCAGCGCCTAAGCAAAATGCGATTGCAGAGGATATGACAGTGGCATCTCAAAAATCTGTAAATACTTCACATGAGAAAAAAGAAGTGGAAAAAGAACAAAAGAAAAAGCGAAAAGTAACATTTGCTTCACCGAAGAATATGCTCACAAAACCGTCATCTGAGCCAACAACGCGTGCGATTGATATTGAATGGATGCGTGATGATGAGATTGCATATATGGAAGAAATGGAGGTGCAGGAAAAAAAGACAAACAGAAAATTTATTGCTGTGATTGTGATAAGTGTTTTGATTGTTGGTATAGTGATTTGGTATGGTGTCGTATGGTTTATGGAGAAAAACAAAGGCGAAGAAAGTGTTTCAGTTGACACATTGATTACAGAGCAATCTGCGGAGAAAGAAAAAAAGAAAGAGGAAATGAATGCTTCACAAGTTGAAGCACCAAAAGTTGAGTCTGATGTATCTGATGATCATGAAAAGAAAGAGGAGAATAATTTAGAGAATTTGCAAGATAATAATCCTGATAAAGAAGAGGTTACTGCTAAAGAATCTGATATAAAAGAAACTGAAGAAGGACAGGATAAAGAAAGTGTTAGTGAAAATAACAAAGAAGTGTCTGTGCAAGTCCTTAATGCTGGCGCACCAACTGGCGCAGCAGGTGCAGTTTCTAGTGAAATCAAAAAAGCTGGATTTACAACTAAAGCAGCGCAAAATGCACAAAATGATTATGAAAATGTTGTGATTTATTATAAAAAGAATTTAGAAGATGTTGCGAAAAAGATTGGTGTTGAAATTGATGAGAAATATGGTGTACAAAAAGTAGAAGAGTCAGATGATGTAGCAAAAAAATATGGTGTGGATATTGTTGTTGTGTTAGGTACGTAAGTTTACTCTAAAGATCAGTCAAAAATAAAAATACACATGAAAAAGTTTGCACAAAGACCGCATTATATGCTGTCATCAAGCGCGACACTTTTACATTTACAAACATCAGAAAAGGGATTGAGTGATTTTGATGCAAATGGACGTCTGAATGTATTTGGAAAAAATGCGCTACCAAAACAAAAAAAGCTTTCACGTATAAAATTATTTTTTCGTCAGTTCAATAATCCATTGATTTATATTGTGGTTGTTGCTGCGGGTATTTCGGTGATGCTCAATCATATGATTGACGCATCTTTTATTATGTTTGTTGTTGTGCTTAATGCTATTGTGGGATATTTACAGGAAAACAAAGCAGAGAAATCGCTTGAAAAATTATATGATAGTATTCAGCAATATGTGCGTGTTATACGACAAGGCGGAAAGAAAGAGATTTTGGCAGAACAGCTTGTTGTCGGAGATGTGGTAAATCTTATGGCAGGAGATAAAATTGCTGCAGATGGGCGACTGTTGAGTGTGGAAGAATTACATGTTAATGAGGCAATTTTAACAGGAGAGTGGCGACCAGTAAAAAAGGAGACAGAAATTATCGAAGAGGAGGTAATTGTATCAGATCAAAAGAACATGGTATTTGCAGGTACTACTGTAACACAGGGTTATGGATATTATGTTGTGACAGCTACAGGAGTTGATACAGAGATTGGTAAAATTTCACATTTTGTGAAAAACACAAATGAGAGTCAAACACCATTACAAAAGAAATTTGCAGAACTGTCTAAATTAATTGGTGTGGTCGTTTTTGCTGCAATAATCCTTTTTGCAATTCTCGGTTTGTGGCGTGGTCAATCCGTAGAAGATGTATTCATTGCATCAACAGCATTGACTGTAAGTGCGATTCCGGAAGGTTTATTGCCAGCTATTACGATTGTTTTGATATTTGGCATGCGACGATTGGCAAAGCATCGTGCACTCGTGCGCAAACTCAATGCATCTGAGACTATGGGTGCGATTACAACAATTTGTGCAGATAAAACTGGTACACTTACAATGGGAGAGATGCGTGTTAGTCACGTACTAACAGGTCCAAATGAATTGTATGATTTTGGAAAAAGTAATGGTGCTATACATACAAAAAATGGTGAGGTGCAAGGATATATCAAAGCACTACAAATCGCCTCAATTGTAAATGATGCATATACAGAACAGACACAAGAAACTGATGCGGAAATGATTTATCACGGACGACCGACAGATTGTGCGTTGCTTATGGCAGCAAATCAGGTAGGTATTAGTGTAGAGAGCTATCGTGCAAAGTATACACAAATTGATCAGGAACTTTTTCAATCAGAAAAAAAATATGCAGTTCGTGTACATGAGATTGAAAATGACAAAGTGCGCATTATGATGTTGGGCGCTCCAGAAATCATATCTGACCGAACTGATTTTTTGGATGTGAATAACGTACGTATGCCACGAAAGTCTGGAGAGGGCAAACAAATTAATAAATCTCTTGAAGAATTAACAAAGCAGGGGTTGCGTGTGCTTGCGTGTAGTGAGCGTATTTTGACACGAGAAACATATAATCGTCTTTCAAAAAAAGATCGATATAAGAACATGACACTTGTTGGGTACATTGCGCTCAAAGACCCACTTCGTCATGAAGTAGAAGCATCACTTTCCAAAGCAGAAAGAGCAGGGATTCGATTGGTTGTGATTACAGGAGATCATGCAACAACGGCAAAATCTGTAATGCTTGAGCTTGGACACAATATTCCTGAGAGTAAAATCTGTATTGGTGCTGATATCACTGATATGAGTGATGATGAGTTGCAAAAGCAGGTAAAGACTATGAAAATTTTTGCACGCGTACTTCCAGAGCATAAGATTCGTATTGTACGTGCACTACAAAAAAATGATGAAGTTGTTGCAATGGTTGGCGATGGGATTAATGATGCACCAGCGATTAAGGCGTCTGACGTTGGTATTAGTGTGGGCAATGGAACTGATGTAGCAAAAGAAGTATCTGATATTATTTTACTTGATAGTAGTTTCAGCACGATTGTAAAAGCAATTGAGCAGGGACGTGTGATTTATGAGAATATTCGACGAATATTGATTTATCTTATTGCAGATGATTTTTCTGAACTTTTTGTGTTTTTTGTGGCAATGCTTTTTGGTTGGCCACTGCCACTATTACCAATTCAGATTTTGTGGATTAATGTGATTGAAGATAGTTTTCCAAATATCGCACTTACAACAGAGTATGATAGTAAAAAACTCATGGATGAGCCACCACGCAATCCAAAAGAATCAATTCTTTCAAAGAAATATAAAGAATTTATGATCATTGTGTTTTTTGTGTCAGGTATTTCTGCAGCATTTATGTTCTGGCTCGTTAATAGTTTTTGTGAAAATGTAGAGCTTGCACGTACAGCAACATTTGCACTTATTGCATTTGATTCTTTAGTATTTGTATATGTAATTCGCAATTTTCGACGATTTATATTTCGTAAAGATATTTTTAGTAATACATCGCTCAATATCGCTGTTATAGTATCATTTCTTTTGTTGCTTGTGGGTATTTATATGCCATTTTTATCAAATTTTCTCGGAACAGTACCGATTGGTGGTGCGATTTGGACGATTATTATAGCAATTACATTTGCTGAGACACTTATTTTTGAGGTAATGAAAAGTGTATTATTTATCAATCGGAAAAAGTCAGTGACAAAAGTATAGGTTTACTTTATATGATGTTATTGGTACAGTGAGGATAATAAATATTGTATTATAAATGCGTATGATAATAAAAAATTTGAACGTATATTTTTTTATCTTTTTACTAATTGTAGGAACGGTAGCAGGCTTTTTGCTTGTGAAGCCATATCTTAGTGCGATATTTATGGCTGCACTTTTTGCTGCGTTTTTTAATCGTCCATATGAATATTTGCAACGAAAATTGCATAGCCCAGCAATTGCATCATCACTTATGCTTGTCGTGATTGCTGTAGGGATTATTGTGCCAGTTCTTTTGGTGTTTGGACTTGTGTATAATGAAGTGTCTGATGTTGTTGTCACAATTACAGAAAAGGATTCTGTGGCACAAAGTTTTGTGAAAGACACGATTGAAACAGTAGAAAATACATCTGTATTTAGCACAGTATTTGAAAGTTTCGAGGGACATACTAGTGGGACGGAGATTTCTGATTCGATTAAAAATGTAGCAAATTATTTTATCACGCTAGTACAAGCACTTTACAAAGGTATTATGAATAGTGCAGTAGCAATTTTTGTTATGTTTTTTACGTTATTTTATTTTTTCATTGATGGGAAAAAGTTGGTGAAAAAGATTATGCAGATTAGTCCACTTAGAGATGTTCATGAAAAGAAATTAATTGATGAATTTATCTCTATGACACGTGCCACACTCAAAGGCACAGTTGTTATCGGTTTTATACAGGGGACAATTGGCGGTATCGCATTTGCTGTTGCAGGGATTACGTCGCCTGTTCTTTGGACTGTAATTATGGTTGTCGTAGCAATTATTCCGGCAATTGGTGCTGGTCTTGTTATCTTTCCAGCAGCAATTATCATGCTTCTTTTGGGTAATGTGTGGCAAGGAATATTTCTCGCAGTTATTGGGGTATTTGTTTCGACGATTGATAATGTATTACGACCAAAACTTGTCGGAAATGATACACAAATGCATTCACTTGCGGTTTTCTTTGCGACGATTGGCGGATTACAACTTTTTGGCATTCTCGGATTTATTATTGGTCCGATTATCATGGCGCTTATGATTGCTATGTGGAAAATTTACGCAATTGAATTCAAACAAGATCTCGAAAAATTTAATGCATAAATGAATGTTTATGTTGCAATTTTATCAAGAACTTCCATCGCATCTTAGTTCAACTGTTTTTACGATTGGAAATTTTTCGTTGTATTGGTATTCTGTGATGTGGATTGTTGCATTTGCTGTGGGATACACACTTTTGATTTATCGTATAAAAAAAGGCGAAGGTTCATATAACAAAGAGTTTATCCAAAATATTGTAATGTATGGTTTGATCGGTGCGATTATCGGTGGGCGAATTGGATATGTGCTTTTTTATGATTTGCAGTATTATATCGCACATCCATTGGAGATCGTATCGCCATATAGTTTTTCTTTGGGGGAATGGGTTGGGATTTATGGAATGAGTTATCATGGTGGACTTATCGGTGTGATTGTCGCACTTATGTGGACTGTGCACAAAGATAAGAAAGATGTTTTGGAAGTTGGTGATTTTGTTGCGCCTGTTGTACCAATTGGTTATTTTTTTGGTCGTGTGGGTAATTTTATGAATGAGGAACTCTTTGGACGTGTGACAGAATCAGCTTTTGGGATGTATTTTACTGGTGAGACAGCATTGCGGTATCCATCACAGTTATATGAAGGGTTTTTTGAGGGGATTGTGCTTTTTTGTGTCTTATGGAGTATACGAAATAAAAAATATAAAAAGGGTACACTGAGTGCACTATATCTACTTGGCTATGCAATTACACGGTTTTTTGTGGAGTATTTTCGTGCGCCAGATGAGCATTTGGGATTTGTGTTTGGTGAATGGTCAATGGGACAGATTTTGTCGATTATTATGTTTTTTGCAAGCGGGAGCTTTCTTTTGTGGGTTTATAAAAAACAGTAGTTAGTGAATTGGATCGTGTGATGAGGTGATAAAATTTGAGTGAATTTGTATTTTGTCAGGTGTGGGAGGATATAGAGTCGAAATAGATATATAGTGAAATGTTATAGTACAATTTACAAATTCATACATTTAAAAAAAAGTGTGTTATAATTTATCTCGTATGGATATAAAAAGCAGTCACTTGCAGAAATGTGTGAGTGGCGAATACAAAAAAAAGCAACGGATTAATACGGATGGGATTTCTAGAAAAAGACCACAGAAACAAAAAGTGTCTTTGGATGGGTTTCGAAATACGTCAGTAAAAAATGCACAAAATGTCAAATATGCACATACAATTCTGTTAAAGGATTTAAATGTGTGTCGTCGTACAGCAGTGGATCCTGAGCGATATATCAGAACGCAGAGACAGAGACAACACATGTATCGCGCACAATATGTAGCACAAACACAGGGACGGCGCATGGATGGTGTGAGGGTTGCAAAAACAAAAAATACGGTAGTTACAGCAACGACAGAAAAGAAAAAGAAACAGATAAGTGTTCAAGAACGTTTTCAAAACACATACAATGCGTTTGTGGCATATCGTCGATCGATTGGTGTATATTTTGATATACATTTCAATTTCGATCTCTCACCAACACGAATGTGGCAAGCATCTCTGGCAGGTGCGGTGATTTTTGGTATGGTATCGATGAGTTTTATCTATAGAAACTTGGGTCAGAGTGCATTTGCAAAAGAAAAAGCTGAGCGTGCACTTGCAGTTGCACAAGAAGAAAAGATTGAGCGTAGCATCGAAGACGTTGAAAGTGTTGAGAAAGGAGAGCAAGATGAAGAGAGAGATGAGAAAGAAGATGAGGAAAAAGGTAAAAATAATGTAAAGGAGAAGGATAAAAAACCAGAAGAAGAGAAAATTGAGGAATCTGAAAATGTCGTAACAAAATCGGTGGATAGCGTAACAAAAAAAGAAAATACCGATAAGAGCGTGAAAAAAAAGACGCAGGAAAAAACAGAAAAAAAAGAAGTAGTGAAAAAATCAATTGATAGTGTCGTGCAAACAAAGGAAAGTACGGAAGACGAAGTGAAGGAGGTCAAAGAAAAATTAAAAGAAAAAACACTAAAAGAAATCGCATATGAAACAGTGGAGGGATATCCGATTGAAAAGATGTTGCCATATATCCTCGAACAAGACCCTGAGGTAGCAAAATATTTGATTGCAATTGCAAAACAGGAGAGTGGATGGGGTAAACGCGTACCAGTGCTTAATGGACAAGATTGTTATAATTACTGGGGATATCGTGGAATAAGAAAACTCATGGGAACAGGTGGACACACATGTTTCAATAGTCGTAAAGATGCAGTAGAAACAGTCGGAAAACGTCTCAATGATTTGATTTATGAATACGACCGCACAACTGCAGAGCGTTTAATCGTATGGAAGTGTGGAAGCAGTTGTGCTGGACATTCACAATCTGGTGTAGATCGTTGGATTGGTGTGGTGGGAGCATATTATGATAAATTATCACAAAAAAGTCGGAAGTAGAGATGTGTGTTTTAGAAAAGTGAAAAAGACAAGTTTTTTCAAAACAGGTCTTTTTCTTTTTATGCCTATTTTTAATTATTTTTTATCAAAAATATTAAAACCATATAACAATGCGGTCTCTAGCTGTGGATAATAAAGGGTTTGCAAAAAAGATAATTATGGTACAATGAGTTTGTATCATGGTGTAACTTGCGGTCGAGAAGGTTATACAAATGGTACGCATATATATGTTTGTAAATAAATAATTAAAAAAAATATGCAAATGAAAAAAATTATTGCAGGCACAAGTGCAATTGCACTTTCGCTTTCGATGACATCTTTCGCTCTTGCAGCGACTGACAGTGAAACGATTAATCTCGAAGTAACAGTACAAGACACTCTATCAATGGATTGTTTTGATATAGCTGACAATGATGGAACAGTTACACTCGGTGGTGCGGCAGGTGCAGGTATTGTATCAGCTGGTTCACCAGCAATTGGTCAATCACGATGTTCAGTAACAACAAATGATCAAAACGGATATTATCTTACAATTGTAAATTCGACTACAGATGAGGCAGGTACTACAGATGTATTACAGCATCAGTTACCGGATACTTCATGGGTTTCAATTGATGATGATGTGGCAGGAGCATTGCAGCCATACGAGTATGATTTAGTTGGTGGAAATGTGTGGGGTGCTACTGCACAAAACTGGGCATCAACTATAACAGGTCTTGGTTTTACTGTAACAGCTGTTCCAGACACGACGAATGCAAGCGCTGCGGATGATCTTTGGGCTGATGGTGGATTGAGTACATGTACTACCGCTGCAACAGATAGTGGTAAGTTTTTTGCAGTACCTGATACAGCACAGACAATTACAGCAGTGCCAGTTTATCTATCTGGTACAACGCATACAGATGTATGTTATAAAGTTGATGTGCCGACAACACAACAGTCAGGTGATTATGCTGGTCAGGTGACATATACAGCAACAACAAGTGCAGCTGCGTATCATAA
This sequence comes from Candidatus Moraniibacteriota bacterium, assembly GCA_002747515.1. Classification (GTDB taxonomy): domain Bacteria; phylum Patescibacteriota; class Minisyncoccia; order Moranbacterales. The sequence continues at coordinate 56,240 of PDPP01000017.1, forward strand.
CTAAGAGAGTTATTTGGAGTTAATATGTATTCTTGCCCTCTTCACATTTCTGCTATGTGGAGAGGGTTCTGAATGTATTAATTGTGTAATAATTTGTAGTATAAAACAGTGTATGAATAATGTGATTTATAGGTTTTTTGGTGTTTTTTTGATGGTGGGGTTGTGCTTTTTAGGGCAAAGCGTTTTTGCTGATGAAGTGGAACCAGACCCAAATGATGGAATTCCTGATAGTGGGATACAGATTTCGCCGACAAAATTTGTATGGACTCTCAATGATGGAGAGGTGAAAACAGGAAAAGTTGTTGTAAAAAACTATTCTGATAAAGAACAATATATCACGATGGAGGTGGAGGACTTTTTTGTCCAAGCAGATGGAAAAAGTACTCAATTGTATGTGCCAGATGCAGATCATGAGCTCAAATCTCTTGATGTCATCGACTGGTTTACAGCACCTAATGCGACCAAGCTTGCACCTGGAGAATCAAAGTCTGTGGAATTTACTGTGCGCGTACCAGATGGGCAGCCGACAAATGGATATTATGGCTCGCTTTTGTTTCGTGCTAGTGACGATCCTGGTGATGGAGATAAATCGCGCATTGGAATTAGTTATCGCATTGGTACACTTGTGATTATGACGGTACAAGGAGATCAGCCATTGGAAACCAATGGAGAGATTCAAGAATTTTACTCTGAAGAAGACGTGTACTGGGAATCACCAGTGCAAGTGGTTGCGAAGATAAAAAACACGGGAAATATCCACTTTCCACTTCTTGGAGATATTGAGATTAAAAAGTTTGGTAAAAAATTTCATGAGATTAAAATAGAGCCACAGTTGCTTTATCCAACAGCAGATGCGACGTTTATCCGAGAGCGTATGGATTTTGGTATATGGGAATTTGGGAAGTTTGATGCACGATTTGTAGCATACTCGGAGGATAAAACTGTACAGATGGAGGGTGGCACATCGTTTTGGATTATTCCGTGGAAGGGAAGTGCGATTATCATTGGTAGTCTCATTGGATTTTTCATCATAACAATACTGTTTAAGCGGTATGTGCATATTGATATCGGCAAGAGGGAAAAGAAAGGATAGTTTTTTGGAAAACATAAAAAGAAAGAGTAAGTTTTGTCAAACTACTCTTTTTTGTTATCAGTGGTTATTCTGAAAAATGCGAGATAGCATATCTAATATAAAATTTTTTGTTTTTTTGATAAAAAATGCCAGTTTATGTGATATTTTCCATAAATAAAAAAGGATAGATTTGTGGTCTATCCTTTTTGATTTTTTTAGCTTCTGATAATTGCAAGTAATTCATCACGTTTTTCTTCCATGAGTTTTTGCGTTTTTGCTTCGCAGTTGAGACGGAGGACCGGCTCTGTATTTGAAGCACGAACGTTAAACCACCAGTCAGGGAAATCAACTTTTATACCATCGAGCTCTGTAATGATGCCGTCAGAATAGGTATTTCTGAGCGTGGTAATCACTGCGTCTTTATCTTGTACTTCTGAGTTAATTTCACCACTGTGTGCATAGCGTCGAAGATCAGATACGAGTTCAGAAATCTTTTTTTCTGTCTCTGCCATGAGATTGAGCAATGTAAATGCTGCGAGCGTACTAACCTCGCCATTTTTGTTTGCTTGGAAATAATAATGTCCAGAGAGTTCACCAGCAAAAAGTGCGTTTTCTTCACGCATTTGTTCTTTGATAAACGCATGTCCGACACGACATTCATGTGCAACACCATTATTTTCCTCGATTATTTCTTTGACTGCACGTGATGAACGGAGATCATAAAGAATTGTTGCACCTGTATTTTCTGCGTTTTCTAAAAGAACCTTTGCGATAAGTCCTGTTGTGAGATCCATGGGGATAATCTCGCCGTTTTCATCGATAAATCCGATACGATCAGCATCACCATCATAAGCGATACCAAGATCAGCATTTTCTGCGATAACTTTTTCTTGTAATTCTTCTAGTGTTTTTGTGTTGAGTGGATTTGCCTCGTGCGCATTGTATGCATTATTGAGATCACAATAGAGTTGGACAACTTCAAAGTTCTGCGGGAAATGCTTCATGTAAAATGGTAGCTCTAAGACACCCATTGTATTGGCACAATCTACAACAATCTTGAATTTTTTATCACCAAATTGTGCAAATTTACTGAAATATGCATAATATTTTTCTTTGATATCTTGATGTGAAACGATACCTTTTTTCTCTGCTTTGGCAAATTTTTCTGCGATGACAGCGTCGCGGATTTCATTGAGTCCGCTTGTGCTACCAACTGGTATGGCATTTTTGCGACAGATTTTTATCCCGTTGTATTCACCAGGATTGTGAGATGCTGTTACAGCGATTGCGCCATCTACATCAAGGTGATGTGAAGAAAAATACAACATCGGTGTTGTGACCATGCCAAGATCAATCACATCACATCCTGCATCAGTGATTCCGTTGATCAGTGCGGTGTGTAATGATGGTCCAGATTTTCGTGCATCATGTCCAACAGTAAGTACTTTTGCATCGAGTTCTTGCACTGCTGCACGACCGATTTTGTATACTGTTTCTTCGTCGATATCACTTGGATAAATACCACGAATATCGTATGCCTTGAAAATTTCTTTATTCATAAGCGAATTTTATTATGGTTTTAGAATGGCTATATTGATATTATAAGGGTAAAATGAAAAACTGTGCAATTATTTTTGATTTTTATGAATAATCTGTACAAAACTTTTGAGGTAGAGATGTACAAGGTGTTTTTGTGAGTGTATTATTTTAATTTGACAGAGATGCTTTTGTCAGTCACACTTTAGATGTAAGAAAAAAACAAAAAATATGCGAAAAAGTTTGAGAAAATTACGCAAAACATATCATAATGGGTATGTGGTCGTGGTTGCAGTTGCAATTGTGATGTTTTGGTATGGAATGCTTGGAATTTTAGAGACATTTCTTTTTCCAAATAATAAAGTGTTGAGCTATGCGATCGCACTTACGTTGGGATTATTTGTGTTATTTGTGAATGATTTTAAATTAGATGAGTTAGAGTAAGGTTTTTCACTAAAGAGATAGAAACTTTAACTTCTATGAGTTTCATCGTTTTTGATAAATGACAAAATTCATGACGTATGAAATCTTTTGAGATATGGATGTTTACTCAAAATAAGGTGTCTTATTTATAGTACATATATTGTAAAAGTTCATATCTACTAAAATATATAATTTTTCTATAAATATATGAAAAAATATGTAATTTGTGATTTTGATAGCACGATTGTTTCTATCGAAACACTTGATGAACTAGCAAAGTTTGTCATGCATAAATCAGAATACAAAGCAGATCTCACGCAAAAGATTGAAGAAATCACAGAAATGGGTATGCAGGGAAAGATTAGTTTCTCACAATCGCTATATATGCGTCTCGATCTCATGCATTTACATAAGGATGATATCGAGGAATTCAAAGATCGTGTGAAAAATGCGATTACGGTATCGGTGGATAAGAATAAGAAATTTATTGAAAAAAACCGTGATAACATGTATGTTGTATCTGGTGGTTTTCGTGAGCTAATTACACCAGCAGCTGTGAGTATTGGGTTCAAAAAGGAAAATATTTTTGCTAATGATTTTGTATATGACGGCAAAGGGTATGTGACAGGGTTTGATGAGAATAATTTTCTTGCTACTACTCTTGGAAAGGCAAATCAGGTTAAACAATTGCAATTGGAAGGATGTGTGATTATGGTAGGAGATGGGTGGACAGATTATGAAGTAAAGCAAGAAGGTGTAGCAGATTGTTTCGTTGCATTTGCGGAACATGTAGAGAGAAAAATAGTGGTGCAGCATGCAGATTGTGTAGCATATGATTTTGATGAGGTTATTAATTTTTATAAAAAAGTATAAGTATGGGATTGCAGGTAGGAATTGTCGGATTACCAAATGTGGGTAAGTCAACGCTTTTTAAAGCAATGACAAAAAATCCTGTAGATATCAATAATTATCCATTTTGTACAATTGAGCCAAATGTCGGTGTTGTAGAAGTACCAGATGAAAGACTAAGTCAGCTGGCGCAAATGTCAAAAAGTGAAAAGGTAGTACCGACGGTGATTGAGTTTGTTGATATTGCAGGATTGGTTAAAGGTGCATCAGAAGGAGAGGGATTGGGTAACAAATTTCTTGCAAATATTCGTGAAGTAGATGCAATTGCACAGGTAGTGCGTGTGTTTGATAATGGGAACATTACACATGTGCATGACAGTGTGGATCCATTGAGAGATATTGAAATTATTGAAACAGAGCTTATTCTCGCTGATATGGTCACAGTGGATAAGACGATTGCACGATTGGAAAAACTAATTCGCGGAAATGATAAAGATGCAATTGGTCAATTGGAATTAGTTAAAAAAATAAAGAAAGCGCTTGATGCTGGAGAGTTGGCGCGAACTGTATTGTTTGACAGAACACATGAACCGAGTAAAAGGATTGTACAGGAAATGAGTTTGCTTACTATAAAACCGATTATGTACATTTATAATGTATCTAATATGGATGCAGACCTTGATGAAGAGCTGGAGAAAAAACCACATGTGAAACTTGATATCAAGATTGAAGAAGAATTGATGGAAATGAGCGTAGAAGATGCTCAGGAACTTGGGATACAGTCACATCTCGATGATGTAATCACAGAAGCATTTGATTTACTGGGACTGCAAACATTTCTCACAACTGGTGAAAAAGAATCACGTGCATGGACGATTAAACAGGGTGCAACAGCCCCAGAAGCTGGAGCAGTAATTCATAATGATTTCAAAGAACGATTTATCCGAGCGGATATCGTGAATTGGAAAAAACTTCTCGAAGTGGGCAGTTGGAGTGCTGCGCGTGATGCTGGCGTATTGCAAACAGTAGGAAAAGATTATGTGATGCAGGATGGGGATGTGGTGGAGTTCAAGGTTTAGCAACTAATAATGAGAAATTGTGGAAGAAAGATTATATACAGTTTTAGATGCTCTAGGGATTCAATACGAGAAGTATGAACACCCAGCTTTTGCTTCATGTGATGCGTCAGGAGATTATTATCAAAATCATGATATGGGTGTGGATTGTCGGAATAGTTTTATGCGTAATCGTCGTGGGAAAAAACACTATCTTGTAGTAATGAAGAAAGAGAAAAAGATTGATATTCCACATCTTGCTGCATTTCTCGGTGAAAATAAAAAAATGGGTTTTGCATCAAAAGAGCGATTAGAAAAATATCTTGGACTCACACCTGGATCTGTGACGCCATTTGGAATTTTGCACGAGAATGCTTGTGATATTCCACTTGTGATAGATAATGACATATTTGATCATGAATATGTGCATTATCATCCATTGCGTAATACAGCATCGCTCAAGATTACAACAAAAGACTTTAAAAAATTTCTCGATATGATCAATCGAAAAGTTTTCTATTATGAGGTTAAATAGCAGTTTGTAGCACAAGCAGTGTTACTTTTTAGATAATAATTAGTTATTGATGATTTTTGTTTTTTATTACACGATGATGTGTAATGATGGTAAAAAGTGGATTGATTTTTTATGATAGTTTAATATATTGACAAATAAAAAAAATTGGATACAATAATGAAGGAATTAGCACTCTCTTGTTTAGATTGCTAATGTGCCTTGTCGGCACACAAGTTCTATGTAATAAATGTATTATTAAATAATTAACTTTATATTGGGTTATGGCTAAACAAATAGAATTTAGTACAGAGGCGAGGAAAAAGATCGTTGCAGGGATTGATACTGTGGCGGACGCAGTGAAAACGACAATTGGTCCAAAGGGGCGGAATGTCGTGCTTGATAAAGGTTTTGGTGCACCAACAGTGACAAATGATGGTGTATCAATTGCAAAAGATATCGAATTGGAGGATAAGTTTGAGAACATCGGAGCTGAACTCATTAAGGAGGTTGCAGATAAGACAAATGATGCAGCAGGTGATGGAACAACAACATCAACAATTATGACACAAGCAATTGTGAATGAGGGGTTGAAATTTGTGGAGACAGGAATTAATCCAGTTGGTATTCGTAAGGGTCTCGAGTCAGCAAAAAATGATGTGATTGCTATTTTACAGAAAAATTCAAAGCGCGTATCAAATAAAGAGGAGATTGCACAAGTTGCAACGATTAGTGCAGAAAACGTAGAAATGGGTACAATGATTGCTAATGTAATGGAGCAAGTTGGTAAAGATGGTGTAATCACGGTAGAAGAGTCACAAACAGTAGGACTTTCTTATGACGTGGTAGAAGGTATGCAGTTTGATAAAGGATATGTGTCTCCATATATGATTTCTGATGCAGAGTCTCGCAAAGCAGAAATTAAAGATCCAGCAATCCTCATTACTGATAAAAAAATTTCAGCAATCAATGATATCTTGCCACTGCTTGAAAAAATTGCACAAAGTGGAAAGAAAGATCTCGTAATCATTTGCGAAGATCTCGAAGGTGAAGCACTTGCAACGCTTGTAGTGAATAAATTGCGTGGCACAATGAATGTGCTTGCTGTGAAAGCGCCAGAATTTGGGGATACGCGAAAGGATGTTCTTGAGGATATTGCAATTGTGACTGGAGCGACTGTAATTGCTGAAGATAAAGCGATGACAATGGAAAATGTTGATCTTGATGTTTTAGGATCTGCAGCAAAAGTTGTATCTACAAAGGATGATACGACAATTGTAGATGGTAAGGGAACCAAAAGAATAATTAAAGAACGCGCAGCGCAAATTGCACGTCAAGCTGAGATGGAAACATCAAATTATGAAAAAGAAAAGTTGCAAAAACGTGTAGCAAAGCTTTCAGGTGGTGTGGCTGTGATTCGTGCTGGTGCTGCAACTGAAACAGAAATGAGTTATGTGCGACACAAGCTTGAAGATGCACTTGCTGCAACAAAAGCTGCTGTAGAAGAAGGTATAGTAGCTGGTGGTGGTACAGCACTTGCAAAAGCAGCTACTGTAGTAAAGGTTGATGAAGAAGCAAATAATGAATTTCGTGCAGGATATGAGACACTGCTTAATGCGCTTTCAGCGCCACTGAAACAAATTGCAAAAAATGCAGGTGAAAGAGATGCAGCAGTTGTGTTCAATGCAGTCATTGAAGGAAAAGGAAAAAATTATGGATATAATGCATTGGATGATGTATATGAAGATGATATGGTGAAATCAGGTATCATCGATCCGCTTAAGGTAACGCGAACAGCGATTGAAAATGCTGTGTCTGTAGCATCAATGCTTCTTACAACTGAAGCGGTGATTACAGATAAGCCAGAAGAAAATGGTGGTGGCATGGATACTGCAGCCGCAGCAGCAATGGGCGGCATGGGCGGCGGCATGCCGATGATGTAGGATTAGTTATATCAGTGGATGAATAGATTGGTAAAAATAAAAAGGATAGGTCAGACCTATCCTTTTTGCTTTTTTGTTTTCAATATATGCACAAAGATGATATAATAAGTTGTAGATACACAAACAAAAGATATGAAAATAGAAAATTCACAGATACGAGACTATCTTTTAGAAAATAGTATTGTTGATCAAAAAGTGCTTGATCCGCTTTTTATGCGTGCAGAAAAAGAAAATGTGCAATTATGTGATCTTTTAGTACAAGAAGAAGTACTAAAGGAAGCACAATGTGTTAAGTGTATGTCGTCAGTTTTAGGGTATCCGTTTGTCGATCTTACAAAAGAGCAGATTCCAACTCAGATTTTAGGAATTATTCCTGAACAAGCTGCAAAGAAATCACAAGTGATTGCTTTTGAAAAAAATGGAAAGATGCTTAATGTGGCAATGATTGATCCAGAAAACTTGCAGGTAATTGATTTTCTCAAAAAAAAGACAGATTTGGAAATCATGCCGTACATGACAACAAAAGATAGTATAAAAACAGCGCTCAAACAATACACAAAGAGCTTGAAAGCAGAATTTGGCGATATGATTAGTGAGGATGAGCGTCAGGCAATCGAAACAGCAGGAGGAGAAGAAGATCTCGTAAAAATTGCAGAAGATCTTCCAATTGTGCGGATTGTAGACACACTTCTCAAACACGCAATTTTGGACGGTGCATCTGACATTCACATTGAACCACAGGAGAAGGAAGTTTTGGTGCGATATCGTATTGATGGTGTTTTGCGTCAGGCAATGACACTACCAAAGACAGCCCTTGCTGGTATTGTGGCACGCATCAAAGTGCTTTCTAGTCTCAAACTTGATGAACATCGTTTACCACAAGATGGACGATTTAAGATTGAAAAAGATGAATATAAGATTTCTTTTCGTGTAAGTATTCTTCCAGTATTTGATGGTGAAAAGATTGTTATGCGTTTGTTAGATGAAACATCACAAGGTCTTACACTAGAAAAGATGGGTCTTTATGGGGACGCACTTGAAGCAATTCAAAGAGAAATTCACAAACCAAATGGCATGGTTTTGGTTACTGGTCCAACTGGTTCTGGTAAGACAACAACACTTTATACTGTTGTGGATATTTTGAACTCACCTGAAGTAAATATCTCTACCGTAGAAGATCCTGTTGAGTATCGTATGAATAACATCAACCAGACACAAGTGATTACGAAGATCGGTATGACCTTTGCTTCTGCACTTCGCGCACTTTTGCGTCAAGATCCAGATATTATTATGGTTGGTGAGATTCGTGATCAGGAAACACTAGAAATTGCGATTCATGCGGCCATGACTGGTCATTTAGTACTTTCAACACTTCATACCAATTCAGCAGCTGGTGCAGTTCCTCGTATGGTGGATATGGGTGTGGAGCCTTTTCTTATTGCGTCGACAACAAATGTAGTGATTGGTCAGCGTCTTGTGCGTCGTGTGTGTGGAGAGTGTCGTAAATCTTATAAACTTGATCAGAAGGAAGTTGATACACTCAAGAAAAATTATGATATGGATGCTATAATGAATACAATGTTGCGCATTGGTGGAATGAAGTCTGGAACACAGTGGACAGATGTGGAACTATTTAAGCCAGAAGGATGCTCTCATTGTAATGGGACAGGATATAAGGGACGAAGTGGTATTTATGAGGTTTTTGAGATAACAGAAGATATCGAAAAAATGATTACACAAAATGCAACGTCAGAGGCAATGGAACGAAAGGCACGAGAGAATGGGATGGTTACGATGGTGGAGGATGGGTTTTATAAAGTTTTACAAGGTGTGACGAGTATCGAAGAAGTGATGCGTGTCACGAAAGAATAATGAATGAATGCAATAAATAATTTGTGAAATTAGGAATAAGGAGGTATGTCAAAATATTTATATACAGCAAAAAGTGTCGAAGGAAAACCGCGTTCAGGTGAGATGGAGGCAAAGAATGAACGTGATCTTGCGTTGCAATTGCGAGGAGATGGTTATATTGTTACATCTATTGAGCGTGTGGAAGACTATGGTGGAAAACCACATATCAGATTTATTGATCGCATACAAGGCGTAAGCATGAAAGAAAAACTTTTTTTTACGCGTAATTTGGGCGTTATGGTTTCTTCTGGTCTCACTATTGCGCGTGCAATATCAAATTTGAGCACACAAACAGAAAATAAACATTTCAAAGCAATTCTCGACAATGTATATAATGATGTGCAAAAAGGTCTGCCATTGAGTGATGCATTGGCAAAATATCCGGTAGTGTTCAATGATCTCTTTGTGAATATGATTCGTGTTGGTGAGATTGGTGGAACACTTGAAGAATCACTGAATATCATAACAATTCAGATGGAAAAAGATCACGAACTTCGATCAAAAGTAAAAGGTGCAATGATGTATCCTTCAGTAATTGTTGTGGCGATGATTATTATTGGGATTATTATGCTTACATATATTTTACCGCAAATCTTGAGTGTTTTTGATGGTATGGAGGTAGAATTACCAGCAACAACACAATTCATTATTAAAATAAGTGAAATTTTAGGAAGTTATAAAATTGTAATTGGTATTGGTTTGATTGGCGGTGGAGTTTTTCTTAAAGCATTTACGTCAACTAATTTTGGAAAAAAGACTGCAAGTTTTACATTACTCAAAATGCCAATTCTCAAAAATATTGTAACAAAGGTGAATTGTGCGCGTTTTGCACGTATTTACAGCTCTCTTTTGCATAGTGGCGTGTCAGTTGTGGACTCACTTAATATTGTAGCAGCAACATTATCAAATACTTTTTTCAAAGAAGCAGTGCTAGAAGGACGAAATAAAATTCAACGTGGAATTGATTTATCTTCTGTTATTGCAGAATATCCAGATATTTTTCCAGTAATTGTAGCGCAAATGATAAAAGTGGGTGAGGAGACAGGAAAAACAGAAGATATGATGGTAAAGCTTGCAGAATTTTATGAGGAAGAAGTAAATCAAATTACAAAGAATTTATCATCAATTATTGAACCAGTTTTAATGTTGTTGATTGGTGGCGCAGTTGGATTTTTTGCGGTAGCAATGCTGACGCCAATGTATAGTGTATTAGAAAATATATAAAATCGTTTTATGATGTATATACAAAAAAATAAAAAAGGATTTACGATTATTGAAGGGTTGATTGCTCTCACAATATTTATTATTCTTGTGACAGTTTTTTATAAAATTTTTTCACAATCAGCTACGCATCTCGGTGATGCAAAACAACGTCGTGCTGCAGTAGCACTTGCTAATGAGCGTATGGAACATTATCGTAATTTTGCATATGATAATGTTGAAGTGACGACAAAAGGTGGAGATATCGTTGCTGATGAAAATGCTACGATGAATGATATGAATTTTCGTATTATTACATCAGTAAATCTTGTAGACGATCCACTTGATGGAACGATTATTGATGGCACAGATCCAATATGGAATGATTATAAGCGAGTGAGTGTAACGGTGGTGTGGGATGCATGTAATAATATGTCAGCGTATGATCGTGGTATAGCGGAATATGGTGATGTATGTTCTAGTAAACGTGTGCGGATTGTTTCACAATTTGTGCCACCTGGTGGATTGGAAGTAAGTCCTTCTGGTGGGGTGCTTTCAGTGAATGTTTTGGATGAGGATGCACATATTGTGGATACAGCACATATTACAATTTATGATAATGTACGTGATCAGACACCATTTGCAAATGAACCTGTTAGCTCTGATGGCAACTTACTTTATGTTGGTGCACCTGCGTGTGAGGGGTGTTATGAGGTAACTGTAGAAGCTGATGGATATGAAGTGATACGTACTGAAAGAAAGCCAACAGAATCAAATCCGATAACACAGACCATTCCAATCAATGGAAGCAATGAAGACGTTGCATATCATCCTCGATATTTACATCAAAATGTTGCTGATGGTGAATTAACAACGATGACATTTGTGATTCATAAAAAATCAGAATTGAATATTGTAGCAGAGGATCCATTGGGCACAGAAAATTATGGCGGAATCAACTTTTCCGCTCGGGGTGGTCGTGTACTTGGCACGAACCTTGGTGAAAATCCATTGTACACAGAACCAGACGTATATAATTTCAATAAGGATGTAACAACAGATGGAAGGGGTGAATTGGAAATACGTACAGATACAGATAATGATGGTGATATTGATAGCAATGATAAGACAAATGCTGGTCCATTTACATTTTTTGATTTTGATCTAGATACAGATGATGATGGAAGTGATGAATATGTTTTTTGGAAGTTTGCTCCAGGAATAGATACCAATGCATCACAAATTGGACTAGAATCAGATACAACTATTGATGCAAAAATGATTCTTGTAGACAAAGAAAAAGAGGGGATTTTTCTCACAATTATAGATAATGATGGAAATCCTATAGAAAATGCAACAGCACATGTTTATGATGATAAAGATATACTTGATCCTGATAAATATAATGTGCAAATACAATCTGATGTATATGGAAAAGTTTTTTTCCCTGATGATTCTGATGAGTTGATTGTTGGAGATAAATATAATATCGAAATTGGAGCGGCTGGATTTGATACTGAGTCTTTTGTTGATGCTGATGCTGTAGAGATTGAGCAAGACACACTTATTGAAAAGGAAGTGATATTAACACCAAGCACATAGGTAATATTATGAAAAAATATCGTGGAATCACATTAATAGAAACAATTGTTTCAATAGGTATATTTTCTATTGTTATGCTTGGTACGGCAGTGTTTTTTGTGCGTATGTGGGAGATTAATAGTTTTACATATGAGATTGGTATTGCATCCTTTGTGGCAAGTCGTGGTGTTGAGGAAGCAACACAAAATATACGTAAAGCACGTCCAGCAGAAAATGGTGCATTTGCAATTGAATATGCAGATGCAGATGAAATAATTTTTTTTATGGATTATGATTACGATGGTGTGGCAGAGCGCATTCATTATTTTTTGGAAAACGAGCGATTTCAAATGGGTGTACGTGAGCCAGATTTAACAACAACACCAATTTCGTATGCAACTGGAGATGAATTTGTGATTGATGCAGCAAATTATATTGTCAACGAATCTAGCGGATATGATGTATTTGAGTATTATGGTGATAGCAGTGAAATTTTTTCGTATGCAAATGTGGATGATAATAAATTGACTGCACCGATAGACACAGGTGATATCAAAATGATAAAAATGTTGTTATTTGTAAATCCTGATCCACTCCGCAAGCCAAATAATGTACGTATTCAATCATTTATTGTTATTCGTAATCTTGGTGATTTTGATAAAATTCCAACATAAAAATTATGAGATATTTTAAAACAAACAAAAAAAAAGGAACTGCTTTAGTATATGTACTTGCAATGATTGGTGCAGCATCAGTGCTTTTTGCTGGTACAATTCAGTTTGTTGTGTCACATGTGCGATATAATGCTTCACTTGAACCAGATGAACAAGCATTTCATGTGGCAGAAGCGGGGATTTTTTTCTACAGATGGTATTTGGCACATGAACTTGAGGGAAAAACAGCGAGTCAAATATCAGATTTTTGGAATAATGATCCGCTTGGTGTAGATGATAATGGTGATGGGGATTGTGATGATCCAGATACTGCAGATGGTGATGGAGATGGGACTGAAGCGTATGTTGTGGATTATGAAGGAATTGGACAATTTAAAATTTGCATTGTAGCACCAGAACAATATTCTACTGTACTTAGTATTGAATCAGAAGGTATAGCAACATCAAGTGGTATTACAAAAAAACGAAAAATTCGTGCACGTCAGCGCAAACCATCTTGGAGTGAATTTGCGATTTTGGCTAATGCTGACATGCGTCTGAGGCATGGTACGGAGATTTTTGGGCCAGTACATGTCAATGGTGGTTTTCAATTTGATGGTGTGGCACATAATATTGTATCGAGTTCTGTGGAAACATATTATGCTTCTGATTCAGATGTACGAGCAACACGTCCTGGTGTGTGGGCTGCAGCAAATCCGACATCAAGTGGATATAAACATCTTGATACAGATGATAGTGAACATTTTTTGGCAGGTAAACGATATCCAGTTACAGTACAGGACTTTAATAGTCTTACATCAAATTTCAATGAAATTCGTGATCGTGCAATAGAAGACGGAACATATTTTGATAATACGGGAGACGGTCGCATGGTTATTTTAGGACAGCCAAATGCACATCAAATGCAAGTGTATGAAGTGGATAGTTATAATGGTGCATTTACACCAAGTGTTGAAACAGAAGTATGTTCTGGTGGACATTGGCAGTGGTCTTGGGTTTTTTGGGATTGGATATGGATTGAAGGGACATGTACGACAATTGAACCAGTTGTTATGGATATTCCTAATAATGGTGTTGTATATGTGCAGGATAACTTATGGATTGAGGGCACGCTTCCGGAAGATTATAAAGTGACGTTTGCTGCACATGATCCAGGATCACGAACACCACGCATATTTCTTGGAACAGATGATATTTTTTATGCAAATCGAGATAGTGATTGTGTTTTAGGTCTTACAGCGGAAGGAAATATTGAATTTTTAAAAAATCCTGAAAAAGGTCAGAGCAGTGCTGATAGAAGCGAGTTAAATATTGATGCAGTGTTACTATCGCAATACGGTCGTGTTGGACGAGCAGATTTTGGGGACTGTGAGGATACAATCACAATTTATGGGGCAATTGCGACAAATACACGTATGGGATTTGGGTATAATGATGGGCGCTGTGGTGGTGATGGCTCTGGTTATCAAACGCGTAATTTGTATTTTGATGGGAATTTGTTGTATTCGCCACCACCGCTTTTCCCAACGGGTGGTGCGTACGCAGTTGATCTTTGGGAGGAAATTAGATAATTGTATGGTAATATAAATACAAACAAAGATAAAACAAAAAGGTAATGTCAATTTTTAGTAAAAAAATCATTGATCCAACACCACCATATTTTGGTTTGGATATTAGTGAATTATCTGTGAAAGTATTGCAAATGGCCAATAAAGGTGGTTCTGATTTTGTATATGGTTTTGCTTCGGAGAGATTATCACAGGGAGTGATCAAAGAAGGAAATATTATGAATACAAATGGTCTCATCGCATCGATTAAGCGGGCACGAGTGAAGGCGGGCATCTCGACAAAGAATGTGATTTGTTCTTTGCCAGAATCAAAGTCATTTTTGCGTATTGTAACAATTCCACAAATGACAGAAGATGAGGTACGAGAGGCGATTAAGTGGGAGATTGAGGCAGTGATTCCGTTATCAATTGATCAAGTGTATTATGACTGGCAGATTTTGGAATGTTCCGTCACAAAAGATGAGAAAAAAATGGATGTGATTATCGTTGCTGTTGCGCGAAAATATATTGATGAATACATTGAATTATTGCGAGAAGTTGGTCTGACAGCATATGGATTTGAATTAGAGTCAGTTGCACAAGCCATGAGTCTTTTACGTGATGATGAAAGAGGAGTAACTTCAATGATTATTGATATTGGTGATAAGAGCACAAGTTTTGTGATTACAGTAGATAATGTACCAGTGTTTACATCAAGTATTCCACTTTCAGCTGATTCAATGACGAAGTCCATTGAGCAGACATTTGGAATCACGTATCGAGAAGCAGAAAATATTAAAATGACGTATGGTATAGGATCTGTGCTTAAAAATGATCATGTATTTCAAGCGATAAATTCTGTTGTGGAGAATTTTGTGACAGAGGCACAAAAATCAATCAATTTTTATCTTTCTGGATTGACGTATTCTGATGCAATTGACCGTATTATTATGTGTGGTGGTGGTGCAAAGACAGTTGGATTGGCACCGTATTTATCGCGACGACTTGGATATAATATTGAGTTGGGGAATCCCTGGGTAAATGTGCGATTTAAAGGCGTGCCGCCAATTGATAGAGAAGCATCTGTGCAATATGCAACAGTAATTGGATTAGCGACAAAGCAAGTATAAATATATGAAAATTCATTTCAATCTCTTGCCAGAGAGTCAAAAAGAACATTTACGTACGCAAAAAGTTTTGCGTACAATCATGGAACAAGAAATCTACATCCTGATTGTTTTTTCTATTGCTTTCTTATCGCTTTTTGCGATTTACTTTTTATTGAATGCTGAGACAAATGTAATGAAGGAAATTGAGAGAGATATTACTGATAAGAGAGGTTATAATGAAGTTGTTGAAATTCATCAAAAACTAAAAGATGTGCATGTACAATTGGATAATATTGATGCTTTAAATAAAAAAATGATTGATTGGTCAAAATTTTTTGTACTTCTTAGTGACAATTTTCCGGAAAGCGTTTCAGTGAATAAGTTGTCAATATCAGCTGAAAAAGTGTCGATTAGTGCAATTGCCGAAACACGCGAAGATATTGTTGATCTTAAAGCGAGAATGAAAGAAGTGAAAATTGATGGGAAACAGTGTTTTCAAAAGATTAATGTGCCAGAGTCAAATCTCGCTGCGCCTACAGATGTGAAGTTTGATATGACATTTAACATTAATTTAGCATGTTTGTAGTGTATTTGATATGAAAAAATTTATTATAAAATATTATGTACAATTAATTATCATCGCATTTTTGTGTTGTGCTGTTGTATTTGTGATATATGAATCAAATCATGTTTTTTCAATGATTAAGGATAAATCAGTTGAACTCAAAAAAACACAATTAGATCAGGTAATTGCAGCTGAATTTTTACAGAATGTACATACTTTTAAAGGTGATGCATCATATATAGATGAGCATATTACTATATTAAATGTTTTGTTGCCGAATAGTGATGATGAAAAGGTGCGATTATTTTCAGAATTAGAGAGATTGGCTAATGACACTGGAAATGATAGTGTAGCATTGTCAGTTAAGGTTGCAGAAAAGGCTAATGCTAAAACTACCACAAAACAAAAACAAAAAGAAAAAAAAGAAAAAGAAAAGATGTTGAGTATGAATATTACGCTTGTGGGATCGTATAATAATCTTTTACAATTTGTGCATAAAATTGAAAATATGCAATATTTTACAAATATTGTTTCGTTTAATATTACAAAGACAAAAAACAAGGAAAAGGTGAGAGGCGAAGAAGATAGTGAGGTGAGGAAAAATCTCTTGAAAACAGATATGGTAGTGAATTTTTATTTAAATGAAAGTGGATAAAAAAATATTTATATGTTTGGTATAAAGGGGCGAGATACGTTTAATAAGCCATTTACAAATCGTGCAAAGGTTGCGCGCATGCTAAAAGAAAAATGGATAAGATATTTTCCGTTTATTCTCATTCTTTTGGCGTGTATCGTAATTGCATATGTTGTGTATGTGTGGTATGTATATGTACACACAAAAGAGTTAACAGAAACTGAGCGGATGACATATATCAATGAGAGGCGACAAGAAGTGGTTTTTCGCAAGAAAAAATTTGATCAGGTAAAAGATGGAATTATTATGCGTGAAGAGCGATTTAATGCAAAATACGAAGAAAAAAATGATATATTTTATCATATAAATACGCAGAAACAAGAAGAAAATCAAAACGTCACAGAATAATCTGTGACGTTTTCTGTGCCTTCGCCAGGACTCGAACCTAGAACGGCTGGGCCGAAACCAGCTGTGATATCCATTTCACCACGAAGGCATGTCTCATATATTATGTATCATAAATGATAACTAGTCAATATTTTTTATTGTATTGTTTAATAATATTTGTACTAAAAAGAGAATGTGATAAAATGGTGGTGTCATGAAAATAATTTGTTTTTAAGTAATTATTTAATAAAACTTTTATATGGCTGAAGTAATGATTTATTCTACGCCAACATGTGGGTATTGCACATTGGCAAAGGATTTTTTGCAAGAAAAAGGTGTTGAGTATACAGAGGTAGATGTTTCTGTAGATCAACAAAAAGCACAAGAAATGGTAGAGAAAACGGGGCAAATGGGTGTGCCTGTGATTATTATTAACAAAGATGGCCAAGAGGACGTTTTAGTTGGTTTTGACCAGGTGCAACTTTCAAATTCTTTAGGATTGTAAGATATGCTTTTCAAACATGTAGACGACAATAGTGTTTTGTCGTCTATTGTTTGTTAATTATTTTATTGAATAGAAATTTATGTACGAAACAATCATTATCGGGGGTGGTCCAGCTGCTGTTGCTGCTGGTGTATATGCAGCACGAAAGCAAATTAAAACAGCATTTTTTGCAACGCAAATCGGTGGACAATCTGTTGTATCAGATGGGATTGAGAATTGGATTGGTGAGAGTATGATTAGTGGACCAGATCTTGCAATTAAACTTAAAAAACATTTAGAAGCACAAGGAGAAAATATTGATTTATTTATCGGAAAGAATGTGGATCGTGTAGAAAAAAAAGAAGATGAAACATTTATGGTTTTTTCTGGAGAAGATGCATATCAAACGAAAACAATTATTGTATGTTCTGGTGGACGACATCGTCGGTTAGGTGTGCCAGGAGAGGCAGAATTTGAAGGAAAAGGTGTCGCATTTTGTGCAACATGTGATGCACCTTTTTTCAAAGATAAAGATGTGGCAGTTGTTGGTGGTGGAAATAGTGGTCTTGAAGCAATTGTTGATCTGATGGCATATGCAAAAAAGATTTATCTTATTGCTCGTAGAGATGAGTTGCGAGGTGATTCAGTAACACAAAAAAAGATTAAAGCATCTGATCAAGTGGAGATTATTTATAATTCTGAAGTATCGAAAGTTATTGGAAACGTAATGGTGGAAGGTCTTGAATATACAAATGTTAAAAGTGGAGAAAAGAATGAAATTTCTGTACAAGGAATTTTTGTGGAGATTGGATCTGTTCCAAATAGTGAGATTGTGAGTGACATTGTGGAAACTGATGAATGGAATAATATTATTGTGAATTTTGCAGATCAAACAACGAGTTGTCCGGGTGTGTTTGCTGCGGGAGATGTGACAAATTCACCATATAGACAAAATAATATTGCAGCAGGCGATGCAATCAAGGCATTGCTCAGTACACATGAATATTTGAAGAAAAATTCTTAATTTTCCTTCATTTATGATCTAAAATTTGTTAATTATTAACATAATAATCATCATGAAAATTTATCTTGGCACAGATCATGCAGGATTTCAATATAAAGAAATTGTGAAAGAATATCTTAAAAATGAGACAAAATATGAAGTTATTGATGAGGGCGTGTATGAATATGTAAAGACAGATGATTATCCAGATGTTATTGTGCCAGTTGCAAAAAGTATTTCACAAAATAGAAAAAAAGATATAGAGAGTCGTGGCATTATATTTGGTGGTTCTGGGCAAGGTGAGGCAATCGTAGCTAATCGTTTTTCTGGTGTGCGCTGTGCAGTATATTATGGTGGTCCAAAGAAAATTGTCACGTTATCGCGAGAACATAATAATGCAAATATACTTTCGATTGGTGCACGTTTTGTTGCAGAGGAAGATGTTGTGGAAATTGTGAAATTATGGTTATCAACAGAATTTTCAGGTGATGCGCGACATGTGAGACGTATAAGGAAAATTGATAAATGTTAAATTATAGAATGTATATATTTTTTAATTACTCATTGATATGTGATTTTGTAATTGTTGTCTTTTGAGTGGTATAATATATGTGTAATAATATTTTTTTATGTTAGTTATTCCTGCATTTTTGGAAGAGGACAGTAATCAAATTATAAAAAAGTTAGGTGAATTCAGCGAAGAGGTTTCGTGGATACAAATTGATTTTGCTGATGAGACGATGACCGATTCTCGGACATGTGATCTTCATGAGCTCATCGGAGAATTGGGAAGTTTTAATGTGGAGGTGCATCTTATGACAAAAGATCCTGTGCAGTATTTTGATGTGTGTGATATGCTTGGAGCAAAACGTGTGTATTTTCATATTGGGGAAGTAGAGAGTCCATCTGCAGTGCTTGTGGCGATGGATCCATATGATTTTACAAAAGGCATCGTATTATCACCACAGACGCAAGTGGAAGATGCATTTACGTATATTGATGAAGTGGATGCAGTGCAGATTATGACTGTTGTACCTGGTGCGCAAGGTGGTGAATATTTGCCTGAAATGCTCAGCAAAGCAACATATTTGCGTGAGCGTCGAGGAGATCTCTGGATCTCTGTGGATGGTGGTGTGAATGAAAAAACAATTGGAGATATCAAAATTAAAAGTGTGGATGCTGTAGGAGTGGGTAGCGCTCTTATGAATACTGATGATGTGATGAATCAATATCGTAGGTTACAGAAGCTAGCTGCTGTATAAAATGAACAGAAAACTGAAAATTGGTTAAGAATTTTTTTGAAAGAGAATTGCAAAAATGACGTTGTGGATGGGTTAATTAGTTGGTGGTATATTGTCAGTAGAATTTAATATAAAAAAATATGATGAAAAAGGAGGAGATACAACATTTAGAAAAAATCAATACATTGTTGCGGTATGCAATATTGAACATGACAACAGTGGCAGGATCTGGACATCCAACCTCTTCGCTTTCTGCGGTAGAGTTGATGAGCACATTGATGTATTCTGGTGTTTTTCGTTTTGATAGAGAATATATAAAAAATATATATAATGATCGGCTGATATTTTCAAAAGGACACGCATCACCGCTATATTATGCTTTGTGGGCTGTGGGTGGAGCGATTGATTTTGGAGAATTAGAAAATTTTAGGAAAATTGATAGTAGTCTTGAGGGACATCCAACCAAGAATTTTCCGTTTACAGAAGCAGCAACTGGTTCACTTGGTCAAGGATTATCTGTTGGTTTGGGTTTTGCGCTTGCACAGAAAAAACTTGATAAAACTAATGCACGAACATTTGTGCTTTTGGGGGATGGTGAGATGGCAGAAGGACAAGTCTGGGAAGCGATGCAAGTTGCGACACATTATGAGTTGGATAATTTAATTGCAATTGTTGATGTAAATCGATTGGGACAATGTGGAGAAACAATGATTGGTCATGATGTGGAAAATTATGCTGAGAAAGCACGTGCATTTGGGTGGCGAGCAATTACAGTTGATGGACATAATATTTCAGAAATTTATCGCATTTATCATGATGTGGTTGGATTAAATAAAAAACCTCTCATGATTATTGCAAAGACGTATAAAGGTAAAGGTATATCCTTTCTCGAGGATAAATACGGATGGCATGGAAAAACACTTTCAAATGAAGAGTTTTCCGATGCTGTAAAAGAGCTTGGAGAGATTGATTTTGATGTACGCGGAAAAATACAAGTACCAAAAGAAAAAAATACAGAGGAAGCTGTAAAAGAAGAGGTTGTTAATTTTGATAGTATTGATTGGCAAACAGAGTTGGCGACGCGAGATGGATATGGAATTGGTTTGGAAAAGATTATGCAAAGTGATGAAAAAGTTATCGTGCTTGATGCAGAGACAAGTAATTCAACACGAGCAAATCAGGTGCAGGATAAATTTTCAAATCGGTTTTTTGAAATGTATATTGCTGAGCAAAATATGATTAGCGTGGCGGTCGGGTTGTCGCAAGCTGGATATAAGCCATTTGCATCGAGTTTTGCAGCTTTTTTGACACGGGCACATGATCAGATTCGTATGGCGAGCTTAAATCAATCTTCTTTGACGATTACAGGATCACATTGTGGTGTGTCTATTGGTGCGGACGGATCTTCACAGATGGGACTTGGTGATATTGCAATGTTTCGAGCGATACTTGGGAGTACAGTATTTTATCCGATGGATGCAATTGCTACAGTGAAACTTGCGGATTTGGCACGAAAAAATAGTGGTGTGACGTATATGCGGACAACACGAGAAAAAACACGAAATATTTATAATAGAGAGGATGATTTCTCAATTGGTGGTTCACGAATTATATTTGGAGATGTGACATCAGAAATCGCAATTATAGCAGCAGGTATCACAGCGCATGAATCATTGAAGGCGGCTGAGTTATTGAAAAATGAACATGTTCTAGTACATGTGATTGATCTCTATTGTGTAAAGCCGATTGATGAAACAATGCTTTTACATATGATTGGTGAAGCAAGTGATGTTGTTGTAGTTGAAGATCATTATCGTGAAGGTGGTATCTATGAGGCAGTGTGTGGCGCTGTTGGAAATTTGTATGATGGAAAAATCCATAGTTTAGCGGTATCATGTATGCCACACAGTGGAGAGCCACGAGAATTGTTGAAATATGAGGAAATTGATTTTAACGCTATTATAAAGAAAATTAAAATGATACATAAATAATAATATGAATATATGATTGATAAGAATAAACAACTTACAATTACAGTAAAAGGTACAAAAATGGATGTACCACTCAATCGTGAAAGAGAATTTCTTTCTCCGCAAATAGATAGTGCAAAAGAATACCGAAGTGGTTTGTCATGGCGCATATTAAAAATTCAATCAGAGTTTGTAAAAGGACATGATTTTTTGACACATTTTGATAAAGCAGCGAGTATTTTTGGTAGTGCACGGCTGGGATTTAATAGTGAGGTATATCAAGAAGCAGAAAAATTAGCATACAAGCTTGCAAAAAATGATTTTGCAGTATTTACAGGTGGGGGACCTGGCATTATGGAAGCTGCAAATAAAGGTGCATATGAAGCAGAAGGGCAGAGTGTTGGTATTAATATTAATTTACCAGGAAATGGAAGAACAGAACGACGCAATCCATACATCACAGAAGCAGAAGCATTTGATTTTTTCTTTTCTCGCAAAGTAATTCTTTCTTTTGCGTCACAAGTGTATATCTTTTTTCCAGGAGGATTTGGTACACTTGATGAGCTTTTTGAAATGCTCACACTTATTCAAACAAAAAAAACAAGTAAAATCCCTGTAATTTTAGTAAATAAGGAGTATTGGCAACCGCTTCTTGATTGGATTCGTGGTGTTGTTTGGGGTAAAAATCGTGCAATTGCAGAAGAGGATATGGATTTATTTCATCTTGTAGACACGGCTGAAGAAGCATGGAATTGGATTGATGCATGTGGCTTAGGTAATCAAAGAAGATAAAGAATAAAAATGAATAAACAAATCACTAAAACATCAGGAGATATTGAGGTATTTTCTTTAGAAAAATTGAAAAAATCTTTGGAGCGTGCTGGTGTGGATAATATAACAGCAGAAAATATTGCAAAAGATGTAGCAGACGAAACAGATGTTGCGACAACTGTCGATGTACATGAAAAAACATATAAAAAACTTAAAGAAAAATATCGTCCAGTTGCTGCAAGGTATAATTTGAAACGTGCACTCAAAGCATTGGGTCCAAGTGGATATCCTTTTGAGCAATTTTTTGCACGGCTTTTAAATGCACGTGGATACAAAACAAGTACCAACCGTACTATTCGTGGTCGTTGTGTATCGCATGAGATTGATGTTATGGCATATAAAGATAATAGACATTTTATATTTGAATGTAAATTTCACAACAATCTTGGATATAAAAGTGATGTGCAAACGGTCTTGTATATGAAAGCACGATTTGATGATATCAAGGAGCGATGGGCGGAAGTACACGAAGGAAAAGGGCATCATTTACATAAATTATGGATTATAACAAATACACAATTTACAAAACAGGCGCGAACCTATGCAAAATGCAATGATATTGAACTCATGAGTTGGCGTTATCCAAAAGGACGGAGCCTTGCAGAATTAATCGATCAAACAGGCTTACATCCAATAACAGCCATTACACGACTCAATCGCAGACAAAAAGATTATTTGATTAATCAAGGTGTTGTATTATGTCAAGAGGCATTGCAAAAACCAGAAGCGCTTAAAAAGGCTGGAGTACATGGACATAAGTTAAAACAAGTTCTTTCTGAAGCAGATGCAATTGTTCATTTGAAAAATACATAAAAAACAGTAAAAGAGTTGAAAAAATATTGATAGTTTGTTATACTGCTTTGGTATTGATATTTCGTGGCGACTATAGTTCAACGGTTAGAACATCGGTTTGTGGTACCGAGGATCTGGGTTCGATTCCCAGTAGTCGCCCAAGCAAAAGTATCTCTCAATGTGTATGGAGAGGTGCTTTTTTATTTTTTAAGCAAGAGTTGCGCTTAAGGGTAGATGAATTTTTAATTTTGAGACAATCTTACAATAATATAAACTTGTAATTTTTTACATTTTTCTCAAAAACTATGATATAGTATACTCGGAAGAAAACAAAAAAATGACATGTTATAATCAATGAAAATATAATGTTAGCTATATTTTTTATCACACTAATAAGTCGTTTTTTTATGATATAATAATTCACAACAAAATAGTGTGTTTTTGTATATTGTAAAACGTAAGTTTGATATTTGAAATTTATGAAATGTCCATTTTGTAAAAAACCACAACAAACAAAAGTTGTTGATTCGCGTACAATTAAGGAGGGTCGCGCAGTACGTCGACGCAGAGAGTGTCTTAAGTGTAAAGAACGTTTTACAACATATGAGGAGATCGAGATACTTCGACTTACGGTTATTAAGCGTGACGGTACAAAAGAAGAATATGATCGATACAAAGTGGAGAATGGTCTCAGAAAAGCATTGGAAAAACGTCCTGTAACAGAGGATCGCATTGAAAAACTTATTGCAGAAATTGAATACGAGATCCAGTCAAAAGAAAAGCGTGAAATGAAAAGTCGTATGATTGGAAAGATTATTATGGATAAGCTTCGTGATGTAGATGATGTGGCTTTTATTAGATACGCAAGTGTGTACAAGTCTATTGGTTCGGCTGATAGTTTTCGTAAAGTGATTCAAGAAATGATGAAGGATTGAGATTGATTTTTCATTTGCAAATTTTCAAAAATATGAAGATTGAAGTAAAAGTTGTGCCACGAGCACATAAGAATTGCGTGGAGAAAAAAGAAGGGAAATATATTGTACGTACAACGACTATTCCAGAGGATGGAAAAGCAAATGTGCATGTGATTATGCTCTTGGCAAAATATTTTGGTGTAGCAAAAAGTTGTGTAAACATTGTTCGTGGACATGCAGTGCGAAATAAGATTGTGGAGATAGAGGATGAGTGCTTTAAAAAAAAGATATAAAATAAAACGTGATAAATCTATAAAGTTTATCGATCTAAAAATGTATAAATATTATTTAAAATATTTGCAAAAATAAATAAAAATATGTTACTCTGTTCTACTTTAAAACGTAGGGCATTTTTTATGTTTGTATTATTACCACATGCTTCACGAATTGTGTTATCGGCTTCTTTTGGTTTTGTATGCGGAGTTGCATTTGCATCATTTTTTAGTATGTCAATTGATGTATTATTTTTTGTGATAAGTGTAATATCTGTGTTGGTAGGAACTCTTTTTTATCGTGAGAGGTATGTGTGGACCGTACTTGTGTTTTTGGGATTTTTTGCAATTGCTGCATGTATCACGTATGTGCATAAAGAGAATTTTGATGATGTGATATTACAGAACAAAGGGATTAAGAAGGGTGTGGCGAGAGTTGTGGGTGATGTAAATCAGGGTAATTATGATACAAAAGTTTTTGTGCAATTTGTTGGTGAAGATTTCACGACTGTTTTAACAGATGAAAAGCATACACTTCTCACGCATGGTGACACGATTAATCTTGTGTGTAATCGGGTGGTAGTTGAGAGCTTTGAAGGGTTTGATTATCAAAAATATCTCGCGATGCGTGGTGTGTATTTAGAATGTGAAAAATCGGAATACAATATAATCGGTCATGAAGATGATGTAATCAGCAAAATTGCACAGTTTCGTGTGTATATGGAAGGAATTGTAAATGAGATCATACCTGCGCCAGAATCTGCTTTAGCAAATGGATTACTTTTTGGCGGAAGTGCGAGATTATCTCAAAAAATTCAAGATGATTTTTCACAAACAGGGATGACGCATATTGTGGCAGTGTCTGGATATAATGTGTCGATTATTATCGCAGTCGTGATGGGGCTACTTATTTTTATTGGATTTCACAGGCGATGGGCTGTGTGGGGTGCGATATTTTCTGTGATATTTTTTGTGGTTTTGATTGGATTTCCATCATCAGGAATTCGAGCGGCAATTATGGGAATTATGGTGCTTATTGCCGCGATGTTTGGTCGTGTGACGTATGCGTACGGTGCAATTATTTTTTCTGGTGCAATTATGCTTGCATTCAATCCTCTGCTTTTGCGATATGATATCGGATTTCAGTTATCATTTCTTGCGACACTTGGAATCGTCGCAATATATCCAGTTATCGAGAGAATTTTTATCAAAAAAGATATGGCATTTGGGCTTGTGGAAGTTTTATTACTTACATTATCGGCACAAATTTTTGTTGTGCCGATTATTGCGTATCATTTCCATACATTTTCTATCGTTTCATTGTTGGTAAATGTTTTAGTTTTGCCAATTATTCCATTTACAATGTTGTTTATTGTATTAATGATTCCATTACACTTTATCTTTTATCCATTCGCAGTATTTTGCGGGTGGATTGCGTATGCATTTTTGACGTATGAAGTCTTCATTATTTCATTTTTTGCTCACTTATCATTTAGCAGTATTGATGTGAAAAATTTTTCTGTGATATGGATGACTGCATATTATATTTTTGTAGGTTCTGTTGTTGCGTATGTAAATCATAAAAGTGTGTTATATGAAAAATAGATTTGTGGTGTATTTGGTGGTTTTTGTAATGATTATTGTATCAGGCGCATGTGCTACGATTATCTATCACATGAGTGTGATGGATGAAACGCATGTTGTATTTCTTGATATAGGACAAGGTGATGCAATTCTTATATCACATGGGAGTAATCAAGTTCTGATTGATGGTGGTCCAGATGGTACGATTCTACTTGAAGAACTTGGTACTTATATGCCATTTTGGGATCGAACAATTGAAATTGTCGTAGCGACACATCCAGACAGTGATCATATTGATGGACTTGTGGGTGTATTTGAGCATTATCATGTTAATCAATTGTGGTATACAAATGCGGACAAAGACACAGCCACATACAAAAAATTACTGTATAATGCAAATAAAGAAAAAAATTTAGAAAAAATAATTGCTTTTTATGGTTTACAAGCGCGTGTGGGAGATGGATTGCTGAAGGTGATTTATCCATATAGTAGTGATGTATCTCGTATTGAAGATGTCAATGCAGCAAGTATTACAGCGTTATTTGAAATAGGTAATGATGTATTTTATCTTGGTGGAGATATTACAACAGAGTTTGAAGATAAGCTACCTATTGATGATAAAATAACAATACTCAAAGCATCGCACCATGGCTCCAATACATCTACAAGCAAAAAATTTCTACAAAAAACCAATCCAAAAGATGTCATTATTTCTGCAGGTGTACACAA
Source organism: Candidatus Moraniibacteriota bacterium (assembly GCA_002747515.1). Classification (GTDB taxonomy): domain Bacteria; phylum Patescibacteriota; class Minisyncoccia; order Moranbacterales. Next base: position 83,057 of record PDPP01000017.1, read on the forward strand.
TCGCTACGGACATCCGCACAAAAATGTACTTATGCGCATATATCGCACAGGTGCACAAGTATTTCGCACAGATCAATTTGGTTCTATCGAATATGTATGTAATGAAAGTGCGTGTTACAGGAATGAATGATTTAGATGTTTTTGTGAAGTGTTTATTATGCATTTGTGATTGTAGATGGAGGAAAAATTCAGAAAAAAGATGATCGTATATTTTGTTCTTTTATTTTTTACTGATTATGGTATAATCACTTTTAATAAGGTTGTAATTTTTTAGTATACAAAACAATGAAAATAAAGAGAGAACGGTCATTTGTGATTATAAAGCCAGATGGTGTACAGCGAGGACTTATGGGAGATATTTTACAGCGATTTGAGCGCGTAGGACTCAAATGCACAGCGATGAAATTACTTGTACCTACAGAAGATCAATGTTGGGAGCATTACAATAAGGATGATGAATGGTTTTTGGAAAAAGGTGCAAATATTGTGAAGGCACGTAAAGAAGCTGGGGTGCCAGTAGAAAAAGATGATATTGAGTATGGGAAAGATATTGTGAGACAGTTAGCAATTTTCATGACATCTGGTCCAGTACTAGCATTGGTACTTGAAGGTAATGAGGCTGTGGGCGTAGTGACAAAGTTGGTGGGTTCTACAGAACCACTTTCATCAGATGTTGGGACAATTCGTGGTGATTACACAGTGGATTCATATGATCTTGCTGGTGTTGATGAACGTGCGGTGCGCAATCTGATCCATTGTAGTGATTGCCCAGAAGAAGCAGAACGTGAAATCGCAATTTGGTTTGATGAAAATGAGATTATTGATTATCGATTGGTGGGAGAACAGATTTTGTATGATGTAAATTTAGATGGAATTTTAGAATAAATGTTTTATACAGTCATATGGTTTCAAAAACATTTGACAACAAAAACATTTAGTGATAAGGTGTTTATACTGTTTTGACTGTGAAGTTGAAATAGATAAAAAACACACTTGAACAAAGGTGAAGAGGAGAGCGCCGAGAACATGTGTCAGTTTTTTTATGTTTGTATAAAAATTTAATTTATTAATAAGGTTTAGTTGCACATATACGTGGTTAATCGTATATGGAGCACAGAAAAAAACTATGGCTGAAGCATTTGATCGAAGTAAGCCGCATGTGAATGTAGGTACGATTGGTCACGTTGACCACGGTAAGACAACTACAACTGCTGCGCTACTGCACGTTCTTTCTTTGAAAGGTCTTGCAGAAAAGCGTAATGTTGATGATATTGATAACGCGCCAGAGGAAAAAGAGCGTGGAATCACAATTGCAACTGCTCACTGTGAGTATGAGTCAGAATCTCGTCACTATGCGCATGTTGATTGTCCAGGACATGCTGATTATATCAAAAATATGATCACAGGTGCTGCACAAATGGATGGAGCAATTTTGGTAGTAAGTGCTACTGATGGTCCTATGCCACAGACACGTGAGCATATTTTGCTTGCGCGTCAAGTTGGTGTGCCTGAGATTGTTGTATTCATCAATAAAACTGATATGGTTGATGATCCTGAGTTAGTGGAATTGGTAGAAGCAGAAGTTCGTGAACTCCTTTCAAAATATGAATTTGATGGTGATAATGCTGCTGTTGTTCGCGGTAGTGCAATCAAAGCACTTGAAGCTACTTCAGCTGATGATGAAGGTGCAAAACCAATGATTGAACTTTTGGCGGCACTTGATGAGAAAATTCCACAACCAGAGCGTGATGTCGATAAAGATTTCTTGATGCCTATTGAGGATATTTTCTCAATTGAAGGTCGTGGTACTGTAGTAACAGGACGTATTGAACGTGGACAGATTAATGTAAATGAAGAGGTTGAGATCGTCGGTCTTCGTGAAACACAAAAAACAACTGTGACTGGTGTTGAGATGTTTAACAAATCTCTTGATCATGGTGAGGCAGGGGACAATGCTGGTATTCTTCTCCGTGGTACAAAGAAAGAAGAAGTAGAGCGCGGACAGGTATTGGCAAAGCCAGGTTCAATTACGCCACATGTAGAATTTGAATGCGAAGCATATATTCTTACAAAAGAAGAAGGTGGACGACACACACCATTTTTCAAAGGGTATAAACCACAGTTCTATATTCGTACAACAGATGTAACTGGTGAGGTGATTCTTCCAGAAGGAACAGAGATGGTTATGCCTGGTGATACTGTGACATTGACAGTAAAACTTGGTGCTGAGGTAGCAATGGAAGAAGGAATGCGTTTTGCTATCCGTGAAGGTGGTCGTACAGTAGGTGCTGGTGCTGTTACAAAAATTGTAAAGTAGTCTTGATGATAGAAGTGGATAACTGCTCACGAGAGCAGTTCTCCCTTTTCTCATTAATCTTTTAGTGAGAGATAATTTGTAAGTAGGATTTTATTTCGCAATGGCGAAGAAAGACGAAGCAGCGACAAGAGTACGTATCAAGATCAAAGCATACGACTCTAAAGTAATAGATAAGTCTGCTAAACAAATAGTGGAAACAGCGGTACGAACAGGTTCTAGCGTAGCAGGACCAGTGCCATTGCCAACACATATTAAAAAAGTAACTGTGAATAAATCAACCTTTGTGCATAAGGATGCTCGTGAACAGTACGAGATGCGTACACATAAGCGTTTGATTGATATTCTCAATCCGTCACAAAAGACGATTGAAGATCTCACAAATCTCGATCTTCCTGCGGGAGTAAACATTGAGGTGAAAATGTAGCATCTTTCTCTTTTGAGAGAGGATAATAATATTTTCATTATTGTGAGTGAATAGTTATTTTTGGATGTGCGTTATAAAGAGTATATTAAAAGAACAATACATCTGTTGATGCGTTTGTTGTTGTGTGGATGTATTTAAATTGGTTTAACAGTTTCGTTAAAGTCTTTTTGTCACATGAGTGGTGAGAGATACTAATCGAGCTAGAGTAATACTCGTGCTTGTGAAGGTTTTGACCTTGACAAGTGGAGTTTTCTTCTGTACTATGAGCAGAAGAGCATAATCTGGCTTCATGATAAGGCCATTTTTTATTTTTAGTCGAAGCTTCTCTAGTATTCGAGAGAGGTGGTTTCAAGAGAAAAGACTAAGGAGTATAAGTGTATATAAATGATAAGAATATGAAGTTTGTTTTGGGAAAAAAATCAGGAATGACAACAATCTATAATGAAGATGGTGCACAGAATGTGACACTTGTTTCAGTAGAACCGAACACTGTTGATTTGATTAGAAGTGAAAAGAAAGATGGTTACAATGCTGTGCGTCTTTGTGTTGGCAAGACGGCTAAAAAGAAAATTGCAAGAGAGTTTCGTGTAGATGGAGAGATTGAATTAAAAAAAGATGATGTAGTCGGTGTTGATATTTTTGAGGTTGGTGACGTGGTTAAAGTAACAGCTGAGAGTAAGGCAAAGGGATTTCAAGGTGTTGTAAAACGACATGGATTTAAGGGAGGTCCTGCTTCTCATGGACATCGTCATGTGCTTCGTGCACCAGGTTCGATTGGTAGTGCGTATCCACAGCACGTGCTCAAAGGTCGCAAGATGGCAGGTCGTACTGGTGGTGAGCGATCAACATCTATGAATTTGAAAGTGATTTCAGTTGATTTAGAAAGGAATTTAATTGCACTTAAAGGTTCTGTACCTGGAGTTGCTGGTCGTATCGTAGAAATTGTTAGTGTATCATAAGTGAATTATATATGAAAAAGATCGACGTATACAATATAGAAGGAAAAAAAATTGCGGATGTAAGTCTCAGTGAAGCAGTTTTTGGTTTAGAGAGTAATGATGCGCTATTACACCAAGTTTATGTGGCACAGGCTGCAAATCGTCGCAATGGAAGTGCACATACAAAAATTCGTTCAGATGTGCGCGGTGGTGGTCGCAAGCCATGGAAGCAAAAAGGGACAGGCAACGCACGTACAGGATCGATTCGAAATCCGATTTGGCGCGGTGGTGGTACTATTTTTGGTCCGCTTAAAGGAAATAATTACAGCAAACAAATTAATGCAAAGATGAAGCAGAAAGCTTTGCTCACAGCACTTTCTGAAAAAGCTCGTAATGGAAAGATTTGTGTTGTTGATTCATTGAAATTGGAAGAAAAAAAGACAAAGACTGTGGCTAATATGCTTTCTGGCATGGAGATAAATACGAGTGCACTGATTGGATTTTCTCTCGAAGAAGCTGGTAATCATATTGCAGCACGTAATATCAAAAAGATACGAACGATTGAGACAGATAAGCTGAATGTGTATGATATTTTAAATGTCGAATATCTCATTTTGAGTGAAGATTCACTTAAACAGATCGAGGCGAAATACACTGCATAAATGATAATGATATTATAAAAATATGGGTATTTTTGGAACGAAAAAAGAAGATGACATAAAGCAAGAAAAAGCTGTAGATGAAAAAAAGTCTGAGAAAAAAACAAAAGGCTCTACAAAGAAGAAAGAGGTGAAAAATGCTGAAGTCAGTTCAATTGCATCTGCATATAATATTGATATTTCACCCATCATCACAGAAAAGTCACACGGACTTGCTGCGCGTGGAAAATATACATTTCGTGTGAAGAAAAAAGCAACAAAGGCACAAATAAAAAATGTGGTGGAAGAAATGTATAAAGTGAATGTGACGGATGTGAATGTTGTTATAGTGAAGCCAAAACGTCGTACAGTAAAATATGATCGTGGATATCAAAGCCTTTATAAAAAAGCTGTTGTGACTGTGAAAAAAGGTGATCATATTGCAGTTTTTGAAGGAGCATAAAAAATTTAATCATAGATAAGTAATTCCCAAGATATGGCAATTAAAGTATACAAAAGAAATCATGCAGGGCGTCGCAACATGTCAATTGTGAAACCAGATGCTGTGACGGATAAAGCTCCGGAAAAAGCGCTGTGTGTGTCTCTCAACCGTAAGGCTGGACGTGCAAATGGAAAAATCTCTGTGCGACATCGTCAAGTAGGCGCAAAGAAACTTTATCGTATGGTTGATTTTAAAATGGATAAGTGGGATATTCCTGGAAAAATTGCGGCTATTGAAAAAGATCCAAACCGAAGTGCATTGATTGCGCTTGTGGTGTATGCAGATGGCGAAAAGCGATATGTATTAGCGACAGAAGGAATGCGCGTAGGAATGACAATCATCTCTGGAGAAAACGCTCCTATTGAGGAAGGAAATCGTACAAAACTGAAAAATATCATTTCTGGAACATTTGTATCAAACATTGAAATGAAGCGTAATGCTGGTGGACAGATTATTCGTAGTGCTGGAAGTAGTGCGTTGGTGATGAGTGTTGATGAAAAGCATGCACAGCTTAAGATGCCGTCAGGAGAAATTCGTTTGATTGACAATGAATGTTATGCAACAATTGGTGCAATGAGTAATTTTGAGCACAGTGCAACAAAGATTGGTAAAGCAGGGCGTGCTCGTTATAAGGGTAAACGTCCAGCAGTTCGTGGTAGTGCAATGAACCCTGTTGATCATCCGCATGGTGGTGGTGAAGGTACACAGCCAATTGGTCTCAAATATCCGAAAACGCCGTGGGGACGACCTGCTCTCGGAGTGCGTACACGTCGTAAGGGTAAAAGTAGTGACAAGATGATTATCAAATCACGACATAAGAAATAATCCATTTAGAAAAAGAACATGAGTCGATCACTGAAAAAAGGTTTATATGTAGATGAGCGAGTTATCAAAAAGATTGATGGTAAAACGCCGAAAGAGACAGGTGTTATCAAGACATGGGCGCGTGCGTGCACGATTACGCCAGATATGATTGGATTTACATTTGCGGTACATAATGGAAAAGATTTTATTGATGTGTTTGTTTCTGAGGAAATGGTTGGTCACAAACTTGGTGAGTTTTCTCCGACACGGAAATTTGCGCGACATGGTGGTAAGATGCAAAAGGAGCTCGAACAAGCTGCACGGCAGAGAGAAATTGATGCCGCAAAGTCTGCAAAATAACATATATTTTATAAACAAGAAAAGGGATTAATAAAGAATTATGACAAAGGTAACGGCACAACTAAATAATATTCGTATATCTCCACGAAAAGTGCGATTGGTTGCTGATCGTGTGCGTGGTGTGAATGTAAATGAAGCAATTGCTATTTTGAAGTATGACATGCGTAAAACTGCTCAGCCGATGGAGAAGCTTCTCAAGAGTGCAGTTGCTAATGCAGAAAACAATTTTAAGCTTAAAAGCGAAGATCTTGTAGTATCTGATATCACTGTTGGTGAAGGACCAACTTTGAAACGTTGGATGCCACGAGCGTATGGACGTGCATCAAAGATTTTCAAAAGAACGTCACGCATTAATGTGGTGCTCACAGAAAAAGAAGAAAATGATGTAAAGAAAGAGGTAATCAATAACGCTAAGGAGGACAAGTCTGCCTCTAAGAAAAAAACAAAGGCGGATAAGAAATAATAATTTTGTATTATGGGTCAGAAAGTAAATCCAAAAAGTCTACGTATAGGAATCACAACAGATTGGCGTTCACGTTGGTTTGGTGGTAATAATTATGCAAAACTTCTCGAGCAAGATGTATTTTTGCGTCGTGAAGTAATGAAAAAATACCGTCATGCAGCAATTGCAGACGTGGAGGTTGAGCGTAATGCAAAAGATATTCGTGTTATTGTAAGAACCTCACGTCCTGGCATGATTATTGGTCGGGGTGGTTCTGGTATTGAAGATCTTGTGTCTTTTATAAAAAAGACAATTTTTCCTGGAAAAAAAGTTGATATCAAGGTTGATATTAAAGAGATTAAACAGTATGAGGAAAGTGCTGCACTTGTAGCACAAAATGTTGCAGAACAGTTAGAAAAGCGTATGCCGTTTCGTCGTGTACTTAAGACAACTCTTGAACAAGCTGCAAAAAATAGAAATATCAAAGGAATGAAAATTCAGCTGTCAGGACGTCTTAATGGTGCAGAAATGTCACGTGTTGAATGGTTGTCACATGGCACAATTCCTCTTCATACACTTCGTGCTGACATTGATTTTGCACGAGATGTTGCTCGTACAACATATGGTGCAATCGGTATCAAAGTATGGGTGTATAAGGGAGAAATTTTTAAAGGGCGAAAAGAAGATAAGTAATATTTTTGTAGAAAAAGTAGTATGTTAATGCCACGAAAAGTAAAACATAGAAAAATGCATCGCGGAAAGTTGCCTCAGGGAAACTCAAAGCGTGGTACAACTGTGAGTTTTGGAAGTTATGGGATTAAGGCGACAACGCCTGGTCTCATCACTGCTCGTCAGATTGAGTCAGCACGTCGTACAATTACACGTTATATGCAGCGTACGGGTAAGTATTGGATTCGTGTTTTTCCAGCACATCCAATGACAAAAAAAGGTGATGAAACACCAATGGGTAAAGGTAAAGGTGCTGTTGATTATTATATTGTGAAAGTAAAACCTGGTAAGATTCTCTTTGAGGTAGATGGTATTGATGAGAAGATTGCACGTGAAGCATTTCGTTTAGCAGGAAATAAGTTGGGTGTGAAAACACGTTTTATAGCAAAACATAACGAGTAATTACATTGATATTATGAAAATTGTTGAATTAAGAGAAAAAAATGTTGATGAATTACATGTGATCGCAGATGATCTCAGAGCAGATATTCATCAAAAGAAATTAGAGATTTCGATGAACACAGCTTCTGATCATGGTGTAGTTGCCAAAAATAAAAAAGAACTTGCACGTGTGATGACGGTAATTAGTGAAAAGGAACGTGCTGCATAAGTATTTGATATAAGTAAAACACTATGAGTCAAGAAAGTAAGAAAATTGTCATGAAAGGTACAGTTACCTCTGATGCAATGGACAAAACAATTGTTGTTGCGGTAGATACATTCAAAACACACAATAAAGTTTTGAAGAAATATCTTTCAACAAAAAAGTATAAAGTGCATGATCCAGAGAATACATATAAAGTGGGTGATACTGTGGAAATTACTGCATCTCGTCCAATGAGTAAAGGTAAAAAATTTGTTGTAGTAAAATAGTTTAAAGATTTTTTAAGAGAAAAGTATGATTCAGGCAGAAACATGGCTAAAAGTTGCAGATAACTCAGGAGCAAAGGATATTGAGTGCTTCAAAGTTCTTGGTGGTTCACGTCGGCGTTATGCACAGGTAGGTGATATCATCATTGCTTCTGTAAAAAATGCAGAGCCGCGGGGAAATGTAAAATCTGGTGATGTGGTAAAGGCTGTGATTGTTCGCCAGAAAAAATCTCTTCGGAGAAAAGATGGTTCATATATTCGATTTGACGAGAATGCAGCTGTAATTGTAGATCCGGAAAATAAAGAGCCAAAAGCAACACGAATATTTGGTCCAATTGCACGTGAACTTCGTGAAAAGGGATATAATAAGATTGTGTCATTGGCGCCAGAAGTATTGTAAGAAGAATTTTTGTAAAAATGTATGTTGAAGATTAAAAAAGGTGATAAAGTTGAGGTAATAGCAGGGAAAGATCGTGGGAAACGCGGTGAGGTGATTGCTATATCTGCAGCTAAAAACACAGTTACTGTGAAAAAGATAAATATGGTGACACGACACATGAAGCCACGACAAATGGGGCAAAAAGGTGAGCGTGTAACTGTTGAGGCACCAATGAACATGTCAAATGTTGCGCTTGTGTGTCCGCATACAGATAAGCCGACACGTGTGGGATTTAAAGTGAAAGAAGGAGCAAAAGTGCGTGTTTCTAAAAAAAGTGGTAAAGAAATTGAATAATTATTATGAGTGCGATAAAGACAACGAAACAACAATATAACGATGTAATGAAAGATCTACAAAAAGATCTCGGTCTTGATAATATCATGCTCGTACCACGTGTTGAAAAGGTTGTGGTAAATACTGGTATTGGAAAATTTATCAAGAATACAGAAGCGTTGACAGAGGTAGAGCAAGCTCTTCGTGATATTACAGGACAAAAACCAGTGAACACAAAGGCAAAAAAATCAATTTCAGGATTTAAAATTCGTGAAGGACAGGATGTTGGTATGAAGGTAACACTTCGTGGTCAGCGTATGTGGGATTTTCTTGATCGTTTGATTGCTACAGCTATGCCACGTATACGTGATTTTCATGGAATCGAGTCAAAGGTGATTGATGCATCAGGAAATTTGAACATTGGCATAAAAGAACATACGATATTTCCTGAGATTGTGGCAGAGAACGTTCGACATCCATTTAGTTTTCAAATTACAGTTGTTTCTTCTGCAAAAAATAAAGAAGATGCAGAGAAATTTTATCGCGCATTGGGATTTCCTTTGCAAAAACCAGAATAATTTAATGTATTATAAGATATGGCAAAAACATCAGTAAAAGCACGAGCAGATAAAAAACCAAAGTTTTCAACACGAGAGGTTCGACGTTGTTGGAAATGTGGTCGTAAAAGAGGGTATATTCGTTATTTTGGAATTTGTCGTGTTTGTTTTCGTGAATTAGCAAGTAAAGGAGAACTTCCTGGTGTTAAAAAGAGTAGTTGGTAAGTATAATTTAGAAAAGATTCCAAAATTTGTTTGATATTTAAATGATAAGTAATTATGATCGATTCAATAAGTGACATGTTAACACGTATTCGCAATGCACATGCAGCACGACATGCTGAGGTGGTGATGCCGATGTCAAAGCTTAAATTTGCAATTGCACAAGTACTTGAGAAAGAAGATTTCATCGATGGTGTTGAGCGTGTTCAAGATGAGGATAACGAAAAATTTGAAAATATTCGTATCACGTTGAAATATGATCAAATCTCGAGCACTATAAAAAAACCTGCGATTGAGGGCATTCGTCAAATCAGCAAGCAAGGACAGCGTCGATATGTGAAAAAAGACGATATTCACAAAGTACGCAATGGTTATGGTATTTCTGTGATTTCTACATCACAAGGAGTGATGTCTGGCAAAGAAGCTCGCAAAAAAGGATTGGGTGGTGAATTGATTTGTGAGTTGTGGTAAGCCGATATTAAATTAATGAAAATAGTATGAGTCGTATAGGACAAAAAATTATTGAAATTCCAAATGGCGTTACTGTGGAAGTTGCAGGCGCTGATGTGAAAGTGAAAGGTTCAAAGGGTGAACTTATGATGCCAATTCATAATGCTGTTGCAGTTGAAGTGGTAGAGGAAGGTGTAAAAATCAACAAAAAACATAATGCAAAAATTTCTCAGGCAATGTGGGGTACAACAGCACGTCTTATTTCAAATATGATTACAGGTGTAACTGAGGGATTTGAGAAAAAGCTAGAGCTCAACGGCGTAGGTTATCGTATGGCGGTAAAAGGAAAAACTGTTGATCTTGCACTTGGTTTTTCACATCCTGTAGTAGTCGATATCCCAGAAGGATTAACGGTATCAATCGAAGGTCAAATTATGACAATTTCTGGTATTGATAAACAGCAAGTTGGTCAATTTGCAGCGAATGTTCGCGCATATCGTCCAGTAGAACCGTATAAAGGAAAAGGGTTTAAGTATGTGGGTGAGTATGTCCGTCGTAAGGAGGGCAAGAAGGCCGTTGCGGCGTAAGTATCAGGATAATTTAATGGTAAAAATATGAATTCAACACGTAATAATAAAAGATTGCATCGTGCAAATCGTGTACGATCAAAAATATCTGGTACGCCAGAGAGACCACGTTTGAGTGTGTTTCGTTCACTTACGACAATGACTGTACAAGTGATTGATGATACAAATGATAAGACAATCGTATCAGCAAAACTTGCCGAGATTAAAGGTGCAAAAAATTCTGTAGAAGGTGCAAAAAAGCTCGGTGAATTGATTGCACAGAAAGCGAATGAAAAAAAGATTACAGAAGTTGTATTTGATCGTGCTGGATATAAATATCATGGTAAGGTGAAAGCATTGGCTGATGCTGCACGCCAAAGTGGTTTGAAATTTTAATTTTTTATTTGACGATTAAAAGGTTTATATGGTGAAAAAAGAACGAAAAAAGGGTTTCAAAGGCAAGAGGCGTCCAAAGCCGGAGTTTGATCAGCAACTTCTGGATCTTGCACGTGTAACACGTGTAGTAAAAGGTGGTCGTCGGTTCCGTTTTCGTGCAACTATGGTTATCGGTAATCGTAAGGGCAAGGTTGGTGTAGGTGTATCAAAGGGAACAGATGTGTCACAGGCAATTCAAAAGGCTGTTGCAGATGCAAAGAAAAATATGATTGAAATCACTCTTGATGGAAATACAATTTCTCATGAGATTAATCATAAACTTGCAAGTGCAAAAGTGCTTCTCAAGCCGACAAAGGAAGGTCGTGGTATCATTGCAGGTGGTGCGGTGCGTACAGTTGTAGAATTGGCAGGTGTGCGTGATGTTGTCGCAAAATCATATGGTTCTTCAAGTAAATTGAATGTTGCTCGTGCAACAGTTGCAGCGCTGACTCATCTCAAAAAACCGATGGTTTCAGAGGTGAAAGAGACGAAAGATATAGAAGAAAAGAAAAAGCCAGTAGCAAAGAAGGTTGTAAAAAAAGCTGTGAAAAAGACGGCTAAAAAAGCAACGAAAAAAGCAACAAAGAAAACAACGAAGAAAGCTGCAAAAAAAGCGACTAAAAAAGCAACGAAAAAAACCGCTAAATAGTCATAAGTTAAATTTATCCAAAGAGTTATGCAGATTCACGAATTATCTACAAAATCAAACAAGAAAAAACGCATTGGTCGTGGCGGAAAACGTGGCACATACAGTGGGCGTGGTATGAAAGGGCAGAAGGCGCGAAGTGGTGGTAATGTCGATCCGCTCTTTGAAGGTGGTCGTACAACCCTCGTGCAAAAGATGAAAAAAAAGCGTGGTTTCAAATCACCACATGCAAAGAAAAATGTCGTCACGCTTGCAGTGCTTAATGCAAAGTTTTCTGATGGTGATACGGTTTCACTCAAAACACTTGTGCAAAATGATATTATTACAGGAAAGAAGGTGAAAAATGGTGCACGTATTGTCGCAACAGGTGAAATCTCAAAGAAATTGACTGTGAGTACAGAGATTGGTGTATCAACAAATGCTGCTGTAGCAATTGAAAAAGCTGGCGGCACAGTAGAGAAAGAAAAAATTGAGAAAAAATAATATTTCTTGGTAACATATACACTTTTGAAAACAATCCTATTGGTAGGATTGTTTTTTGTGGTATAATAAAAAAGGTAAAACAAATTAATATAAAAAAATATGAGAAAAATACTCTTTTCTTTTCTAATGCTTTTTTTGAGTATGCCTCTTTTTACATTTGCACAAGAGGCTGGAGGTGTAGAAATCATCAGTAATGTAAATGTTCCATTTGCGTATCTTTTGGAACAGAAAGATCATGATGTCTATATCATGTTTACAATATCCAATAATGGAGAAAACACACAGTCAGATATACGTTATTCTGTAAAACTTTTAGAAAGAACAGAAGAATCAGAAGTTCTCGTAGATGAAAAGGTATACGAAGAAGTTCTCACACTTGCACCAGGAGAAAGTGTAGAAAAAGAAATAACGTATACAATACCAAAAACACTTAGCGGAACATATGATTTAGATATACTTGTTGCAACATCGAAAGGATTAGATCTCGCGCCATTGACACTAGACACAGTTACCGTAGAGAGTGAAGTGCAAGGTGTAGAGTTAAGAGATTGCACACTCCGTGTTGATGAAGAATTTTTTGGTCTGAGAAACGGAGTGGATATTAGCACAGAAGAAGACCTGTATTTAGAGTGTGCACTAATCAATCATGCAGGAGAAAAACAAACACTCACACCAGAGTTTACAACAAGACAACAAACAACATTTGGAAAAGATATCGAAAAAACAAAAAAAGAACATATCACACTACAACCAAATGAAACAAGAGAAATATCTTTTTTACTCCCAACACCAAAAAAACCACAAGCATATGATACATTGGTGGAGCTAAAAAGTAACGATGAAGTACTTTCAAATACTGTGGTAGCACACTATGTCATACAAGGGGAATCAGGAACAATAAAAAGCATCCAATTAGACGAAACATCTTACAAAAAAAATGACAAAGCGCTCGTAAGTCTTTTCCTTACACAAAGAGCAGATAGTTTTCCTGATGCACGAAAGCAATTCACACAGGAACAAACAATGATCTATGATGTATATGTATACAATAACAAAAATGAACTATGTGGAAAAAAAGAAAATAACAAAACACAATCAGATGTAGTAACAGAAAAAGTAGCAGTAAACATCACAAAAGATTGCATAGGACCATACGCAACAGTAGAACTACACTCAGAAGACGGAACGCTCCTAGACACAACAGAAAAAAACGCAACAGCACAAACAACACAAAAAACACAAAAACAACAAAAAGACGAAAAAACACTACCACTGTCTCTCATCATCACTTTACTAATAACCATCATTCTCATCATCGGTATTTTCATCTTTTCTAAGAAAAACAATAGCAAAAACATCACGGTTTTTCTTTTCTTTCTCTTCGGCGGTATGATGATGTATCATAATTCTCATGCGATTACGATTACGAGTGGAAACTGTTTTGAATCCAGAAAACAAAGTCTTATTATGTCTGCCAATGTAAAGCAGGAACAGAATAATAAAGTGACAGTTTCTGGAAGTGCCTATTTTACTTTTTGTTATAATTATCACCCATCAATGCAGTATAAACTCAATCTAAACAAAGAATGCCGAGAAAGACGTGTGGAATGTGCAAAAGAAGGATATTCTGCGTGGTGGAGTAAAGGGCGTGTAAGTACTTCAAAAAATAAAAGAAGTTTTATCTGTTTTAATAGATGTCGTATTGGCAATGGATCATGTCCTCATGGAGAACCTATCTTAAATTCTAAAAAATGGGCGTATGATGCAGCGTATAGAGCATGTATGCGTCGAGATGGTCTTGATTGTGAATACGCAACTCGTAGTACTATGACTCCTAGTCGAGAATGTCGCTGGATTGACGTGGAGTATGGTGATAGAACTAGGAAGCGTCTAGTATGTCGTCATGAGGAACCAATAATAAGAACAAAAAGCGTCTATATGGACTGTGAAAAAGATACACTAGATTTATATGGTATGTCTACATCTAATTTTTATGTAGGATACTTCTACAAAGACAACATAGCCAAACTTGCAGGATGTAGTGTACAACCAGGCACTTTTACAAATGTCACAACGTCAGGATGTACAACTGGTAAAGAACATGTCACTGTGAAACTCTATGATACAACATTTGATAATCAAGGAAACTATCAGCTCAAATGTGGCTCACAAGACCTAAAGGAACTTGGTAAAATTACAAAAGAATCTGATGGATATATAGGAGAGTGCACGTTCAACTCAGCAGGAAAAAAGACAATTATTTTAACAAGAAAAGTATCAGGCAGTACTCCACAAAAAAGATGGGTAACGCAAGTTGATATCGCAGAATGTGTAGAGTGTACAGGTAATATACCACAAGGCGCACAAAAATGTGCGGGACATGGATATGCAGTAGATCCACATAAATCACAAACATGGACACAAGGAAGTGCAGAGTGTGGTGGACAATGTAATTATTACTACATACAACCGAAATGCGGTTCATGTAACTATCTCCCAGTAACACAAGAAGATTGGCATGGATGTACATTTTGTGACACAGGAGAACTCTCTGGATCACAACCACAGTTCCTAGATGGATGGACATGTACAAATGGAAACAAAACACAAAACTGTAGTACAACAACATATTGCACAGAAAGAACATGTTCACCAAATGGCAAATGCATGGCAAAAACAAAAGTAGCAACAGATCCATCAGAATGCTCAAATACATGCACATCAGATGCAAACTGCTCTGGCAGTAAATTCCGTGAAGTACGCCCATAAATCTACTGACACATAGCAAAAAAAGAAACAGGTTTAGGCCTGTTTCTTTTTTGTGGTACAATGGGGAAGTGGTTTTTATGGGGTATATGGTAAATTATGAGATATTTTTGATTGCATATTTGAGATTGTGGTTAAATGGGATGTATGAAAAAATAAAATGAAGAAAAAACAAACATTTCAAGAGCTCTGTCGAGATATATTTAATAATATTAATTCGCGGTATTTTGTACCGGTGAATGATTTTTTTGCTGTGCTGACGATTATTTCAATTGTGGCGATTGTGTTAGAAACAGTAGAGGGATTTACAAAATATGAAAAGATTTTTTTGTATATTGAATATTTTACTGTTTTTTTCTTTTCATTGGAATACATTGGTCGTGTTATTGCAGCAAAGAGATCGTGGAGTTATATATGTAGTTTTTTTGGGTTGATCGATCTTGTTGCGATTATACCGACATTTTTGGGCATTGCAAATTTTACATTTCTCAAGAGCGTGCGACTCTTGCGACTCTTGCGATTTTTGCGAATGGTGCGTCTTGTAAAGCTTTTGCGCATTCAGAAAAAACATGAGGATATCGAAAAGAACGGTCATGATCAATTGTTTGGTGTGACAATGCAAATTTATATTGTCACACTTTTTACGATGATTCTTATTAGTGGGACATTAATTTGGTTTGCGGAGGGAGATCGTGCAGTGTATGCAAATATTCCGCTATCAATGATTTGGAGTAGTAAAGTGTTGCTTGGTGGTGTACCGCAGGCGATGCCAGAGACGATTTTTGGTGAGGGTGTTGTGATTATTACGCGTTTTATGGGATTGATCTTATTTAGTTTGCTTGTAAGTATTGTTGGTGGGAGTGTAACTAGGCTATTGTTAGGTACAGCGGAACTGCGAAAAAATAGGAAGGGAAAAAGATTATAAACTTGCAATATAGGAATTATACATATATAATTCTTTGTAAATTATTTTTGTGTATTTATGGATTTTAAGAAAGAACTTTCAACATTAAAGAGTGAGATAGATCATGAGATAGAGATATATTTAGATGGCGCAATTAAAGAAGCGGAAAAAACAGATGCCTTTGTAACAGCAATTTTCAAATATTTTAAAAAGACTATCCTTTCTGGAGGGAAGCGTATTCGTCCGATTATGATGTATTGGGGGTATGTTGGTGCAGGTGGAAATGATCGACAAGAGATTATCAGAGCATCAATAAGTATTGAGCTTATTCATGCGTTTTTGCTGATGCATGATGATATTATCGATCGAGATGATTTGCGGCGTGGCAAAAAGACAATTCACGCAAAATATCGTGATTTTCACAAAAGGTTTATGATAGGTGATGATAGCGAACATTTTGGCACGTCTGTGGGAATTATTTCTGGTGATCTTATTTATTCACTGGGAAATCAAGTGCTTTTTTCTTCACAATTTGAACCAAGATTGATTATCAGTGCTTTGAATAAAATGCAGGATATTGTGGGATTGACGTGTGTTGGTGAGATGCAGGATATTTATATGGAGTACAGTGACAATGTAAAAGAGAAGGATATATTGAAAATGTATGAAAATAAGACAGCAAGATACACATTTGATGGACCATTAAAGCTTGGGGCGATGCTCGCTGGTGCAGGTGATGAATTGTGTGATGAATTGACGCGATTTGCAATTCCTCTGGGCATCGCATTTCAGATACATGATGATATTTTAGGAGTTTTTGGTAATGAGCGAAAAACTGGAAAACCAGTTGGGTCAGATATTGCAGAGGGTAAGAAAACGGTGCTTGTTTCTCGTGCATATAAAAAAGCGACAGAGGTTCAGAGAAGAGTTTTGGATGAGCTTTTGGGCAAAAAGGACATCTCTCGCTCTGATGTAAAGAGATTCCAAAATGTGCTTGTAGAGTCAGGCGCTAAAAAGGAAGTTGAATTATATGTAGAGAGTCTTTTGACTGAAGCGCGAGGAGTGCTTGCACAGCTCAAATTGAAAAATAATGCAGTTGATTTTTTGGAGGAATTAATTTTGTATTTAAGTAATCGCAAAAACTGATAACATGAATGAGAATGAAAAAAATCCAAAACATGTGGCAATTATTCCTGATGGTAATCGGAGGTGGGCGCATGAACGTGGATTGGATCCATGGGATGGGCATGAGGTAGGTGCGCAGATGATTGAAAAGATTGCAAAGAAAGCACGAAATATGGGAATTACTTGTATTTCTTTTTGGGGTTCTTCAGTAGAAAACATGACAAAGAGACCGATTAAAGAACGTAAAGCACTTCTGAGAATCTATGAAGACTATTTCATAAAGCTACTTAATAGTGAGGACATTATTAAAGATCACGTGCGTGTCAATATTATCGGACAATGGAAAGAGCAATTACCAAAAAGTCTTGTAAATATACTTGAGGATGGAATGGAGAAAACACGAAATCATGAGAAATATACATTGAACTTTTTTTTGGCGTATAGCGGTGATGAGGAAATGTTACGTGCAGTGCAATCACTTGTAGATGTATGTGAGAATAGTGCGCAAGTTACAAAGAACATGATTAAAAAACATCTTATGACAAAAGATTTACCACCAGTAGATTATCTTATTCGTACAGGAGGTGAACCACATCTTAGTGCAGGATTTATGATGTGGGATATTGCAAATGCACAATTATATTTTGATGAAAAAATGTTTCCAGATTTTGATGATGTGGCATTTGAGATTGCAATTGGTGAATATGTGCAGAGAGTACGAAGGCTGGGTGCTTGATATCAAATGATGTGATACAATAAAGAGAACAAAACTAAAAGATAATTATGAAATATCATAGAGAAATTATTAAATTCAGGACAAATGCACAAACAGAGTTTGTAGACATCACGGATCGTGTGCAGGACGTGATAGATGCAAGTGGTATCAGAGAAGGACGTGTTTGTGTTTATGCACAACATACAACAATGGGTGTAGCAATTAATCATAACGAGCCAATGCTCTTGCAGGATTTTATGAATCTTTTGGAACGAATTGCACCATCTGATGAGCAGTATGCACATGATCTTTTTGAATTGAAAAAAGGACGAAGGACAGATGGGCGGAGTAATGGAAATGCACATTGTAAAGCTTTGATTGTTGGTGCAGAAGTTGCAGTTCCTATAGATAACGGAAAGATGATACTTTCAGATATTCAAAGTATTTTTGCAATTGAATTTGATGGCTCACGTGACCGTGATGCAATTATCTCTGTTAGTGGTATTTAATAAGTTATGGGAACTTTAGCAAATAATCTCATACATAAAGGATATCTCAAAACGGATTTGATTATTGATGCATTTTCAGAAATTAATCGTGCAGAATTTGTGCCTGACAAATTTCGTATTGCGGCTGCGTCAGATATTCCGATTTCAATTGGTCATGGACAATTGTTGCCAGAACCGTCTGTTTTGTCTTTTATGTTAGAGCTTTTGCGTCCTAGAAGAAATCAGGATGTTTTAGTAGTGGGATTTGGTGGCGGATGGATTGTAGCACTTTTGAGTTATATTGTAGGCGCTGACGGACATGTAACAGCAATTGATATGATTTCATCGCTTAAAGATGAAGCGATGGAAAATATTAGTAAATATAATTTCATTGCACGCGATAATATTGCTGAATTGCAATTAATTCACAATAGTGATGATATATCCACAGAAAAAAAATATGAGCGAATAATCGTGATTAATCCAGAATTGTGGGAATTGTATGATTATGCACAACTTTTACAAGAGGGTGGTGTGATGGTTGCGCCAATTGATAATATTATATCGTATTTCAATAATCGTGGAGAGGAAGAGGAGATGGTTGAGGAGCGTTTTGATAGTATACGGTTTTTACCAGAATAATAAATGATAGATAATATGAAAATAGGAATAAGTATTATAGTATTTTTTATCTGCGTTTTTGGATGTTTCTTTTTTATACATTATCGGGTGTATAATACGACTTCGCACAATATGTCAGAACAAATTTTTGTTGTATCAGAGGGTGATGATATTGTTACAATTGGAAAAAATCTTGCAGAAGCTGAATTAATCGAAAATCGGTTATATTTTTACTACTATGCTTGGAAGAATAAATTGCGTGGAAAATTTCGTGCGAATCAATATGAGATTATGCCAGAGAGTACGATTTCTGATATTGTATATAAAATTACGACAACGGGAGAGGCGCTTATAGAAAAAAATAAAGATATCAAAGTTACATTTCCAGAAGGGTGGACAATTAAAAAAATGGCAGAACGTCTCAATGCAAACAACTTGCCGGGAGATGAATTTGCACAGCTTGCAAATAACCCATCTAGTGAAATATATACAAAATTTTTGTTTTTGAAAACAGATGCAAGTCTTGAAGGATATCTCTTTCCAGATACATATTTTTTTACAGAGGAGTCTACTGCAGAAGAGGTTATTGTAAAAATGCTTACTAATTTTGATAAAAAAATAGACCAAAATTATCGCAATCTGATTGCTTTGCAGGGAAAAGATCTTCATGAAGTAATTATTTTTGCAAGCATTATCGAGGGAGAGGTGCCATTAAATACTGATCGATCGATCGTAGCAGGTGTGTTCAAAAATCGATTGGATATTGGTATGGCATTGCAAAGTGATGCGACAATTGATTATGTCAAAGGTATTCCAGAGGTCAAACATACACAGGCTGATATAGAAATTGATGATCCTTACAATACCTATATATATCCAGGACTGCCTCCAGGACCAATTAATAATCCTTCTCTCGCTTCAATTGATGCAGCACTTGCGCCAGCAGAGACGGACTATATGTATTTTCTCAACAATGCAGAGACGGGAGAAACGGTATTTTCTCGTACACTTGATGAACATAAATATAGAAAAAGTATAAATGGTCTCTAGTTTTTGATTACAATATTTTTATAAAAAACAGTAATTTTTGATTGTCTTATTGAATCATGTATTGTTTTTTTAATCTATTTAAGTCATATTTTTGATATCTGTATAACTATTGATAAGTTTTTTTCTTTTGGGGAAATATGTAATTTTTTAGTAACAGAGCTTGCGTTGTGCTTTTTTATATATAATGTTATCTCTTTTTTTGCGATGTTAACAAGATTTGATATACTTTAATTGTTGAATTAAATATAAAAATATGAAAAAGGAGGAAAAAGAGCCAAATAGTCATAGAGCTTTTGTTTTGTTTATTGTATTTATGTCGCTAATTTCTATACCTGTGTTTGGTTATTTTTTTATGTTTTTGATAAGGAAGGATTTGAAAATGTGGTTTATTTGTCAAAATTAACAATGGAAGAAATACCGAATGTGGTTTTTAACAAAGATGATGATCCTCTCATAGGAATTAGTTATAGCGCTCTCGTAAAAAAACGTGGTAAACCTGATACAGTAACTCCAATGAATGATGGCAGTGGTCGAAAAATGCAATATTGCTGGCTTATATACACACCATCTTGTTTTTATGACAAAAATGGAGATAAAAAAATGGATGCATATGATTCTGACAGAGGTATATTTTAAATAAACAAAGTAAAGCTGAGATGTAAAGAATATTCTAATGATAATTTTTGCTATAAGTAGTCTTTTTGTAATGTCTGGATGTGCTATAAAAGCTATTGAAGTTATTGATGGATATAAATTTAATAAAAGAGACTTTTCAAAAGCAACATTTGAGTGAGTGTGGGTATAAGTGTAAAATTCAAGATGAAAAACTAAAAACGTATATTTGCAAAGAAACAAGAGATTAATAAAATTGATTCACAAAGAGGTGGTTTTTTAAGTGCTAAATGTAATTGCTACGAAAAAAAATTGACAAAATGTAGAAAATGATGTACTATTGTATGTTATTTTTTATTTTTGATCATGTCAGCACTTACGCTTTTCATTAAATATCTCCTCGATCCAAGTTCTGCAAAAGGAATTGTTGGAGAAGGAATTGTGAAAAAAACATTAATAGAACAAAAAAATTTTTATTCTTTTCACGATATTACAATATCAGGTCAACAAATTGATCATGTTCTTATTTGTACAAAGGGTATTTTTACAATTGAGACAAAAAATTACAGTGGAACAATTTATGGAAGTTATCTCAAACGTGATTGGTCACAAGTTTTCCAGTGTATGGGAAAATATAACACATACTATAAAAAGAACACATTCTATAATCCTGTGATGCAAGCAGAAAATCATTCAAAGGCATTACATTTTTATCTCAAAAAAGCATTTGGCATTTCACAATATGTAAAGACGCTGGTTGTATTTACTGGGTCTGCACATCTCAAAGTCTTCTCACCAAAAACACCAGTGGTATATCACAAGAATCTTATGAATCAAATTTCTTCCATGCCAAGCATTATGTCTGTGTCAGAGTGTCAGTCTCTTGCGCGCACTTTGCAGATTGTTGCAAATGATATTGTAAATAGAAATAAAACAACATTTCATTATCCAATAATTGTGCAGTCTACATAAAGATTGTCCCAATAAAAAGGCGGTTTTTTGTTGGCCCTATGGGACGAAGTTCGAACTTTTTTATATAATGAATAATATTTCATAAATTATATGAGTTTTCCTGTATATCCCTTTTTTTGCTATCTGTGAACGTGCAGGATGATAATATAAACTATCATTATAATTATTTGCAATATTCTTTTGTAATATTCTAATAAATTTTGTATACTGTGTACAATGTATTAGTTATAAAATTATTAGGTTTCAGGATAATTATGGATAAAAAAATAAATCAATGTCATGTAAGTGAAAAAACTAACACAGAATATATAAAGCAAATTGGTAATAATTATGATGAAAAGACTGCAGAAATTATTGGATTAGCACAAAATGATTTATTACCCAGATTTAATGGCAAGTTAAATTTGCTGGAAATTGGTGTTGGCGGTGGAGAGTCATTAAAAAAAATTGCTAGAAATACTGCAGATAGTAATTCGAGAATTTTTGGCATGGATTTATTTCCTGAAGTATTGAAATTGATTGATAAAGAAGATTTGAATATTGAGCTTATTTCTGCCAACATGAGCCATATTCCAATTAAATCGGAAACTGTGAGCGGAGTTAATGCATCATCAATTTTTCATGAAGTAAGTTCTTATGGCGTGGAGTGCGATGATGGAATGTTGTATGGAAAAGATGCTATAAAGGTAGCTTTCTCCGAATTAAATAGAATTTTAATGCATAATGGATGTGTTGCCTATAGAGATGTTTCTGCGCCAATAGGTCATGGTGAGGAAGTGGAAAGAGTAACGTATTATGGGGAATCTTGGAAAGAATTTTTGAGGTGGTTTATTGATGATTTTGTGATGAACTTGAGAGTAGATTTCTATAATTCAGAAAAGCAAAGCATTGATAAAATTGACAATAATCATGATATTACAATTGAAATGTCTAGAAATTTGCATCGAGAAACGCAACGCCATTATCTCATGTTTCGCGATTATGTTATAAATAACATGCAAGAAATTATAGGGGTTAAAGTCTTTGATAGTGAATGGGTGAATAAAGATAATGGCGAAAAAAAATTCCGTGTTTCACTAAGTCCGTGTGCTAATGAGTATGGTGATGAAATTAAGAAAACATTAGGTTTCGGGGAGATCGTTCTTGACTCAATACAATTTGATCAGTTGATTGATCAAATAATGGCAGATGCTTTGTCTGAATTAAATAAAAATTCCTTAGATGCTATAGAGTTCATTGATTCAGCTAATAGATGGAAAAATAGAGAAGCTGCAGAAGCGTATATTTATGGTGACTATTTGGATTTATTGGAAATGTCAATTGAATCAACTCTTGATTCAGATCAAGATACGGTTCTTTTTCCGAAAAAAGTGGATGATTTCATAAGGGTGCAGAGAACTTATTACAATAGATATTTAAAAAGCAGGATTGATAATCCTGAACAGGATGCAAAACAAATGATTAATTTTTACAAAATTTCTTTTGATGAGGCTGTTCTTGTAATAAATGAAATAGAAATAAATTCTCGATTTTCAGATCAAGTAGAAAAAATAAATAATATTAAAAAGCTTTTATTGTCAAAAATGGTTAATAAATAGGGGTAATATAAAGCAAATGGATCAGGTATAATAGTTTATGTAATAAACAAACTAAATAATAACCTAATCCATT
This sequence comes from Candidatus Moraniibacteriota bacterium, assembly GCA_002747515.1. Classification (GTDB taxonomy): domain Bacteria; phylum Patescibacteriota; class Minisyncoccia; order Moranbacterales. The sequence goes on from PDPP01000017.1 coordinate 106,076, forward strand.
GCTATGCATATATTACAACAAGTGC
>PDPP01000003.1 GCA_002747515.1 Candidatus Moraniibacteriota bacterium
CGTAGCGGAAGCTGTGGATGGATCACCTCCTTTCTAGGGAGTAACGGTGACGAGAGTTGATGAATCACATCAAGTTCTCAAAACCCATTTTGGTCGGTTATACATCTTTATTATGTATAATTGAGACTTAAAAAATAACTGGCAGGACTAACCGCAAAAGACTGTGATTTTTTTGTACATAAAAAATACAAAAATTATACTGAAGATATTTGTTTTTTGTGTCTTGGTGTTTCCTCTCAGGTAAGTGATTTGAAAATATTATTATCCTTGTAATATTTGAAAGCCTCCCTGAAGAAAATCACCCCTGAGAGGAGACCCATTTCTTTCTATGAGGAGTCTAATCAATGTATTATCTCCTCACCAAAACACAGAAAAGGAAATCTTTCAAAAAATAAAACCACAACTAGATTAGTTGTGGTTTTTTGATTTTAGAAAATTAATTTCTTGACTGTTTTTTTGTGATTGGTATAGTAATTGTATTATTTTTTAAAAGAAATTGAAGAATAATGAATTTAATCTCAATGTGAAGTGTTGATAGAATAAATAGTATTTTACACAATGTTAATTAAATAAACTAAAGGAAATGAAAATTAATTTTACGAAGAAGCAATTTGACACATTACTAAAGATGGCATACATCAGTAATTGGATAGTAAACGCGGCACGAACAGGACGCGAAGGAGATGAATATATTACGGAGTATGTAGATTTGAAAGACTATATTTTTTCTTTTGCCAAAGAATTTGGATTGGAAAAATATATTGATGAAGATGATGGTAAATTATTTCCAACGAGAGAATTGGAGGAAGGTGAAGCGCATGAGTTCATTGATAATTATGAAGAAGATGTTTTTTGGAATGAGATTAGCGATCGTTTGGCAAGGCGTGATTTTTTTCGCAAGTATGGTGAAGAAAAGATTTCTCAGATGGAAATTGGAGAAAGAATTGAAAAAACATATCCTTTTTTGGAAAAATATGGAGATGAGATTGAACAGCATGGAATTGAACGATTGGAAATACAAGAGAGGTAGTGTTTGGCATAAAATGAATATATCTAGATAATTTTTGTTTTTCTAAAGAAAATATGTACTCTTTGTGAGATGATAGTTGTTGTGATGTTAATGATTTTATAAAAAAATACGAAAATGACAATATAATAAAATAATAAACTTTTGAATTATTGCATGTTTTTCTTCTTCTTATTATTATAATCACAGAGTAAAACATCTCTATGAAAGCAAAAAAACTATATGAAAAATTGGATCGTGATTTTATCACATCTGAGATGAGTGATGAATGGACTGTGTATATGGATGATGTGATCGAATATATATATGATCATTTTAAAGCACATGATATGGGGCTTGCATGTGATTTTGCTGAGGAAATCACTCGTGTTTATACGGCGGTTTTTCCGTCACAGAAAGTAATGCAAAAAATTCTTGATGATGGTGTTACTGATGCTATGCTTTTTATGCATCATCCATCTATATGGGATATTCGTGTGCCAGGTGCTTTTTATCAGATGGATTCTAATTTGCTAGAACAATTTAAAAAGCGTCGGATTTCTATCTACATTCTTCATGTGCCACTAGATGCTTATGGGGAATATTCTACAAGTGTTACTTTGGCAAAAGCAATCGGATTAGAGATTGAAAAACCATGTGTGTCATATCATGGTGTACTTGCTGGCGTAATCGGCACAACTGATACAAAAACAGTAAAAGAGTTAAAAGAAAAATATACTAAAGCACTAGGACATGATGTAAAGCTTTATCAATATGGAGTTGCAGAGATAAAAGATCATCGTGTGCTGGTAGTTGCTGGGGGCGGTAATGATGTACGTGTAGTACAAGAAGCGATGAAAGAAAAAATCAATACAATCATCACAGGCGTCACTGCAAAAAATGAGTTTAGTGTTGCAGTGCATAAGCTTGAAGAAGAAAAAGCAATTAACCTCCTTGGTGGAACACACTATTCAACAGAAAAATTTGCATGTCAAGAAATGTGCAGATATTTTAAAAATAGAGGACTCAATGCACAATTTATTTCAGATGAACCGGTTTTTGAGGATATGTAAAAAATATTTTTTATTACATTATTTTTTATAAATCTTCTTGCGATAAATTACAGCGATGAGCGCAAAGCTTACAATAATGAGGAGAAACCATGCGCCGTATTTTCCGATTGGTACGATGTGCCATGTTACTTGTTGGTTTGGGTAGAGCCAAACTTTCATATATGAGCCGATGTTTTCTGCGATGTAGAGAAAAAACGCAATGAGTGCAAATCCGAGAAGGAGCGGCATAGAACGTGGTGTTTTAATCATGGTGAAATACACTGTTGTTTTCCAAAAAAGAATAAATGTGACAATGAAAAGAATGAGACGAATATCAATAATAAAATGATGTGTAAAAAAATTAATATAAATTGCACTAGCAAGAAGTGACACATATGTCAGAGGAGGGAAATGTGTAAACGAAAGATGAAATATGCGCCACGCACGTGCAATATAACTTCCCACAGATGAATAGAGAAACCCAGTAAAAAGTGGCACTGTCGCAATCATAAAAAAACCAACATCATCAGGGTATTCCCATGACTTAATCTGCGGACTTGTTTTAAATAATTCCATACACGTTGCAAGAATATGAAAAGTAGCAATTACTTTTACTTCTTGCCATGTTTCGCTTTTGGTCAAAATGAGAAATGTTTGTATTAAAATAGCACAAATAAATATCACATCATAACGTGTAAGAAAAATATTAGAAAAATCAATCCATTTTGTGACAATAATAACAAATAAAAGACTCGCACCAAAAATGCTTGCGCACGCTTGTTTGTAGCTAAAGAGAAAAAACTCTTTGATAAATTTTTTTTCATTGTATAGCATCATGTGTATTGTAGTCTTTTTCCCATAATTATCAATTGTATTTTTGTCAGTACTTTTTATGAAGTGTGGCAGATTTCTTTGAGTAGAAGCATTATGTTACTATATGAGCATAGTAAAAGATAAATATAATGGTGTAAAAGTAAATATATGTTTTACAAAATAATGCGCATATGCACTTTTTGCGCAATTGGTGTTTTGACAGTTTTTGTGGGTGTGTATTTTTATGATGCAAAACAAAAACAGACGCCTACTGCAGACACAACTGTGCAACATACTGAGCAATCTACACGGGACGATGTACAACATAGTGATGTGGTGCAAATACAAGAAGAACAAGTGACGAAAGCAAAACAAGACGATGAAAAAGATTTGCGTACGGGGATTAACATTGACTGTGCACGACGATTTTGTACGTTGGATGAGTTGAAAAAATATGTCGATATAGTAGCTGAAGACAGAAATCCGTTTATTCACGTGCATTTTACGGATAATGAAAATGTGGGAATTGAGTGTCTTCTTTTAGATCAAGTGGCGGATGAAGCACACCGCAATGAAAATGGCACCTATACTAATCCACAGACCAAAAAACGATTTTTGAGCAGAGCGCAGGCACAGGAGTTGCGTGCATATGCAGAAGAAAAGGGTGTTGATTTTGTGCCGGAAATTGATTTGCCGGCACATGCGGGCGGATTTTTTCGTCTTGCGCGTATCAAATATGGTAGTGCATATGTTGCGTCTGTTGCAGCGGATATTGCAGAAGGGGAAATCTCTATTACAGATGAAAAAGGGCTTGCTTTTGCAGAAAGTTTGTATGGAGAATACGCAGATCTCTTTGCTGGTAATCGGTATTTTCATATGGGATGTGATGAATTATTCAATCAACCAGCAGATGCGCAAATTGCTTACATCAATCGTATGGCGAAGTTTTTGCATGCAAAAGGTTTTGACTTGTGGATGTGGCCGGACTTTATCACCAAAAAACACATCACAAATACTCCAAACGACATCACGATCACATACTGGAGCGCTGATGGTGATACGGAAGATGACGCAGAACGTGCACAGCGTCGACGTGTGCGCGCAACAGTGCCGGAATTGCAAGATGCAGGATTCTCTGTCATAAATTACAATTCATATTATCTTTATTTTGTGCCATCATTGGAGAGTTGCACGCCAGATGATATGGGTGAGATGCTGTGGGATATTAAAAATCGATGGAAACTCAGTATGTGGGACGGAGAGTACGGTGCGCCGGCAAAGCGCACTGACGGTATTGTTGGTGCGGGTCTCTCTATCTGGCGCGAAGATGCGAGAGGTTTATCATCTGATACGATTTATGGGCATGCGAGTCGATTTTATCGTGCGATGGCAGACAATGTGTTACAAGAACAATAAAAAATTTATGATAACAAAAAATCAACGAAAAATAATAACATGTTTTGATATGCACGGCGATGAACATGATATGTCCACTTTATTTTTTCCAATAATTACATCGCCCTCTCAGTGACTTGGTACAATCTTTTCTTCAAATTTTTTTTGGTCTTTCAGATATACTGATAATATCCTGTATGTTTGTTTTTCTCGTATAAATAGAAGTACGAGAAAAACTTCTCTTTTTATGTAATCGTAAATTTACCATTAATTTTTTATATGTTTTGACGATACAAGTAAATAATTGTATCATGAGATGTAAACGAAAAATAAAAATACAAAGTAAAAAAAGACAGTTTATGAAAGGAGCTGGGTTTTTGTTATATGTTATTTTAGATAAATATTTTTCATGAATAAAGTAGTCGACAATGCAAGAAAATTATCACAAAATCTAAGTGGTCGTATATTTGGTCAAATTTCCAAGGATATTGGGATTGATTTAGGAACAGCAAATACACTTGTGTATGCACAAGGAAAAGGTATCGTGATTAATGAGCCTTCTGTTGTGGCGATGAATACGCGAACAGGACAGATTCTTGCGATTGGCAAAAATGCAAAGCGAATGGTTGGAAAGACGCCGGGACATATTATTGCGACGCGTCCTTTAGTGGATGGTGTTGTGAGTGATTTTGAAGTTACAGAGCAGATGCTTAAATATTTTATTGATCAGGTACACAAAGAATCGTTCTCTATTTTGCCGCGACCACGTGTACTCATAGGAATTCCTTCTGGTGTGACGGAAGTGGAAAAGCGTGCTGTAATTGATGCAGCAACGAGCGCTGGTGCACGTGAAGCATATCTTATCGATGAGCCAATGGCAGCATCGATTGGTGCACGTATGCCTGTGACAGATGCTGGTGGAAATATGATTGTAGATATCGGTGGTGGGACGAGTGAAATTGCCGTAATTTCACTAGGTGGTGTAGTTGCGGCACGATCATTGCGAACAGCTGGGGATGAAATGAACGAAGATATCACTCGATATATGCGAGATGAATTTAATTTGCTTATTGGAGAGCGTACTGCGGAAGAAGTAAAGATTAATATTGGCAGTGCATATCCACAAAAAACAGAATTGCGAATGAAAGTGCGTGGTCGTGATCTCGTAACTGGATTACCAAAAGAGATTACTGTAACAGATGAGCATGTGCGTGATGCGCTTTCGCGGAGTGTGCGTGTGATTGTTAATACGGTGAAAACAATTATCGAAGAAACGCCACCTGAATTGTTAGCAGATATCATGCAGCGTGGAATCATTCTTGCTGGTGGTGGTGGGTTGACACGTGGGCTGGATAAATTGATTGCAAATGAAACCAAAATGCCTGTGAAAAAAATGGAGGATCCTCTTACTGCAGTTGTGCGTGGGACAGGAATTGTCTTGGAGGACATTGAGACATTGCGTGAAGTGCTTATAGAAAATGATCAAGGTGTACCATTGCGCTAAGCATATTTTAGATAGAAAATTATTATGCATGCAGTTCATAAAAATAAACAAGGAAAAAGAAAATATCTTTATATTATTGTGATTTTGGTTGCAATTATTGTTTTAGATCCGTTTAGTGTTCTTGGGTTTGTGCGTGGGATTACTTCTACACTTTTTCTTCCATTTAATCATATTGGTCAAAATCTTGGTGAATCATTCGGAGACTCTTTTGATGTTGTGTTACATATGGGAGATATGCATCGGGATAACCAGCGACTTATTCAGGAAAATCAAGATCTTCGTGCAGAACTCATGTACCTTACAGATATAAAAAATGAAAATAACATCTTGCGTACAGAGCTTGGTCTTTTGCCGCGGAAAGATTTTGAGCTCATATATGCAGAGGTTGTGGTGAGAGATTCACTTGGCGGTGACCAATGGGTGATGATAAATGTGGGTGCAGAAAATGGTGTAAAAAAGGATATGGCAGTGATTGTTGGTGCAGGAGTATTTGTCGGATATATTGATACTGTAGATCAAAAAATATCTCGTGTACGATTAATTACACATCCAGAAAGCGTGGTCAATGTGGTTAATGCTGATAGTGGTGCTGAGGCAATATCACGTGGACGATATGGACTTTCTGTTGTGGTAGAAGATATTAAAAAGGGAGATAAAGTACAAGATGGAGATATGTTTGTTACGTCGCAAATTGGTAATAAATTTCCGCGCGGATTTAGTGTTGGTGTTGCACAAAATGTTGCACTATCCAATGATGACCTTTTTCAAAGAGCAAATATTATTCCGCTTGTGTCACTGGATGACATTCGATTTGTTTCTGTTGTAAAAAAATAAGCATATGATCACATTTTTTGTACGAGCAATAATCTCTTTTATAGGAATTATAGGTGCAAGTTTTTTTTCTGTGATTAGCGAGGTGTCTTTTGGGTCAATCATTTTTTTTCTGTGTATTTGGGTGAGTGTTTGTGGGTTTAATGAGTTGTTTTTGTGGATTATTTCAGTAGCATTTCTCTACAGTGTTATGCAGTATGATGTATTTGGTCTGTATTTTTTAGGAATTATTTCTAGTGTATATTTATTTAATATTTTGAGGACGCAGATTTTGCATAATCGACAAGAAAACGGATTTATTTATTATGCTCTGTCGAGTGGAGTATCACTTCTAGCTGTGGTAGTGGTGAGAATTTTTTATTGCAGTCATGAACTTCTCAATTTTGAAAATATGTTTGTAACTTCTATATTTTCTTTCATACTTTTTTTCTTTATGCGTTGGATTGTGCAGCGTTTTGAAAAGTATATTGCACTTTATATCAGAGGAACAGATTTAAAATGTCATACATAAGTGCTTATGAAATACAAAAAGATGACATATGGGTTTACACATGAGATTGAAGATTCTGTATTAACTGCTTCAGAACGAGAAGCTTCGCGCATGTCATTTGACTTTGATCATAAATGGCTTATGATTTTTTGGATTGGATCAATGATTATCGTTGGTATTTTGATTTTTCGTTCATTTTATATTTCTGTAGTAAAAGGAGATTATTATACATTTGTTGCTTCAGGAAATAGTGTACGAGAAGTACCAATTATTGCGCCACGTGGAAAGATTTACGATACAAATGGAAAGATTTTAGCGGATAATATTCCAAGTCGAAGTATTATTGTTTTGCCACACTTGCTTTCTGATCAGAAACACGAGCGAGAAGTTGTTGCAAAAAAGTTAGCAGAAATTCTTGGTCTTGATCTTGTGCGTGTGCAGACGATTATAGAAACAGCATATGTTTCAGGCGATACGGTATTAATTGAAGAAAATATCACACATGAACAAGCCCTGACATTTTTCTCACATGAAAGTGATCTTGTTGGAATTCAGATTCAGCAAACAGCAATTCGTGATTATAAAAAGGGAGAAAAATTTGCACACATTATCGGATATGAAGGTCTTATAAAAAAAGAAGAATATGAAAAACAGGAAGGATACCTCCTAACAGATCGTATCGGAAAGACGGGTATTGAATATGAGTATGAAAAATATCTTCATGGAAAACATGGTGCTGAAAAGGTGCTTGTGGATAGTCGTGGAAATAGGGTTAAAGAACTCATGGATGATGCACCACACAATGGATTTGAAGTTCATCTGAACATTGATGCAGATTTACAAGAATTTCTCTATGATAGACTTTTGAAAGAACTTGATCGTGCTGAGTCGCGTCGTGCAACAGCAGTCATCATAGATCCGCGAGATGGTGCAGTGCGTGCACTTGTAAGTTTGCCATCATATGATAATAATAAATTTGCCAAAGGAATTGATTCGGAGACATACAGTAGTTGGATTACAGATCCAGATCAACCACTTTTTAATCGCGTAGTTAGTGGGACGTATGCACCAGGGTCTACAGTAAAACCAGTGATGGGTATTGCGACGCTTGGAGAGAATATTATATCAGCAGATCATCAAATTGAGGGTGCAGGTGGTTTACAGTTAGGTTCGTTTTTTTTTGGTGACTGGAAGATTCATGGTTTTACAGATCTTAGAAAAGCGATTGCTGTTTCGAGTGATGTGTATTTTTATACAGTTGGTGGTGGATATGGAGATATTACAGGACTTGGAATTGAAAAGATGAAACAGTACATGGAGCGATTTGGTTATGGTAAAAAAACAGGGATTGATTTGCCAGGTGAAGTATCAGGCATTTATCCAAATAAGAAATGGAAAGAGGATGTTATTGGAGAGAGGTGGTATATTGGTAATACTTATCACGCTTCTATAGGACAGGGATATATTTTGGCGACAGCACTACAAGTTGCAAATTCAATTGTACCAATTGCTAATGGGGGAACGTTGTATGTGCCACATATTGTTTCATATATCACAAATACACTTACAGGTGAACGGATTACGATTAATCCAGAGCAGATTACTGACAATATTGCACCACTGCCAGATATAAAAATTATCCAAGAAGGGATGCGACAAACTGTGACAGAAGGAACAGCAACAATGTTAAATGCATTGGATAATGCGATAGCAGGAAAAACTGGTACGGCGCAATTTGGTGGTGAAGAAAAAGTACACTCATGGTTTGTGTCATATGCACCGTATGATAATCCAGAAATGGTTATGGCGATTATGGTGGAGAATCAGACAGGAGAATTATCATCTACAACAGTGCCTGTGGCTCATGATGTCTATAAATGGTATTTTGGTGGACGAACAGATGATGTTTTTGCAGAAGAAAGTTTGAGCAATAATCAATAGATATGAATGGGCTAACGCCTATACAAAAACTAGAAGAATGTAAAAGTATTACCTTGACGTAATGTCACTGAGTTCAAGAATTAATTATGTATGTTATGACATGCAATAATTTTTTGAATCCAGCTTTTTTGGGTAATATAAAGCAAATGGATCAGGTATAATAGTTTATGTAATAAACAAACTAAATAATAACCTAATCCATTGCTATGCATATATTACAACAAGT
>PDPP01000004.1 GCA_002747515.1 Candidatus Moraniibacteriota bacterium
TATAAAATAGATGTCCCAGCATCACAAGCCTCAGGAGACTACACAGGATCAGTCACATACACAGCAACAACTGATGCAAGTGGATACTATCAATAAACATAAAACAAAAAAGAACAGGAATACTTTCTGTTCTTTTTTAGTATACAGTTGTTTGTAATGTGCCCGGAGAGAGACTTGAACTCTCACGTTCTTGCGAACATTGGATTTTGAGTCCAACGCGTCTACCAATTCCGCCATCCGGGCAGTATCTACATATTATTTTTTCTTTGATAATCTCGCTTTTGATGTGTTTTTCACAAATTTATACGTTTGATCACTTTGAAGCACTTGAGATATTATAGTATAATTATTATATATAATCAAGATTTACCGACTGAGTGAAGGGAAAATCACTAAAATTATAAAAATGGCAAAAATCATCTCATTTATTAATCAAAAAGGAGGAGTAGGGAAGACAACAAGTTCAGTGAACACAGCAAGTTATCTTGCTGATATGGGAAAGTTTGTATTACTTGTTGATTTGGATCCGCAAGGTAATGCATCATCTGGACTTGGTATTGATCCACGGCAAGTAGAAAATAGTTTATATTCAACAATGGTAGATGGTGGTGAAGTGCGGAATGCAATTGTAGGTACAGCTGTTGATGGATTTCATGTTGTGCCAGCAACCGCAGATCTTGCAGGAGCAAATATTGAACTTGTGGATGTGGAAAATAGAGAATTTCGTCTTTATGATGCACTTCGACAAGTGCGTACGGATTATGATTATATTATTATTGATTCACCACCGAGTCTTGGTATATTGGCACTCAATGGTCTTGTTGCATCAGATGAATTGATTATTCCTGTGCAAGCAGAATATTATGCACTTGAGGGTCTCGGACAGTTGTTAGAGACGATTGATCTCGTACAAAATAATCTTCAGCCAAATTTGGGTATTATGGGTGCAGTAATTACGTTATATGATCGAAGAAATCGTTTGGCACGACAGGTGGTGCGAGAAATGCGACAACATTTTCCAGGAAAAGTGTTTGAGAGTGTAATTCCTCGTAGTGTGCGTTTGGCTGAGGCACCAAGTTTTGGTCAATCAATTTCAATGTTTGATAATTTAAATAAGGGTGCAAAGGCGTATAAATCTCTAGCAAAAGAGATTATTGCACTAGAGCAGTAATCTCTAAAAATAATATTATGGTACAAAAACATGGACTTGGCAGGGGACTGTCTTCACTTATTCCACAAAAAGACAAATCACAGACTACGCTACAAAAATCGCGATTTGCTACTAAACATAGAGATGATGAAAAATCTGTAAAAAAAGAAGTAGCTAAAAAACATATTGTTGCAGAAGAGAAAAAAGCGATATCCACACCGAAAACGGACTTCTCTGAAGATAAGGATTACATAAAAGATATACCTGTTGGACAAATGCGTGCCAATGCACAGCAACCGCGATTGAGTTTTGATGAGGATAAACTTGATGAGCTTGCAGCATCAATTCGTGCGCATGGCATCTTGCAACCTCTTGTTGCTGTGGATAAAGGTGATCATTTTGAATTAATTTCTGGAGAAAGGCGACTGCGTGCTTCGAGGAAAGCAGGTCTCACATCAGTTCCGGTGGTTGTAAAAAAAGAGGATATAGATGATCAGCAAAAGTTAGAACTTGCACTTATAGAAAACATTCAACGCCATGATCTTAACTTAATCGAGGAGGCAAAATCATATCATAGACTTTCAGAAGAATTTAATCTTCCGCAAGAGGAGATCGCAGTACGATGTGGAAAGAGTCGATCTGTTGTGGCAAATCGTATGCGACTCTCTACATTGCCAATAGAGATACAAAAAGGTCTTATCACTGGGACGATTACAGAAGGACACGCAAAAGTAATACTTAGCTTAACTAATCCGCAGAAACGACTGGGTCTTTATAACATGATTGTGCAAAATAATCTTACAGTACGTCAGGCAGAAAATAAGGCACATACTGCTAATGGAACAACTCATCGATCACGAAGCATGGAAAAAACACCACATGCACGAAGATTAGAAGATCAATTAGCACGATATTTTGGCACAAAAGTGCGTGTGAGTGAGGGCGGTAAAGGAGGAAACATCACGATATCATATTTTTCTGATGAGGAGCTAAAAAATATTTTATCTCGATTAAAATTAATATAATTTTTTTTAAAATTAGATGGCACAACAGTTAATCTTGTTTTTGATGGAAGTGAAAAAGGTGCGATTGTTGTGCAAGCGGTTGCTTTACCGACGGGAAAAACAAATGTTAATATACGATTTGAAACACTGTAGTTGTTATGCATTGTAGTTTTTGGATAGTAATGTATGTGTGCTATATTTAAGATATAGAAAGTAAAACAAAAAAAATGAAAAATGGTATTTTTATTACGATGAGTATTATATTAATGTCGATGGTTATAGATGCAATTTTATATAATACAAAAACAATCAATGATATTAAAAGTGAATTTGTAACAATAAAAAACACCAATGTTAGTAAAGGTGTACAAGAAAAAAGTGTAGATAATTTACTTGTTTTTGAAGATGGTTTTCATGATGATAAAATGAAAGAAGAAATATCTGGGTCAGAAAATGATGTAGATGTAGAAGATGGTAAGGAAAGAGTTGTTGAAGAAGGAGTGAATGGTTTTGTCGTATATAAAAATGAGTTTTTAGGAATTTCTTTTATATATCCAGAAGAATGGGGAAAAGTTGAGATGGGAATATTTGATAATACTGGAAAATCTGTTTATTACAGTTTTAGTGATGTTGTTGATTCGCAAATGGGTGGATTGTATGAAGATTATTTTGAAAATCCACCAATAAGAGGTGGTACACTGATTGATTTTCAAGGGTTTGATGAAAAAAATCTAGAAGATGTGTATAAGAAAGAAGGGTATGAAATGTCGAAATCAGGTAACTGTGTTTATACAACAGAAAAAAAATGGTTTGAGAACACTGTTTTTCATGCAGTGTGTAATTTGAATAATAAGATAGTGCCTGGATATAATTTTGCATTTGGAGGAAGATCGAATTCTGTGAATATAGATGAAGATGATTTTGTGAGAATGGTCGAATCTGTGATTATACAATAAGAAAATGAGATGAGAATTTTAAAAACCATCTTTTGTGAGATGGTTTTTGTATTTGAATGCTAATGTAACAACAAAATTTATTGGAGAAAATATGTATTTTCTATGTGATAAATAACACATTATGAGAAGTTTTATAAGAAACAAAAAACCATTTAAAATTCAGATAGATCTTCTTTTACTTCTTTAAAAATAATAAAATTCACGTTTATTCTTCTTTGGTTTTTTGAGCACGTTTAATTGCACGGCGGATGGAACTTTTTGCATTTGATGTTTTGACAAATTCGAGCCACGTAGCATTTGGGAGTTTGCGGTTTTTGTCTGTGAGAATATCGATAATCTGACCATTGCGCACTACTGAATCAAGTGAGCTCATTTTACCGTCGACGCGAGCACCTGTTGCGGTGTTGCCGATATCTGTGTGAATCGCATAAGCAAAATCTACCATACTTGCACCTTCTGGCAGTTCGATGATGTCGCCGTGTGGCGTGAATGCAAAGATGTGATTTTTTAAGAAATCAACTTTTAATCTTTCTACAAATTCCTCTGGATTATTTCCGAGGTCTTTTTGCCATTCTTGTAATTGTTTGACCCATTCCACTTCTTTTTTGCTTATTTCATTTTTTTGTGGGAGGAAATAGTTTTTCCAACTTTTGTTTTTGCGCGATTCGTAGAGCCAATGAGCAGCGATTCCAAATTCTGCTTCATCATGCATTTTTTGTGTACGAATTTGCACTTCAAGTACGCGTCCATCCGGTCCAAAAACTGTTGTATGGATAGATTGATAACCATTTGGTTTTGGAAGAGAAATGTAATCTTTGATACGTCCAATCATTGGACGGTATTTTTTATGTACAATACCAAGTGTCTCATAGCATGCTGCAATATCACTGACGATTACACGTACAGCAATGAGGTCATAGATGCGATTAATATTCATATCATACTTTTGCATTTTTTTGTACACACTATGCACATTTTTTGCACGACCATGTACATCAATTGTGTGAATTCCTTCATCTTTAAGAGATTGTTTGATTTCTTTGATTGCTTTGTTCACATACATTTCTTTTTCTTTAACTTTTGTGTCACTGATTGTTTTTGTTTTGTGATAATTTTCTGGATCAAGATGAAAAAAACAGAGGTCTGTCAGTTCAGCACGAATCTCTCCAATGCCAAGTCGGTTAGCAATTGGTACATAAATTTCCATTGTTTCATTTGCGATACGTTTTCTCTTGTCTGGACGGAGGTGTTCAAGTGTTTGCATATTATGTAGACGATCAGCAAGTTTGATGATTACGGTGCGAATGTCCGATCCCATAGCAAGAAACATACGACGCCAGTTTTCTAATTTGTATTCTTCTTTGGTTCCGCGTAATTTAATGCGACCAAGTTTTGTAATTCCTTCAATCATTTGTGCAATATCTGGACCAAACTTGCGGGATATTGTGGAAAGTGTTTCTGCGGTATCTTCTGGTACATCATGCATGAGACCTGCTGCTACGGTGCGTGCATCCATTCCGATTGCTGCGAGAATTTTTGCTGTGGCGAGTGCGTGGTGGATATATGGCATACCACTTGCTCGTGTTTGATCTTTGTGTGCTTCGTTTGCAAATTCAAAAGCTTTAATGATTAGTTTGCGTCCATCACTACTTGGCGGCGTTTTAAACGCTTTGAATATGTCATCGATTGTGATAAGTTCTTGTTTCATAAAATAGTTTTTTCTTATCTTTACTATATTGGCAAAAACGATCATTGGCAAGATTACTTTGATGAATAGAATGAAGGTGGTAGTAAGTATTGAGTTGTTGCGAAATTATAATAATTTTTGGTACAATAATAAATTATTTATTTTTAAATAAACAACGGTCATTCTTATAATAAAATTGTATAATAAATATGGTGCAATGATTGTAATACGATGTTTATATGAATGTGAATAAACCATTGGCGGAACGTATGCGTCCGCAAAAAATTGAAGATTTATTTGGACAAGAACATCTTTTGGGAAAAGGCGAGATTTTGCATTCTTTGATTAAAGAAGATAAGGTTCCGTCACTGATATTGTGGGGTCCACCTGGTACAGGAAAGACTACGCTTGCACGTATTATTGCAAAAGAGACATCTGCAAATTTTGTACAACTTTCAGCAATTAATGCAGGAGTGAAAGATATTCGAAAAGCAATCGAAGAGGCAGAGAGTTATGCACGACTTGGCGCACAAACAATTCTTTTTATTGATGAGGTGCATCGATTTAATAAATCACAACAAGATGCTTTTTTGCCAAGTGTAGAAGATGGTACGATTATTTTTATTGGCGCAACGACAGAAAATCCGAGTTTTGAGGTTAATAGCGCACTTTTGTCACGTTCACGAGTTTTTGTATTGGAATCTTTGACAGTGGAGGCACTTGAGAAAATTTTAGAAAAAGCATTGAAACGATCTAAGGAAGAACTGGGTGTAAAAAAGGTAGATATCAACAAAAAGGTGCGAGAATATCTTTGTGCAATGTCAAATGGAGACGCACGTACTATGCTTAATGCGTTGGAGATTGCTGTAGATCTGGAAAAGAAGGAAAATAGTGAGAAATGCATAATTACTGAGAAACAAATCGAACAAGCATTTCAAAAAACAAATCTTTTCTATGATAAGGGTGGGGAGGAACATTATAATCTTATATCTGCACTTCACAAGTCTATGCGTGGTAGTGATGCAGATGCGGCGTTGTATTATCTCGCACGTATGTTAGAAGGTGGAGAGGATCCGCTTTATATTGCACGGCGTGTTGTGCGATTTGCATCAGAAGATATTGGTCTTGCAAATTCTTTTGCTTTACCACAAGCAATAGCAGCATATGATGCATGTCGATTTATTGGCATGCCGGAGTGTGGAGTAAATCTTGCACAAGCTGTAGTGTATATGGCAAAAAGCAAAAAGAGCATATCGATTTATGCAGGATATAGTGAGGCGATGCGTGATGTGAAAGAGTTGGGTAATGTGCCGGTTCCGCTACATTTGAGAAATGCATCGACAAAGCTTATGAAAAAACTGAATTATGGCAAAGATTATAAATACACACCACTCGCTTCAAAGGAAGAAAATGATGCACAAGATTTTTTGCCAAAAGAACTCAATAATAAAAAATATATAAAATAGGTATAGGATTAGATAAGCTTAAAACTAAAATAGTGTCACAGGAGTGAGTTTTTGTGACACTGGTTTTTTGATTATTTTTTGAATGTTTCTCTCTAAAAGACTACTAAAGAACCTTTTGTGTTAAGCGTATTGATTTATAACGAAAAAATGCTAAAAATATAGCATAACAAAGAGTTTTTGTCGATGCTGCACGTTATTCACTTTTTAATAATTTGTGTTATAATGCGCTCATGGCTTATCAGGTAAAAACAGAACAATTTGAGGGTCCATTGGATCTTCTTTTAGATTTGATTGAAAAAGAAGAAGTTGATATTACACGTGTATCATTGGCAAACATCACTGATGAATATCTCGAATACATCAATAAACAGAAAGATATTTCACTGCATAATCTCACAGATTTTCTTTCAGTTGCTGCAAAATTGATTTTAGTAAAATCACATGCGTTACTTCCATTGCTTCAATTAGAAGAAGATGAAGAAGGTGATTTAGAAGAATTGGAGTTGCAACTTGCTGCTCTCAAGGTTTTTAAAGATCATAGTGAAATGTTTAGTGAGTTTTTTACTACTGCTGAGGCAATGTATGGTAATTTTGGTATTTGGGGACAGGATGTATGTTTTTGTCCACCTGAAAATATTTCACAGGAAGAATTGCGTAAAGCATTTCTTTCATCATTACATACAATTCCTCGCATCGAATCCCTTGAGGAAAAGATCGTAAGTGATGTAATCTCTCTGGAAAGGCGGATTATGACAATTCAAAAAAGTGTGCAAGAACGGGCAGAAATGGCGTTTTCTGAAATCACATCTTCTGCAAAAAATCGATCTGAGGTTGTTGTATCGTTTTTAGCATTGTTGGAGTTGGTGAAGCAAAAGATTATTATCGCGAGACAGGAAAGTATTTTCGATGATATTGTACTCAAACAAGAAAAAAGGTAAATTTGTGAATTTGAAAAAATAATAAGATATTTTAATGTGAAAATATTTATGACAAAAAAAGAAGTATCACATATAGCAATGGCTGAGGCAATTCTTTTTATGTATGGAAAGGAGATGCATTTTAAGCGTTTGGCAGAGCTTTTACATATAAAAGAAAAAGATGCACGTGAAATTATTTTTGAGCTAAGGGATATATATAATACTCGAAAAGATTCGGGATTGAATATTTTAGTTCGTGATAATGAAGTGCAAATGGTGACAGATTCTGCGGTTGCTTCAGTGATTGAAGATATGACAAAAAAAGAATTAGAAGGTGCACTTACACCTGTTGCAATGGAGGTTTTGGCGATTATTGCGTACAGAGGACCAATTTCAAAGATGGATATTGAAGCTGTTCGTGGTGTGAATTGTTCATTTACTTTGCGAAACTTGTTGCGTCGTGGGCTTATAGAACGTGTCAGTGTGGATGCATCAAAGCGATTACAATATTATCAGATTACAATCGAGCTTTTGCGTATTCTTGGAATTTCTTCTGTTGAAGAATTGCCAGAATTTGAAGAATTATCTACTGATAAGCGTATTGATGCAATTCTCTACAATGATCAAAATAATCTAGAACAAAATAAGGATTTAATTGATAGAGAGGATAGTGATAGAACATGAGTGAAAAAATGACAAAAAAACAGCGTACGGTTTTAGCAACATATCCGATTGCTATTTTTGTGTTTTTTGCATTTTTAGTTGGTATGAGTATGTATGTGCATTATTCATATGAAAATCCTGAAAAGCTGATTATTGATCATCAAATTGAGGAAGGAGAAAATAGTAAAAAAAAAGAAAAACAAATTAAAGAAGTTTTTTCAAAGAAAAATGACATAATAACACGTCCAGTGTTTCAGCCAGTAAAAAAAGAAGGATTTCAAGATTTATTTATCGAAAGTGCACATTCTGCAATTGTATTTGATGCAGATTCTGGGACGATTTTATGGGAAAAAAATGCTACAGAAAAACGATCAATTGCTTCGATTACAAAGCTTGTTACGTCAATGATTGTTATTGATCGTATGCAGGACATTGATGAAATTGTGACAATACCAGGTGAAATCATATCAATTGAAGGGACAACTGTTGGATGTCCAACATCTGTCATTTGCAATAGTCCACGATTTTTTCCGGGAGAAAGGGTGCGATTGCGGGATCTTCTTAGATCAGCACTGATTTTTAGTGCAAATGATGCGGCAACAGTATTAGGTTTGCATGTGGCTGGATCTGAGGAAGCGTTTGCAAAACTGATGAATGCACGTATGAAAGAGCTTGGAGCAGGAAATACACATTTTTGCCGACCATCAGGATTGGAGCTTGATGAAAATGAAGAAAGTTGCTATTCCAGTGCATATGATATTGCGCGTGTGATGGCACATTTACACCAACATGAAAAATATGATGTATTATGGGAAATAATGCGAACAAAAGAAATGACATTTGCAGATGTGGATAATACGGTGGTACATGAGTTAAAAAATACGAATCGTTTGATTGAAAAAATGGATAATCTTGCAGGAGCAAAAACGGGGTTTACACCACGTGCAGGATATTGTCTTGCTCTTGCAGCAGAAGATCACACAAAAGAACACACAGTGATTTCGATTGTTTTAGATGATTACAATCGGTTTGCTGATGTTGAGGAGATGACTACGTGGGCATTTGATAATTATGAGTGGAAGTAATAATTTATGTTATAATAATTTTATGATACTTTATTCTATTTGTGCAACACCAGAAATTGAAAATGTGCTTAAAATCATGTTAACAGGCGTGATCGCGTTTGTTGTTGCTTTTTTGTTTACGCCCGTGTGGACACATTTTTTGTATAAATATAAGATTGGAATTAAGATTAAAAAAACCGGTGTTCAGGGTGATTCATTGCAACATGTATCAAATTTGCATGCACAAAAAGCTGGTACACCAACGATGGGCGGTGTGATTGTGTGGATGAGTGTTTTAATTTTAATTCTTTCGTCCGAATATATATTTCCGTTTTTTGCAGATGTGTTAGATAGTGTATTTATTGAGCGATTGGATTTTTTTTCTCGTAAACAAACATGGTTGCCACTTTTTGCTTTAGTTACAACGGGCGTGTTGGGTCTTTTTGATGATGTGATGAGTGTGCGTGGATGGGGAAGCAATAAAGGCGGAGGTATGCGATTTGCAGCACGATTTTGGTGGCTTTTTGCAATTGCAGCGCTTGGTTCATGGTGGTTTTACGCAAAGTTAGGATGGGATGTAATTCATGTACCAGCAGTTGGAGATTTTAGTATCGGTCTTTGGTATATTCCACTTTTTATATTTGTGATCTTGTTTATGGCATTTTCTTCAAATGAAACTGATGGTCTCGATGGTCTTAATGGAGGAATTTTGACTATGGCATTTACAGCATTTACGATTATTGCTTTTGCACAAAATAAAATGGATTTAGCAGCATTTTGTCTTGCGATTTCTGGGGCTTTATTGGCATTTCTTTGGTTTAATGTATATCCAGCACGGTTTTTTATGGGAGATACTGGAGCAATTAGTTTAGGGGCAACTCTTGGTGTGGTAGCGCTTTTGACAAATTCTGTTTTTGTATTGTTTATTGTCGTTTTTGTATATGTCTTAGAATCAGGGAGTGCATTTATTCAGATTGTGTCAAAAAAGTTTTTAAAGAGAAAAATATTTTTAGCGGCACCAATCCATCATCATTTTGAAGCACTTGGTTGGCCAGAACCAAAAGTGACAATGCGTGCATGGATTTTTACTGCTGTTATGGTGATACTTGGTCTCATTATTGGTATCATTGGTATGGGGTAAAAATAATAAAGATAAAAATATGCAAATAAATAAAATACAAAATGCAGACGTGCGAGGTAAAAAAGTACTTATTCGTGCTGATTTTAATGTTTCTGTTGATGATAATGGTGATGCAAAGTCATTATATAAAATTCATGCTGTAAAAGATACAGTTGATTTACTTTTGCAAAATGGAGCAACACATATTGCACTTTTGACACATTTTGGTCGACCAGAGGAGGTTGAGAATAAAATGGAATTTTCTCTTCAATGTCTTGTTGATGATGTATCACGTGTTTTGGAGCGGGATGTAGTTTTTGTATCAGATTGTGTTGGCGAGAGTGTGCAAAAGGAGATAGAAGGTCATGCAGATGGTAAAATTATGCTTTTGGAAAATGTGCGTTTTTATGAAGAGGAAAAGAAAGATATACAGTCATTTGCTGCAAAATTATGCATGCTTTTTGATGTGTATGTAAATGATGCTTTTGGTGTGTCACATCGTAAACATGCATCATTACACGCAATTACAAAGTGTATCCCATCATATGCAGGTTTATGGCTGCAAAAAGAAATTGAAAATTTACACAAAGTTAAAAAAAACCCAGAACATCCTGCTGTAGCAATTATTGGCGGTGCAAAAATTGACACAAAACTTCCAATGATTTCTGAATTTAGTAAAAAATATGACAAAGTACTTGTTGGTGGAAAAACTGCTGTAGAAGCACAGGAGAGAGAGATGAAATTTGATGAAAAGGTAGTGTTTCCTATTGATTTTGAATATAAATTTCTTGATATTGGTTCAAAAACGATTGATAATTTTTGCGATGCGATTGCTCATGCAAAAACAATTGTGTGGAATGGTCCAATGGGACTCATTGAAGAAGAAAAATATAAAAAAGGTACAATTGCACTTATTTCTGCAATTGCAGAAAATGAAGAATGTTTTAGTTTAATCGGTGGTGGGGAAAGTGCGCAACTTGTCGAAGAAAGCGGTTTGATGGATAAAATTTCATTTGTTTCTACTGGTGGAGGTGCAATGCTTGCGTATCTTGGTGGTGAGGAAATGCCAGGAATTAGTGTTCTTTCATGTTCAAATGATATAAAGTGTTAGTTTTTGTGGTATAATTATTATAAAATAAACAGTAAGATTTTTCGCTTTTTGTGTTTACATAAAAAGTGGAGATGTTTCAAATATGTCAAAAATAAAAAAAGTATATGCACGTGAAATATTGGATTCTCGAGGTAATCCAACAGTAGAAACAGAAGTATGGCTTGATGATGATACAAAAGCATGGGCACAGGTGCCAAGTGGTGCGTCAACTGGTGAATTTGAAGCACTTGAGTTGCGTGATGGGGATAAAGATCGTTACGGTGGTAAAGGTGTTTTAAAAGCTGTTGAAAATGTAGTTGGTGAAATTGCGGATGCTGTAATTGGGATGGATTCTGCAGCACAAGAAGAATTAGATAAGAAAATGATTGAGCTTGATGGGACGGAGAATAAAGAACGATTGGGAGCAAATGCGATTTTATCTGTATCACTCGCAGCTTGTCGTGCTAGTGCGATTAGTAAGAAAAAAGCATTATATGAACACATTGCAGAATTACATGGAAACAAAAAGGTGTCATTGCCAATTCCAATGTTTAATATTATTAATGGTGGCATGCATGCAGATAGCGGTTTGGCAATTCAAGAATATAAGATTGTTCCGCATGGCGTAGAATCATTTAAAGAGCAATATCGTGCTGGGTCAGAAATATTTCATGCATTGAAAAAATATTTTGGAGAAAATCAACTTGGTACATCTGTAGGTGATGAGGGTGGATTTGCGCCACGATTAGAAAACAATCTTGCACCACTTGAAGCGATTAAATTAGCAACAGAAAAGGCAGGTTATGCAATGGGTGAACAGGTAAACATTGCAATTGATGCTGCTGCAAATTCTTTTTATCATGAAAAATGTGGCCACTATGCATTTGCACTTGAAAATCGTGCAATGACTACTCTAGAGTTATTGGATGAATATGATAAATGGGTAAATAATCACTATGTCATGAGTATTGAAGATGGTTTAACAGAATATGATTGGGATGGCTGGAGTGTGATGTATGAGAAATTTAATGAGAAAATTATGCTCATTGGTGATGATTTGATTGTAACCAATGCACAACGTTTACAAAAAGCAATCGATGAAAAAGCGTGTAATTCGGTGCTAATTAAGCCAAATCAGATTGGCACTTTAACAGAAACACTTGCATGCATAAAACTTGCACAAGACAACTCCATGAAAACAGTGATTTCTCATAGAAGTGGAGAAACGATTGATGATTTTATCGCAGACCTCTCTGTTGGTGTAGGTTCGGAATACATTAAAACGGGTTCGCTTTCGCGTGGGGAAAGGATGTGTAAGTACAATCGATTACTTACCATTTCTGAGCAATTGTAAAGATATGAAAAAAAAAGAAATAAAGGTGTTATGTGTGGGAAGTATGGGGAAAGACATTTTCTTTCCTGTGGATACAGGAACTGTAATTGAAACAGTGAGTAATTCACATGTAGAAAAGCAGTTTTGCTTTGGTTATGGGAGTAAAGTGCATGTTGATGATCGATTTGTGGCATTGGGCGGTTGTGCCTGTAATGTCTCAATAGGTCTTTCACGACTTGGTATCGATGCACGCGCATTGGGGAATATCGGTGATGATGCTGATGGGCAATGGATTGTTGATGTGCTCAAAAAAGAAGAAGTAGACATAAGTGCAATTCGCAAAATTATAAAGTCAAAAACAGATATTTCTGTAATCCTTATTGATGCGAGTACTGGAGAACGTACGATTTTTGTTAATCGTGATGTTGGTGAAAAACTTGTTTTTACGGAGAAGGATTTAAAAAAAGTTGACTGGTGCTTTATTGGGTCGTTGTATGGTGATTCTGTGGGAGATAATATGCATGTATTACATGATGCAATTATGCAAGGGAAAATTAAATTGGCATATAATCCAGGTGCGTATAATATTGCACAGGATGAAAATATCGTTCTTGATCTCATCCATCATGCAAATGTGGTTTTTACAAATAAATCAGAGGCTTGTGATATTATTTCGTATTTTGATCTTGATTTAGAGGAAGCAGATTTTGCGGATGAAAAGATGCTTATTGAAACACTTTTATTACATATGAAAAGTGATGATAGTATCGCTGTTGTTACAGATGGACGTCGTGGTGCATGGGCCGGTGATAAGAGAGGGATTTATCATGTAAGCACAATTGAAAAAAAAGTGCACGATGCAACAGGGGCAGGAGATGCATTTGCAAGTGGATTTTTAGGTGCATTGTTTCGTGAAGATACGATTGATAAATGTATACAATGTGGTAGCGCAAACGGTGATGCAGTAGTTGATTATTACGGTGCGCAAGAGGGTTTATTAACTTATGGTACAATGAAAGACAAGTTGCATTTATTTGATGTGAGGAAGATAAAATAAAAAAAGATGAGCATATTTAATAGATTTACAAATTTACAAAAAGAAAAGGATTGTTACCTTGCGCTTGATATAGGAACGGAAATGGTAAAATCTTTGGTTTTTAAAATTGACTCTAGTGAAAAAAGAGGTGTAGTCGTGGGTATTGGGAGACAAAAACAGGATCGTGGAAATATGCAAAGTGGTGCGATATCAGATATTAATGGTGTGATTAACGCATGTCGCAAGGCGATCGATGCTGCACAGAGATCGGCTAACATTGGAGGAGTGACGCATACGGTTATGGGTGTTGCTGGTGAGTTGGTAAAAGGAACGACCACAACGGTGCATTATGAGCGTTCAAATCCAAATGCACGTATTGAAATGCCAGAATTTAAAGATATCATTCAGCGTGTACAATGGAAAACATTGGAGCGTATAAAAGAACAAGTGGAGTGGGAGCTTGGTCGTTCGGTTGATGTAACATTGATCAATGCAGCAATCGTTGATGTGCGTATTGATGGATATCGTGTGACAAACCCTTTAAATTTTCAAGGTAAGAGTTTGTCTATTAGTGTATTTAATGCGTATGCACCACAAATGCATCTTGGTGCAGTGGATATGATTGCTGAGGAGTTAGGACTCGAACTGATTCGTGTAGCGGCAGAACCTTATGCAGTTTCAGCATCTGTAGGGTATGAGGATATTTTGGATTTTAGTGGGATTTTTGTGGATGTTGGTGGCGGCACTACTGATATAGCTGTTGTGCGTAATGGAGGATTGGAGGGAACAAAGATGTTTGCATTAGGAGGACGTGCATTTACAAAGCGATTGGCACAAGCATTACGTATCCCATTTGATGAAGCAGAGCTATTGAAAATTAAATACGCTTATGGTAAGCTTCCACAAAATGTTTCAGAACAGTTTTCTCGCATATTAACACAAGATAGTAAGGTATGGTTGGGTGGTATTGAGTTGTCGTTGATGGAGTTTGCGGAAAAAGATCTCTTACCGTCAAATATTTATTTGTGTGGAGGAGGGAGTGCATTACCGGAAATTGGAAATATTTTGCTTTCACAGGATTGGGCAAAGAAATTACCTTTTACAAAAACACCACAAGTGAACTTTTTGCAGCCAAAAGATGTAATTAATATTGTTGATCAAACAGGGGAATTGGATAATCCACAAGATGTAACTCCGATGGCATTAGCAAATCTCGTGGTTGACATGTCAACAAAAGAAAAAACAATATCACAAGTATTACAACGTGCGATGCGTGATGTGCAAAAATAAGTGGATAGATTATGGGCAACAACATGGAACAACAAAAGATCTATATTGATATTGAGGAGGAAATTACAACTGTCATAGAACAATTACGTCATGCGCGTATGAGTAATGTTGTTTTGGTTGTGCCACAACATGCAGTACTTTTGCAAAGTGTTGTAAATTTGAAGTTACTTGCACAAGAGGCACAGAAGTTGCAAAAGAATATTGCCATTATGACGAAAGATGTGGATGGAGCTGCTTTTGCAGAAAGAGCTGGCATATTAACACAACCATATGTTGCAGAAGAAGAATTGCATCAGTCAGTAAAACAAGAAGTGTCAGAGAATGTTACTGTACAGTCGCAAAAACAAATGCGATTACACCAGTCACAATATCCACATTCACAGAACATGCAACAACGACGATCACAACAAAAAATGCAACAACGACCACAGAAACGAATGCAGCAACAAATGCAACAACAGCCATTGCACCAAAAGACACGACAATCACCACAGTCACAGATTTATTCGTATACACAACAATCACAACAACAATCACAGAATCATATACGACCACAAATGCAAGATTCACGAATGATTAAGGCAGAAATGCGCAATGATAGTCAGAATATGACATATGGTAATTCATCACAAAAAGAAGTGTTGGTTGGAAGTTCTATGCAAACAGGAAATGTGGGAAATGATATCAATAGGTCAATATCGCATAAGAATATGGAACAAAGAAATGTGCAAGAGAATGTGGTCGTTCCTCAACCAAGAGAAGACATTCAAGAAGATCGTGCTTTGGCGCAATATGAACAGTCTTTGGAAGATATGTATACACAGAGCATGCAACAACAGTCATACCAACCAAAACAAAGGCAGGTTGGCACGACAATGCATCCTACACAACAAAAAGATAGTTTTACACAACATGCTGAACATGTTTCAGCAGTGCAACATCACGTACCATCATCGCGTGCACTAAAAAAGAGTAGAAAAGTTAATAAAATTAAGCAAAAAAGAAAAAAAGAGTCGCAAGTTTCAGGAAGTGTGCACTTTGTGATAAAAGGATTTGTTTACGCTGGCATTATGCTTGTTATACTTATTTTTTGCGTGCTTGTCTTACCAAAAACGCTTATTAGTGTGACACCAAAGGATATGCATATTGATGAAAATATGGAGATGACAGTGCGGACAGATCAAAGTGTGTATGATGAGGATCGTCGATTGATTCCTGCACGATTTGTGGAAAGAGATGTAACATTTACTAAAACATTTGCTTCATCAGGAAGCGGAGATGTAAAAGCGCAGAAAGCTCAAGGTACAATCATGATATATAATGAATATAATGAAAAACCACAAATATTAGTTGCAACGACGCGATTTCTTGCAGAAGATGGTACGTTGTTTCGTCTAGTAAAAAATGCTACGGTTCCTGGCATGAAAAATGGTGAACCTGGAAAGGTTGAGGCGCTTGTTGTTGCAGATGAAGAGGGTGTAGCAGGAAATATTGGTCCATCACGATTTAGTATTCCAGGATTTGACAGCAGTCCCAAAAAAGGGAAATTTTATGGAGTCAGTGAAAAATCAATGAATGGAGGTGGTGCAGGAGGTAATGGTGTAGCAGTGGTAACACAGGAAGATATTGATAGGGCAGAAAAGGAGATGAATAGCGAGGTTAATACATATATACAAGAACAAATAGAAGCAGTATTGCGTCCAAATAGTGAAATTTTGCTTGAAAAGGCGATAAAAAAGGAAATTGTACGTTCAGAAGCAAGTGTTACTTCTGGAACGATGGGAGAGGAATTTATGTATGAGATTGTAGCACATGTAAAGGCCATTGTTTTTGCGCAAGGAGATATTTTGGCAGTGATACAGTCTGGTGTGGATGAGGAGATGGAGCAGTATGATGTTGAACAGATGGAATTAACATTATCTTTTGATATGATAGAAATTGATTTTGATAATGAACAAATGAAAATAAAGGTTCGTGGTGTAGCTGATATCGTTACTATAGTTGATTTAAAATCTTTTAAAGAGGATATTATTGGGAAAAAACATGATGAGTTGCTTGAAATTATAGAGGAAGAGTATAATGATAAAATTGAAAAGATTACTATTGAGAGTGTTGTTCCGGGGTTTCCAGCATTCATCGCCAATAGAATTTCACGATTGGGAAGTATGACGGATGTGCGTATTGTTGAAGAAGCTATAAAGAAGTAAGGTATGATGAAATAAATTCATAAAAACTTTTTGCTAATGGAAAATTTTTCTTTTTCAGTATTTTTAAAATAATTTGGGAATAAATAAAAAAAACAATGGCAAAACGTATGTACACAGAATATGCACGTGATAGGGCAATTCAATTACTCTCTTTTTTAGGATTTACTTTTGGTATTACGGTTGCACTGCTGGCATACGTTATTTCTTCATATTTTCAAAAAGTTATTGAATCAGATAATGTGAGTGGATTTTACATTGGTATTTTTTTTGTTATTTTAGTTTCTCTTTTTAAATTGAATCGAATCATCGAGCGAATTGGTCGTGCAAAAACATTAATGATCTTACTTGTTGTCCAGATTGGCGTTCTTTTTGCTTTGCAATTTTTTGAGATTTCGTGGTTTGGCGCTTTTTTATTGATGATATATTATGTGCTCTATGGGATTATTTGGGTAGTTTTTGATGTTATATTGGAAGCATATTCAGAAGATAGTAAGACGGGGCGTGTGCGTGGAGCATATCTCTCTGTTTTAAATTTGGGGTTTTTGATTGGTCCAATAATTTCAACATCTTTGTTGGACATATATGGATTTCATATAATATTTACGATTACAACAATTCTTTATGTTTTTATATTTCTTGCAGTTTTTGTTGCACTAAATGATATTCGTGGACATGTTGTAAAGAAAAATCTCTCGTCGAGAAAAGTTTTTGATCAATTTCGTACAAATCAGAATCTCATCTTTGTGTATGGTGCGTCATTTGCGTTACGGTTTTTTTATGCAACAATGGTGATTTATATGCCATTATATTTGCGATCAATTGATGTGTCATGGTCTGAGATTGGTATTATGTTTTCGATTATGCTTATACCATTTAGTATCATTCAGTATCCAGCTGGTGTACTTGCAGATAAAAAATACGGAGAAAAAGAAATGCTTTTTATTGGGTTTATAATTATGGCAGGATCCCTTATTGTCATGTATTTTTTAAATGAACCTGATTTTGTTTTGTGGACAGTGGTTTTATTTGTTTCTCGTATTGGCGCTGCATTAGTGGAGGCGATGCTAGATTCGTATTTTTATAAGCAAATTAATGAAAATGATATTGCAATTATCAATTTCTTTCGTACAACACGTGCAGTAGCATATATTTTGAGTTCACTTTTTATCGGCGCACTCTTGATGATTGTTAGTGATCTTCATATCGTTTTTATTGCTTCATGTATTATGATTATTTTTGGTATAATTGTCATTATTCCAATGGAAGATACTGTGCCAGATGAAAAATGAAGATATTTAATAGGTATTTATTTTTTGTTATGGTATAATTACCGCAAATGAGTTTATGGAGAAAAAAAATAATAAAAAAATTATGAAAAGAAATATTTTATTGAGTATCTTTTGTGGTGCTATTTTGGTGCCTGTGTGTGCGCTTGCAATGACAGATAATACATATAATATTACAATTGACAATGTTGGATTTGCTGGAGGTGAACCAATTGATGATGGAACATATCAGCTCATGGATACGATTGGTGAACCAATTGTTGGCGTTGGTTCTTCTGCGAATTTTTCAACACAAGCAGGTTTTTGGTTTATGTTAAATACTACACTGAGTCTCGTATTAGATTCAGCTACTGAGGATCTTGGTACGGTTGTGCCAGGTGTACCAAATACTGGCTCTACAATAGTAACAGTGACTACTGATGCGCCTGGTGGATATGATTTACTTATCTCACAAAATCACGACATGCTCCATACAGGAGATAGTTCAACGACAATTGCTGCATATGCTGGCACAATTGCTTCTCCGACGACATGGACTAATACTGGTCTTGGATTTACTATTACAGATGGTACGAGCGTTGATGCAAAATGGGGCACGAATCCAAATTTCAATTATGCTGGAATTCCTGGAGTTGATACAATTTTTCATGAAAAGGTTGGATATACAAGTGGTGGAGATGATACAACCATTGGTTATCAAATTGATGTACCACCTTCACAAAAAACTGGTACATATACAAATACTGTAACGTATACAGCCGTATCGAAGTTGTAACTGGGAGAATGATACAAATAGATTAATCCTGATAGGATTGTAGCAAAAATTTATTTGTTGCATGGTGCTTTTTTGTAAACATTGTTTCTTGTGTAAATGATTATAGCTGGAGCAAGGTCTTTTTTGAGAGTTAAAAAAGCATAGTGTTAAATTTCTTGTGGTTGTATATGGATTTTAAAAAATAATTATGATTTTGAATTTAGAAATTTTATATTCAGGTAGAATATGAATTTTTATTGAAAAAATTCTTTCTAAAACAATGAGATTATGGTATGTATAATATAAATTTAGAGGTGAGTTCAGAAAATAAAACAACATCTTTAAAAGGAAAATTATTTTTAAAGAAATAAAAATTGTAAGAAGTAATTAAATGGAAGGAATTAATTAGTTTTTTTCAATATATATGAGAAAAAAAATAATCGTGCAAATAAATTTTTGTATATTTTTATTTTGTGTCATATTGATTCCGCAAGGTGTTTTTGCGGAGAAAATTGGCATTTCGGTAGATCAAACGAGCATTGCTTTTGATGCAAATATTGATGAGGCACAGGAATTTGTTATAAAAGTGACAAATTCTTCTGAAAAAGTGCAGGAAATCAATATTGGAGTAATGGATTATGTAATCAAAGATGATAATGAGTTAGAGTTTAAACAGGAATTTGATGAAAATACTGGTCTCAGAAATTGGATTTCTTCAGAAAAAGAAAATATTACATTAGAACCAAATCAAGCAGAAGAAATCACTTTTGTTTTTGTAGCACCGGATTCAGCGCCAGTAGGCAGTCATCATGGAGTTGTATATTTTCGTTCCAATCTAGACAATAGAGGTGATATAACAGTTCAGGGACAAATTGCAGTACATATTCTTGTAAACGTGAAAGGGGAGACGTATGCGAGTGGTCGAGTGAATTCTTTTGATATTCCGTTTTTTGTTGTAAAAAATATTGATTATGTAACTGAATTTGAAAATATGGGCAACATTCATTATGTGCCATATGGTGAAGTGGTTGTACGAAACATTTTTACAAAGAAAGAAGAAACATATAAATATGATAAGCATTTTGTATTTCCTGGTAAAAAATTTACATTTGCTATTATGGGGAAAAAAATTCCTTCGATTTTTAGCTTGTTTCGTGTGCAGGTAAATTTTGTAGATGGTGAAGGCGTGGTTCGGTCACGTAATGACTATATGATGGGATATCTTTTTCCAATAGTTATTTGTGTGGTAATTGCAGTATTATTTTTAATTATTCGTTGGTCGCTTAAAAAGAGGGGAGATATAAAATATAAGCGTATGGATAATCAACAGAAAAAGCGTGTACAAAATAGTCTACAAAAGATTTCAGATGAACAGAAAAAACGTGAAGCGAAAAAGAAAAAAGAAATAAAAAATAATTTTGGATAATAAGTTATTATTCAAAAATTACAAAAATAGGTGTGATATTTCTTTTTCTAATTTCTGTCTTTGTTTATTTTTTTAGTGAGATTTTGAAAATTTCTTTTGTGGTTGTGATGTACGCTTCGTTATTTTTTTCACTTACAGAAAAATTTGTAGCTGATGCAAATATGTTATGTGCATATTGATCCACAATATTACCTTTACTTTTTTTGACTTTGTACAGCATTTTAGCATCTTTGTCGATAATCCAAATGTACTTCATTTCTTCTGCTGTATAACTAAGTGATACATTTTTAATTGCATCATCTTTTGAATAGCGATTTTTTTTACCTTCTGAAAGCTTTATGATGTCATTGTTATGTGTTATGAAAATTTCATCATTGATGGAAAAGGATGTTGCGCCAGAGAGATTTATATCTTTTTTAAGCCATTTTTTTCCTTCGTCAAACCCACCCTCGATACGTGTATGACGCATGATTTTTTTATCATCTAGTATATAGAGATATGTCATGAATGTACTTAGAAGGTTTATTTTTGTGTAATCAATTTCTGGGAAGTTTGGTTGCTCGGAATATTTTTTTGCAACAGGACTAAAGGAATAAAGTTTATTTTTGTCCGTGATGAAAAAAATCATATTCAGATCATCCATTGCTGCTGCATGGACAATTTTCCCAGCGTTATTTGGTACAGGAAATGATTCTTGATCATTTTCAAAGATGTGAATAGCATTTTTTTCGATGCCGATTGGGGTGTCTTTAAGGACAAATGTATATAGCGCTTCACTTGTTTTATGAAGAGTGATAGGATCTGATGGGATTTCTTTTATGTCTTGTTTTTTTGATTCTGGTTGTAGCACTGGTTCAGTGAGTTCTGTTTCCTCCATGTGTACTTCAGCGGTATCAGTCTTTTTTTTGTTAGAAAATAGTGCAAATACAAATGGAATGATTATAATGCATGCAATTATAGCTAATGCAAAAAGTTTGGTATTTTTTTCCATGGAATTCCAGGTATCTTTAATTTTGCTAATATGTGGAAGGAAATTTCTTTTTTTCGTTTTTTCAGAGGAAAGTTCTTGAGAATACGAAAATGAATAGCGTAATTCTTCATTTTCTGTTTCTTCTTCAATGTCTTTCTCTGGTTTTCTATTTTTTGCTTTTTCTTTGACTGTTGTAATTAAATTTACACTATGGATATAAGTTTTTTTTATGAGATTTTTCAATATATCATAAATGTGATAAATTTGTTTTTTGATTTGTGTAGCAATTTCTTGTTTTTTTGCTTGTTGTCTAATATTTTTTTGTTTTAGAACATTCTCTTCAGAAGCATTTTTTTCTGTTTCTATCTTGTCAAGAACGTCTTCTGTTTCTATTTTATTTTTCTTAATGGAAGAGATTTTCTTTGAAATAGAGCGTATTTGTTTTTGAGAGAATTCTTTGAAATTTTCTTTTATGTCTACATATTTCTCAAAAAGTTCCTCAAAAAATGTAGGACTCTTTGGTAGCTCTTCGTCACCTTGGATATGAATGTGTCCTGTGCGTGGATCTATGTATTCTTTTGGTGTTTCTTCGGTAAATTTATCGATATCAATTTCTTCTTCAATAGTGATATTATGCTTCTGTTCATCTTTTTCTTCTATAGAATTAAATGCATTTGCACCAAAAAAGTTTTCAGGAACTTCTTTTTTTTCTGGAATTTCTGGGATAATGGTAGGAGTATCTGAATTTGTAATATCGATAATTAGTGCAGAAGCGATTGCACATTCGTTTGTGAGAGCTGTTTCGATAAATTGTATAAAACTCTTTTCTCCCATGCGGATTGCATTTTTTTGTAATTCTTCAAAGGAGATGAGATCGAGAAGCTCGTGTGATGTAATAATAATTTTGTCATGCGCACAGATATCACCACTGGAAATATCAACAAATGTTTTTAGTGGATAATTTATAGCATCTTCCGATGCAAGACCTTCGCTTATATCGATGAGTGTATCATTTCGTAAAAGGAGGATGTGAGCATCGCCTGCAACACTAAAATGAATGGAATTTTCATTGACCACACAAACTGCACCTTCTACAGTGCCCATCCATGACACATTACCAATATTGGCGATTTCCTCAAGTGCACGATTGACACGGTGAAGTGCTGACTCAAATTTTTCTTCGACGGGTTTTTCTGTTGGGAGAAAGTATTGTTTTTTTACTTCTGATGCGAGGAAATTTACGATATTTTCTGAACTTGGAGATTCATCGCGTACGATAAAAAAACCGAGTATTGTTCCGAGAGCTTTTTGGGTAAAATTAATACTTGTATGCTCGAATTGTTCGATAAATGGACGTTTACGTGAATTTTGCACAACAAAAACACTTGCCACATCAGTGTTAAGTAACGTGTTATTTGTTGTATTGTTTTTATTTTTATGATTCATAAATTGACTTATAACACAATTATACAGATTATTTCATTCTATTGCAAAGTTCTGTTTTTATATTCTTGAGTTTTATGATGTTTGGTAGTACACTTGGAATATGCATGAGGAAGGGGGTGGATAATTTATTTGATGACATGGGCTTATGGCGGAAATTTTAGAACATTTATTTGGGTCAAAATCTCGTTCACGCTTATTACGTTTTTTTGTGCTCAATCCAAGAAAAGAGATTTCTTTGAAAGATTTGAAAAAGAAAATGAATATTGATGGACGGCGTATTCGTGGTGATATCAACGCACTTCGTAAGATTGATTTTATCATTGAATCATCACGAAAAAAGGAGAAATGTTATATACTTAATGAAGCTTTTCCATATTATATTGAATTACGCAATTTGTTTATAAAGGCAAATACCCATCCACAATGCAAGGGGTTAAAACGAATTAATGAGATTGGTCGTATAAAATTGGTCATGATTAGTGGGATCTTTTTGAACTATGACAAATCTCGTTTAGATATTTTGGTTGTATGTGATGATATGAGTCGTACAAAATTACTCAAGGCAATTGATGTAATTGAAGCGGAAATTGGCAAGGAAGTGCGATATATGGCGATGACAAGTGAGGAATTGAATTATCGATTGGATATGATGGATCGATTTCTTATAGATTTTTTAGGTTCACCAAATGATGTTGTAATCAACAAGGTGCCAAAGCTTCAAAAATTCATTTTCAATCTTCAAAAATAATTTTTTATCTATATATTAGAATGGAAATTGTATATATATTACTTACAGCAATTATTGTATTAGCTGCTGTGAATATCATTTTACTTTTGCGTCGCAATGATAAATTAGGAGAGAATGAAAAATTGAATGTGATTACAAAGCGATTGGAGGGATTGGAAATGTCAGGAGAGCGTATGCGCGAAACAGTTGATACAAAGTTGGAAAATGTGCATCGTGCAGGACAAAGTCAATTTCGTGAAACACGTGAAATCATCAATGAAATCACATTGCGTTCTGACCGATTGATTAATAATGTGAACAAGAGACTTGGTGATCTCGATAAAACAAATCAGAGGATTGTGGATTTTTCTGCACAATTGCAACATTTGCAAAACATTTTGCAAAATCCAAAACAGCGAGGCGTGTTTGGTGAAGTTATTTTAGAGCAAGTATTATCAAATGTTTTGCCACCAGAAACATTTCAGATGCAATACGCATTTTCCAATAATAACATTGTAGATGCAGCAGTATTTGTAAAGGAAAAAGTGATTCCAATTGATTCAAAGTTTTCTTTGGAAAATTATAACCGGTTGGCAAATATTGATGATCCAGAAGAACGGGCGCAAATGGAAAAAGTTTTTATTAATGATCTTAAATTACGCATTCAAGAAACATCAAAATATATTTTACCAGAAGAAGGAACGACAGATTTTGCATTTATGTTTATTCCTAGTGAAAGTATTTATTATGACCTTTTGACAAATACGGTAGGTACAGAAAACTTGATTCATAGAGCGGTAGGGCAGTATAAGGTAATTATTGTTTCGCCAACATCATTTCTTGCATATCTTCAAACAGTTGTACAAGGTCTCAAGTCAATGGAAATCGAAGAACGTGCACAGGATATTATCAAAAATGTGGAGAAACTTTCAAAACATTTGGATAAATATGAAGTATCATATCACAAGCTTGGAAAAACACTTGGAACGGTTGTCAATCACTACGAAATAGGGTATAAAGAATTTGGTAAGATTGATAAGGATATTACAAAGATTACAGGGGAGAATATCGGAATTGATAAGTTAGATCTTGAAAAGCCACAAATAGGTGATGAATAATCATGGTATAAAACAGAATATTTTTAATGATGTGGAATATTGGCATAATGCTATTGTTCATTGGATTGTAATTGCAACACTTTTTATCAATGTTGGAGTGTTTGTACTCTTTGCATTTTATGTGCATCCGTCAGATTTTCCTTTGAGATTGCAGTATAATGTATTTTTTGGCACAAGTTTACATACAGTGTGGTGGCATGCATATTTGTTACCAATGATGGGAATGGTTTTCTCTCTCATTGATTTGGCAATTGGGTACGTTTTGTATAGCACGAAAGAACGTGTTGCTGGCTATTTAATTCTTCTTGGTGGTTTATTTGCAAATGTGGCTCTTTTTATTGCAGCGTTGAGCATTATTTTTAATAACTATTTTTAGAATCATGTTCACATTTCCTAATCCACAAACAACAGATTTAAAGGAGAGGCGTGTACAGAGATTTCTTGAAGTAATTCCTGCGATTTTGACATGGTTCACATTGATTGGAATGGTTGTATTTTCATTTATCGTGCCGATGTGGATGGCAGTATTTGTTATTGCTTTTGATATTTATTGGATTCATCGAACCATCTTTATCACGTATTATTCTGTAAAAGCATATAAAAAATTACAACAAGGTAAACAAATTGACTGGTTTGATCGATGTATGAAGATTGGAGAGTCAGAAGAGTATGCACAGGAGATTGCACAAAACATTGTTACTGCAAAAAAGTTATTACAAAAAGCATCTCGTACTGAAAAGAAGCAACTCAAAAAAAAGATTGAAGAGGATAGTGCATTTTTGCGTGTTGTGCAGAATATCGATTCAGAAAAGATTATGGATTGGCGAGATGTTTTACATGTGGTTATGCTTCCAACTGCAACAGAAGGTCCAGAAAACATCGATCCAGCATTGGCATCAATTGCACAAAGCAGATATCCAAACGATAAAATTATCATACTTCTTGCAACAGAAGAACGTGAAAATAAAGAAAAACGCTTGAAAAAAGTGAAATATCTTACTGAAAAATATGATGGCGTATTTCGTGATTTTATTGTAACAGCGCATGAAGTTGTTGATGGAGAGATGAAATGCAAAGCATCCAATGCAACGTATGCAGCAAAGAAATTGCGTGCATATCTTGATGATCGTGATATTGATTATGAACGTGTAATCTTTTCGAATTTTGATTGTGAGAGTGTTGTGCATCCAGAGTATTTTGCAGCGTTGACATATGAGTATATCATCGAGCCAGATCGACTTAAACGCGCTTATCAGCCAATTCCGCTCTATCACAATAACTTGTGGGACACAAATGCATTTGTGCGTGTGATTGTGACAAGTTCATCGTTTTGGCACATGTTTCAAAGCACACGACGAGAAATGGTAACATTTTCTTCGCATTCTGAACCATTTAAAACTCTTATTGATGTAGATTATTGGCCAGTAAATATGATTAGTGAGGATTCGATTATTTATTGGAAAGGATATAGTTATTTTGATGGCGATTATTATGTAAAACCAATTTATTTACCAATCTCGATGGATGCTGTGTTAGCTGATACATACATTGAGACAATCAAAAATCAGTATAAACAGAAACGACGTTGGGCGTATGGTATTGAGAATTTCCCAGTGATTATGCGTGCAATTTGGCCAAATAAGAAAATCGGTATAACGGATAAATTGAGAACAGCATTTGAAATGCTTGAAGGGCATCATTCATGGGCAACGGCACCATTTATTTTGGCAATACTAGGGTGGTTGCCACTTATTTTTGGCGGTGAAGGGTTTAATCAAAGCACCGTTGCACATTTCCTTCCTTTTGTGACGCGTTTTCTTATGTTACTTGCTATGACAGGGCTTATTGCTTCAATCTCTATGTCGTTATTTTTATTACCAAAACGTCCAGAGGAATATTCGCGCAAGAGATATATACACATGGTATTGCAGTGGCTTTTAGTTCCGATTATTGCACCGACACTTGGTGCAATACCAGCAATTGATTCACAAACTCGTATTCTTTTGAAAAAATATTTTACAGAATTTTGGGTAACAGAAAAAACTATTAAACAAAAGAAATGATGCAAGAAAATGCATTTTTCTATGTGTTTCCGTTCCTGTATAGCGTCTGTATATCAGTAATTGTTTGTTTTGGTTGTATTGTGTTGTATAAAAAGATGAGATTGTATGATCATAGGAATAGTCAAAGGCACATTCATAAGAAAAATATATCGCGATTTGGGGGCCTGGCGATAGTCACGGCTTTTATTGTTTCATTATGTACGAATACTGCACTTGTTTTTACTGATGCATTATGGGCAATTACTATTGGAAGTGTGCTTATATTAATTTTTGGAATTATTGATGATTTGTGGCCAATGAATTGGCAATCACAATTATTTTTTCAAGTCATGCTCGTTCTGATAACTTTTATTTGTGGTGTGCAGATTACATACATCACAAATCCATTTGGAGGTATATTATGGCTCGTGACGGACAATATGCCATTTTTCAGCATTCTTTTTATGATGGTATGGATGATATTTGTCATGAACGCGATTAATTGGTGTGATGGAATTGATGGATTGGCAGGCGGAGTTATATTTATCGCAGCAATTACGTTGTTTATCATTTCACTTGAACCACAGGTAATGCAACCACCAATTGCGATTATTGCAATTATTTTGGCAGGGAGTGTACTTGGATTTCTTTTTTATAATTTTCCATGCGCAAATATTTTTGCTGGAACGAGTGGATCATTTTTTATGGGTTATGTTGTTGCTGTTTTGGCTATTGTTGCGGGTGCAAAGATCGGTACAACGCTACTTGTTCTTGCAATACCATTAATTGATGCAGTTTGGGTTATTTTTGATCGGTTTAGAAGAGGTCAGTCGATTTTTCATGGAGACAAAGAGCATTTACATCATAGACTTTTGGATATTGGTTGGAGTGTGCCAAAAGTGTTATTTTTGTATTATGGCGTAACAATTTTTTGTGCATTTGCAGCTATTATGACACAGTCGTTAAATAAGTTTCTCATTTTTATCTTTTTATCTTTTGGCATTATTTTATTTTTTACAATACTTTCTTATGAAAGAAAAACTGCAAAATGTGTGTAAATATAAACATGTTTTGATTGGCGGATTTTTGATTGTTTTTATTTTGGGATTTTTTCTTTCAATGCGGAGCTCGGAAAAATATATCACTATTGGAAAAAAAGATGTTTCTGTTGAAATTGTGCGGACAAATGCAGAAATGGCAAAAGGATTAAGTGGTAGGAAGGAGTTATGTGAGATGTGTGGTATGCTTTTTGTGTTCGATGATTTGAAAACACGTCATTTTTGGATGAAGGATATGCTTTTTGATATTGATATTATATGGATTTCTGATAATGAGATTGTACACATCACGGAAAATGTTGATCATAGAGGCGGAAAGAGAGA
Source organism: Candidatus Moraniibacteriota bacterium (assembly GCA_002747515.1). GTDB lineage: Bacteria > Patescibacteriota > Minisyncoccia > Moranbacterales. The sequence goes on from PDPP01000004.1 coordinate 28,135, forward strand.
AATTGCACATTCAATTTATAAGGTGAATCGCGTATTAGAAGTTCCGGCAGGATTTGTGTCTCAAAATGAAGTGCATGTTGGACAAAAAGTAAAGTATTTTCAAAATGTATTTAAATAAAAAATATTATGATATACTATAATATAATATTTAGGGCAAAATTTTTAAGTGTATAACTATTTAAAGCATGGATCAATTTCATAGAAAAATGGGTACACAACAACCTCGAGGCAGTCAACAACGACCAGTATATAGACAACAGAACATGACAAGTAATCGATCAATGTCAGGTAATGTTCAGGTAGGGAGAGTAACATCAAAGCCAGTTAATCAACAAAGGGTTGTGCAGAGTGTGCAAAATGGACAGCAAAAACGAGTACAAAAAAAGGAAAATTTTACAACATCAACAACGATGATTAGTATCTTGGATAAGATATCTGCAGTATGTATATTCTTACTTTTTTTTGGTTTACCTTTATTTTTTCTCAATTTGACATATCAGGGTATTGGTTTTGAAAAACAATATTATTTTTATTTTTGGACATTTTTGGGTGTAATAGCATTGATTACACAGGGAATGCTTGAGGGAAAGATTGACATTCGTCGTACAGCTCTTGATATACCGCTTGTAGTTTTGTGGGTGGTGTGTTTTGCATCAATGATGTTTTCTGTAGATAGGTACCATAGCTTTTTTGGTTTTTTTGGAAATCCAGTAAATGGATTTATGAGCTTAACAGCAGCAATTCTTGCATATTACTTGATTGTGTCATATACATTAAAGAAAAGAGTAAATCTTATTTGGTGGGCAATTACATTTAGTGGTAGTATCGTAGTTATTTGGTCATTTTTTGCGACGATGCGTTTTGTGCCAACAAATATATTGCAATACATATCTCCAAGTTTGACGGGTTCATTTACTTCTCTTGCAATATTTATCGGGATGATGTTACCAGTGTTTATTGTTTCTTTTTCGATCTTGGACCAATCTAAGGGCAAATCTTTTAAAAGGAGTGTTTTGATGGGAATTTTTTTTCTCATGATTATACTTGATATGTTTACACTTTCTATACTTCATGGTTATGTGCAATGGTATATTATCTTGTTTGCGATATTTTTATTACTTGTATTTACGATTAGTCAGATTATAAAAGTCTCATCAAAAACATCTTCTATGATAATTTTTGTTTTCTTAAGCATGTTTATTTTGTGGATGTGGGGACAGCCAATTATTTCAGTAAAACCAATTCAATCAGAGACATCAATTAATTACAGCTTGTCATTTGATATAGCAAAAGAAGCAATTAAAAACAAACCAATTTTTGGTAGTGGTCCTGGTACATATGGATATAATTTTTCATTGCATCGTCCAAAAGATCTTAATAAGAGCGGTCAATATGATATACGTTTTTATTCTGATAGGGGTGTTTTTATGGAGAGTATTTCAACAATTGGTTTAGCGGGCATGATTGCACTTGTCATTGTAGTTCTTACATATGTAAGTACAGTAGTACTTTCATTTATACGTTCTCAAGATGATGATGTGAATGTTGTTTCTCTTGGATTATTTATTGCATCTGTTGTTGCGATTATTTATGGTATGTTTTGGGCAGTAGATGGCATGATTATTCTTTACGGTCTACTCATTAGCGCACTTACAATTGGTCTTTTGTGTAGTAGTTCGGATGATAGTGACGAGAAATTTACACTTTCTGTGAAAACATCTCCACAGTATGCACTTTCTTTTGCTTTTCTTTCAATTCTTGTAGCACTTGGTATGATATTTGGATTTGTAACACTGGGCAAGATGTTTATAGCAGATATTCACGCAGGCAATGCACTCAAGGCACGTACAGAAGGTGATTTTGTAAAATCATCAGATTTTTTTCATAAAGCAGTAAATTTTAATGAAAAAGAAGGGCGGTATTTCACAGTCATTGGACAGTATGGACTTGATTTGGCAAATGTAGAGCTTGCCAAACCAGAAGAGGAGCGAAACGATGAAATTGTGGCACAATACATCAGTGGTGCAACAGGTGCAACAACGTCTGGAAAAGATCGTATGCCAAATGATGTGCTGGCAAATGAGACAAAAGGATTTGTTTATGAAAACAGTGGAGGATTTGTTTCTGGTGCACTTTCTACAGCAATGAACTCATATGAACGAGCAAGTGAATTGGAACCGTATAATCCATATCTCGATGTTGCAGTTGGTAAATTAAAGCTTATTGAAGCACAAACAAAAGGTGAAGATGCTGTAGAAGAAAAAAAGACTCTTGTAAATGAGGCAAAAACATCTTTTGAAGCAGCAAAAGAAAAAACAACATTTGATTATGATGGTCAAGAGATAAGTCTTTTCGCGCCAGCACATTATTATATATCTGTTGTAGAAGAAGCACTTGGAAATATTGACGCTTCAATTGAGGCAATGACATCAGCAGTGCAAGTGATGCAGTTAACAGGAGGAAATACTGAGGAGGTGTTATCACGACAGATTAATTATGGATTTAATCTTGCCCGACTTTTACAGGTGCGTGGCACAGAAGATGATATGAAAAATGCTGAAAATCTTCTTCTTCAGATTATTGGAATAAATGATCAAGAGGTAAATTCACATTTAAGTTTAGGTCTTCTTTATGAGAAACAAGGAAAGCGTGATGAGGCAGTATCTGAGTATCAAAAAATTATTAAAATCCTTCCACAAGAAGATTTAAAAGCGCAAGAAAATATTCAGAGTTTAATTGATACAGTTGAACAAGGTGGGAGTAATGTGGATGTAAGTAGTCAAAATAACGCAGAAGAATCTTCAGTGAATGATGACGATCAAGAAGAGGCAGATGCAGAAAAAGAAAATGTGAATATGATTATTATTAAAAGAGGTGATGTGGGAGATCGTGCTGAAAGGGGGAGAAAAGCACTTTCAGCACAAGGATTTGATTCTAAAATACGTGAGGAAGGGGATGCAAAATTTGAAGGTGTCACAGTAATGTATGGATCGCAATCAAATCATAATGAACGGCAACGTATCATAAGAGTACTTGAAAATGAGTTTAGTGAAATAGATGTAGAACGTAATGATGAAGAGGTTGGTATATACAACCATGATATTGTTGTTGTAATTGGTGTAGAAAAAGGTTCTAAAAATGATAATGAAAGTGAAGAAGAGGAATCAGAAGAATAGATAAATATTTTGAAAAAGAAGGAAAAACTGTCAAATAATATTTAGGCAGTTTTTACTTATAAAAGTAGCATTAAAGAAACATTGACTCTCTAATTGATTTCGTGTATATTACAAGTCATGCGCCGTTAGCTCAGTCGGTAGAGCAGTTGGCTCTTAACCAAACGGTCGGGGGTTCGAATCCCTCACGGCGCACAAGATAAGCATAAAGTAATAAGTGTAAAGTTGAAAGTTATGCCTCGGTAGCTCAGTGGATTAGAGCAGCGGGCTTCTATCCCGTTGGTCGGGGGTTCGAATCCCTCCCGGGGTACAATTTTAAGTTCAAAATCAAAAGTTATAAATCAAAAATACATTTTGTTTTTTTGATGTGTTTTGATGTTTTGAAATACGTAAAAAGTATACAATTTTATATCAAAAGTAGAGACGCGATTTATCGCGTCTTTTTATAAAGCTTTTTTCAGATTCCAAAAAAAATAAAAATGCTGCATCTTCAAGTATTTTAAGTTCTATAATCCGTGTTCTCTTTTGTAGCGTTTCCATTCGCTTTTTGACCAGTTTTTTGGTTTACTCGTTAGTTTTGCGACATCACCTGGGTGCGGATAATCGTCAGGAGATTTATAATTACTTTTGAAAATATCGTCAATGAGTGTGTCACCGTTTTTCGCAGTTACTTTTTGCGTAAAATATGTTTTCATTGCACCATTTGGTTGACGTTCTGTTACAAATGGTCCTTTCATTTCTACATTGCGACCATCTTTTGTGCCGTAGTAGTTAAATATTAGTTTTGTCCCTTCTATGTGCATATTGAGAAGAATATGTCCCGGTGTGTTGTTTATAAAACGAAAATCAGGGGCAGGCACATAAACTGTGGCATCAAATCCTGTTGGTGTGTAGTAATGGACAGGGTAAGAGTGATTACGACGCTGTGTGATTTTCATGCCAGTCAAAATTGCACCACGGAATACTGTTGTAGAAACTTGGCAAATACCGCCACCATATTCTGGTTTTGTCTCGTTATCGCGAATAACAAGTTCTTCTTTGTAGCCATGTTCTCCGTCAACTGGTCCGAGAACTGAAACAAAGGAGAATTCTTCATTTGGTGCAATAACGAGTCCATCGAAGCGTTTTGCTGCTGTTATGATATTGTGAATGCGGCTTTTTGTAGATCCACGAAAATTCGAAATACCCTCACCAATTTTTTCTGTGATGCCAAGGTTTTTTGCATTAGCACTTGTAATTTTTGCAGGGACTTTTTGAAATACAAGTTCAATGTTTTTTGGAAGAACATTTATATTATCGGATAGTGTTTCTATAATTTTGTGAACACTTGCTCGCACATTAATACTGATGCCATCAGAGTGGGGTTCAATTTCTTCGAGCGTGTTATTTTCTGTATTAAATCGTAATTTTGCGTTAACTGGATCAGAATTAATTTTTCTAGCAATATCTTCAACAAAAGTTGTAACAACATTACGGTTAATTATTGTGTGTGTAATGCTTTTTGTCATGTAACTTTCTCTCGTTGATGCTGTGATAGTGCATGGTTCGATGATGTTGGTGCATCTTTCAATTTTTTCAATTTCCGTGTGATATGTAGGATCATGAATGAAAAAGGTTTTTTTATCAGCAAATGAAGAAATTTCTGATAATGTTATTTGTTCTCTCTGTGTACCATTTATGGTGAGATCAATTACATCGACAGCATGCACACTAAAACCGTAGAATAATATGAAGTTACTTACTAAGAGTACTTCTAAAATAATAATTTTTCTGTAATTCATAACCTCTCACGTATTTATGAATTAAAAAGAGGAGCAAATGTTCACTCCCCACAAAATAGCAAAATACATGTCTTTCGTAAAGACTTTAGAACCCACGTACCTGAATTTTTTTTGTTTTTGTGACATCAGCTTTCGGAAGACGAATCGTTAAAATTCCATTTTTGAGCGTTGCATCAATTTTTTCTGGAAGTACATCCATAGGAAGAACGACTGATCGCGAAAAAGAGCCCCAATAGCATTCTCTGTAATAATATCCATTATCATCGACAACCTCTTCATTTTTGCGTTCACCTTTAATTGTAATCATGTCATTACTAATTGATACATCGAGATCTTCTGGTTTTACACCAGCAATTGTTGATTTGATTACGATTTCTGTTTCTGTCTGGTAAACATCGATTGTAAGTTGTCCTTCTGCATCATCATCTGCTGGGATTTCTTCACTACCTTCTTGCATATTCCAATCATTTTGCTGCATCATTTGTTCATTGTCTTGGTACTGGTCTACATTCATTTGAGCTTCTTCATCCTCTGCGTATACAGGCATAGACATTGGTTGTGCCTCTGGCATCATTTGTTGCTCAGTTTCTTGTGAGCTAGAAAATCTGTTCAAAAATGATTTTTTTTCCTTTTTCATAATTGAGTTAAATTAATGTTCATCTGTGTCTGTGATAATTATATGACAGTATAAGTTTTATTGCAAGAACTGTATTGCAAGAACTTTTGTCAGTGCAAAATAAGTTTTTATATTACAAAAAAATATAACACACCATTTCCAATTGTATGTATGAGGACTGTTAGTAACACAAAGACAAAATCTGGAATTGTAGTTTGTTTTTTGATGAAATGTAGTAAAAAAATACTGGATATTATATGAATTATTAATGTGATAAATAGTGAAGATGTGATTTCATCGAGAGAAGGCGTTTTGAAATATGTGAGAAAAAGTTCAAATAACCAAAAGCCACAGCCGAGAAGTATGCCGTGAACAATAATTACATTTAGAGAACTAGAGTCACTAGTGTAGATGATTATTCGTTTTTTGATGATAATATATCGTAAAACTTCCTCTATAAGTGCGTTAATGAGAAAAAACATAAAAACAATACTAATACCATACTGGATAGAATTCTGAAATGTGAAGTCATATGCAAAAAATATTTCTGCGAAGATACTCAAAAACACTTGTATGATAAGTGCTGTACATGCGATGAGTGGTCCTAGAAAGAGTGATTCAAAATAGCGGATCATAATATTTGTAACAAATTACACATTTACCATGGCTCTACAATAAGGAGATCCTTTTCTTTTTTAGGAAAGTCTTTCCAGATTTCTTCGGTGATAAACGGCATAAATGGATGGAGGAGTGTAAGCGTTTCTTCTAAAAGTGCCAAAAGCATGTATGTTTTGTTGGTTTTATCTTCTTTTATGGTTTTGTCAAACAGTGCGTCTTTGGATTCTTCTAGTACCTGATCGGCGAGTGTGTGCCAGACGTAATGATACGCTTTTTCTGCGCCGAGGTAGAGGCGATAATTTTCGATGTCTTCTGCGATTTCTGTTTTGATTTTGTGGAGCGTATCAATGTGTGCAGTTTCGGTTTCTGTAAGTGTGTGTGCGTCAAAATTGTCGTAATCACATCCATCAGCGTGTTGATAAACAAAGCGTGTGATATTCCAGAGCTTGTTGGCAAATTTTTTGTACGCGCGAACTTTGTCCACTGTCAGCGCCATGTCACGTCCTGGCGTGTTGCCTACGATAAAAGACATGCGCATTGCATCTGTTCCAAACTCATCCGCTAGCTCGACAGGGGAGAGTGTATTACCTTTGGATTTGGACATTTTTTGTCCTTTGCCGTCAAGCACCATACCATGAAAATAAATATCTTTGAATGGCACATCATCTGCCAAATACAGTCCAAACATAATCATGCGTGGTACCCATTTGAACACCAAATCGCGACCAGTTTCCATGACGTTTGTCGGATAATATTCTGCAAAGTCTTTGCCATCTGGATAGCCCAGTGTCAAAAGTGGCCACTGTCCAGATGAAAACCACGTGTCAAATGTATCAGTGTCTTGCTCCCAGCCATCGCCGTCTGGTTTCTCTTTTTGGACTGCAATTTCTTCTTGTTCTGTGCCTTTGTTTTTAAACCATGCAGGAATTTGAATGCCCCACACAATCTGACGCGAGATATTCCAATCAATCGGATTTTCCATCCAGTGCACAAAGATTTTTTCAAATTGCTCCGACACAAAAGAAATCTTTTTGTCCGCAAGCGCCGCAAGTGCACGCTCTGTCAGCGGTTTCATCGTTACAAACCACTGATCCATGAGTTGCGGCTCAATCACTACGCCAGTGCGTTCACATACACGAACAGCGTGGGTGTGTTTTTCTTCTACGCGTGTGAGTAATCCTTTTTCTTTGAGTTTTTCTACGACCTTTGGACGTGCGATATGGATTTTTTCGCCAGCAAATTCGCCGGCGATGTCCATCAACCGCCCATCCAAATCAATAATTTGTTCATAAGACAGATTGTGACGCTGGGCAATCTCAAAGTCCACCGGATCATGCCACGGTGTAATGGTCATCACTCCTGTGCCAAATTCCATATCAATCGCTTCGTCTTTGATGACGGTTGCAGTGACTGTGCCGTTGAGCCACTCCGCCTCAAATGTGTCGCCCTCTTTATACTGTGCATAGCGTTCGTCATCCGGATGCATGACGACATATTTATCGCCAAATTTTGTCTCGGGACGCGATGTGCCGATTTCAAACGGACCGTATTGAAAATAGTAAAACGGTTCCGTGCGGTCTTCAAATGTCGTTTCAATGTCGGCAAGAGACGTTTTGAATTTCGGGTTCCAGTGAATGGATCGCTTGCCACGGTAAATGATGCCATCGTTGTACATTTTGATAAATGTTTTTTCCACTTGTGTAATCACACGCTCATCAAGCGTAAAAGTGTTGCGTGACCAGTCACATGACGTCCCGAGTTTTTTCACATCATCTTCCATGATGTGTTTATGATCCATGACAAACTGATAAATTTCATCATACAGTTCCTGTCGTTCCATCCCAAATCGCGATCGTCCTTCTTTTTGTAATTTCTTCTCATACACACCTTGCGTCTCAAATCCCGCATGGTCCGCGCCGGGCAAAAGCAACACCTTTTTGCCACACATCCGATGATAGCGTCCCATGATATCTTTGAGCACAAAATCAGACCCGTGCCCTGCGTGCAATCGCCCATTGGCATTTGGTGGTGGCATAATAATCGAAAACGTTTCTGTCCGCTCACCGGGAAGATTATCCGGATTGAAATACCCGGATTCTTCCCATGTGCGATAAATCTCTTTCTCAACTGTCGTATGGTCGTATGGTTTGGTATATTTTTCGTGCATAATTTCGTCAAGGTAATAATATCACTACACTCTAGCATAGCAATTTCCACCGTTTTTTTCAACCGTTAATCAGAGCGTGACGTAAAAGTTGTATTTTTTACAGTTTTTGTAATGCTTTATAAATCGCATAAGAACAATCACCAATATCATCTTTGGTAATATCCGCAATCGGTGTCCATCGTGGTTTTTGGGATTCAAGGTCATCAACGTTTTCATCATCGATTAATGTATCATCTCCCACAGTGCGACACATATAAAAAAAGAGAAATGCGTGATATGCTTCATCACACGGTTCGTAATAGAAAAAGTTTTCTTGAAACAATGCCATATCCTCTACATGTACGGTTAGTCCCGTTTCTTCGCGTATTTCTCTGTGCAAAGCATCTTCCAGTGTTTCATGGATTTCCACACCACCACCAGGAAACCATATTTTGTCGGTACTTTTATTGCGCAGTGTGACGATTTCTTTTTGCGTATTCACAATAAAACCATACACACTCGGACGAAACACAAATTTTTCCGCCGGCAAAGACACGATTTCACCACGATGATTTTTGCATGTGATTTTTTTCATATTTTTATGATACGTATATATTTATTGTATAACAAAAATATTTTTCGATACAATTTTTTTGAAAAAATGTGAAGTTTTTGTGATATAATGCACATATTATGAATTACAAAAACACAAGACGCATTATTGATGCGCATGTACACATCTCACTTTTTGATGGAAACGCAAAAAATCTTGCGGAGTTGTTACAGATGTTTTTCTATAACCAGTGAAAAAAGAATTATGAAACCAATCACGGTTACAAAAAATACAAAAACTTGCGCAGTAAGTATTGATTACATTTTTATAGTGGTTAATTGACACGTGCAAGAAAAAGACATCTTGCGATCTATGTCGTAAGATGTCATGATGAAATGTGTTTAAACATTTTTACTTGTTTTTTTTGAAAGTATCGCAATGATTGTCGGATCGTGTAAGATAAGACAATCTGAGGAACAAATTCCATGTGTTTTTGGTAATGTGTCCGATTGCGCTAAAATAGAGCATGTAACTCTATTCATGCAAAGGTCACATCGTTGTGATCCATATGCAACTGTGGAGCATCCAAAAGTTTTTCCACAGTATGAACAGATACGTATAAAAGTTTTTTTCATACTCATACTCCCTCCCTATTTTCTATTGAATGTACACAACGAGACATTATATCATATTTTGCAATTGAAGTCAAGAGCAACACATTTGACAAATTTTTGTTTATATGTTATTGTTCCGTGTCATATGAGTAATACAGTCAACGAGGAAAATCTCGGTTTAACAATCAAACGTAAAGCGTGGAGGACAACATGCTAAAGGGAAAGAAAGTCAGATTGAGGCCGTTGGAAATGGCGGATGTTGATGACATTATGGAACACATCAATGATGTGGACGTAAATTATTTCATCTCTCGTGAAACACCCATTACGAGAACAGAGGAAGAGCAATGGGTAAAAGAGATGTGTTCCGGTGGTAAATATCCCAAAGATATTATTTTTGGGATATATATACTTGATGAGAAATGCAAGGATGATCAAAGAATAATCGGCACATGTGGTTTGCATAATATTCACTGGTTCAGTCGGTTTAGTATTCTTGGCATTTCAATCTTTGACAAAAGTGTGTGGAGCAAAGGATATGGCACGGAATCATTGAATTTACTTTTGGAATATTCTTTTAGAACTCTTGGTCTTCATCGTGTTAAATCCTGCGTGTATGCATACAATGAAAGATCACTTGCACTTCACAAAAAACTTGGTTTTGTACAAGAGGGGGTAGAGCGGTCTGCCATATACAAAAGAGGAGAATATCACGACGTGGTCCTTTTTGGACTACTTGCAGATGAATACAAAAGGAGGAATGTGAAGTCTGCGTGGAGGGCTGACGCTATTTTATGACACAGTAGAGGAGATGCTATACATATAGTATCTCCTTTTTTTATGAGACGGTGAGATGTGAATGTACGCCAAAGTGTTTCTGTACTATTGTGCTATAATACACGTGACAAAATATTTGATTTTATGGATTACAAAGAGAGTGGTTTTGCATGTGAGAAGGCGATTGCATTTTTGCATCGTTATATGATTACTGATGGTCAGAATAAACCAGTGCTTTTTCATAGTGTGCGTGTGGGCACAGATCTTTTTTGTCGTGGTTATGAAAAGGATATTGTGATTGCGGGATTTTTGCATGATGTTTTGGAAGATGGTGCACATGTCACGGCAGAAATGCTTACAGCGGAATTTGGTCTACAAGTTGCATGTATTGTACAAGCGAATACAAAAGATCAAAAGATTACGGATAAAAACACGCAAAGAGAAGATATGATTAAACGATGCATTGCAACAGGTGAAGCAGCAACAATTGTAAAAGCAGGCGATGTTTTGGATAACATGATGTACTACACCATGACAAGAGACCATCAACAATTGTCACGTCATTGTTTATTGACTGCGAGGTTGTTATTACAAAAATTGCCAGACACATATACAGACGTCATTTTTACACGACTGAAGAAAAAATGCTGAGAACAAATGCAATTGATGTGTATAACTTGTAATGTTTTTTACAGATATTTCCCCATAATTTCCGTATTTTTCTTTACGGCAATTGTGTATTTTTCAAGCAGAAAAATAGAAAAAGTATGTAGTAGTATTGATATTTTCCATTAGTTTTTTTATAATTAAAGACAAGGAAAAAAGCGTAATAGTGTTTATACTGTAATAAACAATATATGCGAGAAAAAACTATTAGATTGTTTGAATTTGATCTCAAAACCTATGTTCAGGGTGTGTGGGACAAAAATATTCCCATTGTGAGACATGTTGTTATTGAAGGTGTAGGAATTAAGGGGGAAAAACTAAAAAAACCAAATCTTGAGAACTCATGTGAAGAGATAATAAAAGGCCTAAAGTTGAATGTAGTGAATAAATTTTTTCACGAATTTCAACCTCAGGGCCTTTCTTTGGTTTATATCCTTGAAGAAAGTCATTTTGCAATTCATTCATGGCCAGAAAAAGGATATATACATATTGATATTGTAACGTGCTCG
>PDPP01000038.1 GCA_002747515.1 Candidatus Moraniibacteriota bacterium
GGTGCGGTTTGGTATAATATCGCACATCGCCAAAAAGCGGATGTCCGATATGTTTCATATGTACGCGAATTTGATGTGTGCGCCCCGTATGGGTGTGTACTTCTACCAGAGACAATATATGTTCTCCAATAGTATATTCTTCTATCACACGATAATCCGTGCGCGCATCGCGGGATACACCGCGATATTTTCCCTGAGCGATTTTTTGTTTTTTATATGACATTGCGCGCGCAATCGGTGCGTCAATCACACCGATTTTATTATCAAATCGCCCAAAAACAAGTGCATAATATGTTTTTTGCACCGTATGATCGGCAAATTGCCGTTTGAGAGCATTAAATGTATGGTTATTTTTTGCAATAACCATCACGCCGGTTGTATCTTTATCCAGCCGATGCACAATCCCGGGGCGCTGCGGATCTTCGCCCACATCGCGAATGTGCGGATTATGCGCAACAAGCACATGAACCAGTGTATCTGTTTCTTTGGCGTGACTTGGGTGCACTTGCATGCCACAAGGTTTATTTATCACCATAAAATCGGCATTTTCCGCGATAATATCGAGTTTTTTTCGTGTTTGCGGGCATATTTTTTCTTGTTGTGGCGGGGTAATTGTAATTTTATCCCCTTTTTGCGGAATGTAATGCGGTTTTACAGTAATATCGTTAACGGTAATCGCACCAGTTTTGATCATGCGAATAATTTCCCCACGGGTATATTGCGGGTATTTTTTGGCAAGAATTTTATCCAAACGTTCCGGTGTTTGTTGTATAATAGAAAATGTTTTGCGATCCATATTTTTTACTATACCAAAAAATATACACATTATCCACACAAAACCGTGGATAACCTGTGATTATTGTGTATATATTTACGGGAATACCTGTGAAAATAACTGTGTATAAAAATAACATACTGTGCATAACAAGAGAAAGTCTGTGATTTTTCTCTATCCACAACATTCTCCACAAATCGACATGTGACTTGTCAATACCGCACATTGTACATTTCATCTTCTTTTTCCACACTACACACATATCCACAATACTAATAGTAATAACAAATTATATATAATATATTATTTTTCTACTACATCTGTTTCATAAAAGCCGTCTATACCATCAAAGAAAATATGTGATATAATAGGAAAGGAATATGTAGAATGATATAAAAAACAAAAATATATAATTCGTGGAAGACTTTCGTAAAAAAACAAAATACTATCCCGTTCTCTTGTACTATGAACAGAATTGTGCAGGAGATAATGATTTTACGGTATTTCGGCAGCGTATTGATGCATTGCCGCAAAAAACACAAGATATTCTCACATCGGATGTCTTGGTGCGTTTTATTTATGACATTGAACGACACAGACGGAAGAATTTTCGCACTTGGTACGAAAGTATTTTTTTCGTGATGTGACAGAAGAGGGTTTTGTGAGTAGTATAATGGATTTGTGTCGCATACGAGAACCGGAAGCAAAGATATTATTGCAAAAATTACGTGCTATTGATCCGAATAAAGAAGAGCAAGAAAAACAAAAAAACCGGTATAAAAAAATGACGTTAAATGAAGCGATACAAAAATATCCCGGTGTTTTACAACAAAACGTGACGCAAAATCCGATTATCGCAAAACCGTTTCTTCAACCATTGAAGCCGACGGTGAAAAATTGGATTATGGTGTATGAAAAAAATACCGATGTGCGTAAACATGATGATATTGAGCGTGGAACATTTCTTTTTCGTGCAGAAGCAACGAAATACCTTTCACAAAAAGAACGTAATGACTTGTCATATGTGCTCACATCACGTGATGAGGATGTGAAAATATCGATTGATATACAGGCGCAACACATTGTTTTTCCACAAACAATAAACCGTAAAACAATGGTATCACAGCAATCACAAAAAACACCGATTGTAAAGTCACAGCACACATCGCAAAAAAAAGAAGAAAAACCAACTCCGCAATCCACAGCGGTGCAAAAATCGCAAAAAATACACACCGCACAACAAAAACTTACATTACATAAAAAACAAAAAGAAGATGATTTTGCCCAAAAAGAAGCGGTACTGCGTGATGTGACGGCGGAATTGGCATATTTTTCAAAAAATATGCAAAAGCGCGATAGTATGGTAGTGTCACCAAAAGCGGTGCAAGAAAATGCGCCGATACAAATTACTGCAAAAGATCATGCGAAAATTGATCGGGAAATGGGCAAAAAACCACATTCTCTTAAAAACAATAAGCGTGGATTATCTACGCGAAATCCCGTAAAAACCGCGACGGTAAAAGATATGATTGCGCGAGAAAAACAGGAGGAAATACAAAAAAAGATTCAAAAAGAACAAGAGGAACTGCGACAAAAAACCGATAAAATTAATGCAGTTATTCGCGACATGCAACAAAACATTGATGTACCGCGCAATATTGGTGAAGGTGTGGAAAAAGTGACGGTGGTAGGTGTATCGGATCAACATGGTACGATGGAGGATGAAATTTATAAAAATCGCACTGATTTGTATGGATCAATTCATACACACACAAAAAAAGAACTTCCTAAAAAAACCGCTGTAAAACAGGATGCAACATCTGTTTCGAATGCTGTAGATACATTACCAACAACGCCTATGGAAAAAACACAGGTTCACAGTAAACAGCAACCGACACAAAAAACACCGCAACCGACACAAAATATGACATTTACATCAAATCATGTGTTACCGGTTGAACAAGAAAAAACAGAAGAAAATAAAAAAATAAATCGGTTTACCATCACACCGATTGGAGAAAAACACTCAATGGAAGAGTAAAATATTCTTTTTCTTCATATAAAAAATGTGATATAATGGTGTTGTAAAAAAGAAAAAGAAAAATATGAAAGTTGTTCCACAATATGTTGATGTTGAAGATCGTATTGCCGGCCCACTGACATGGAAACATATTGGGTTTTTGGTACCGATATTTGGTGCATTGGCATTTGCCAAACCGGCTGGTGTGACAATGGTTGAATTTTTGGGGTATGGAATCCATTTTATATTTCGGCCGCGTCTCTACACATGGCAGCGAGAAGTACAAAAAACACCACAAAAACAAAAAACAAAAGAAATGAAAATTACGGCTGTGAAAAAAGAAAAAGATATTACCACAGATGATGTTTCCGCAATTGCACGCACATTGGACAGTCGCGGTGTGGAGCGAAATGCGCGCCTACAAAAACTCATGAAGGAACGTTTGGCGCAAAAAAACAAAAAATAAATGATTGATTGTTAAAAATATGGGCATTGCACCAAAAAACAATAAAAGCGGGACAAGTACACTGAAATACGTTGATATTAAAACCATTAAAGATGGTGTTGTTGTGCTAAATGATGGTTCTTTGCGCGCAGTGCTTTTGGTGTCATCGATCAATTTTGACCTTAAATCATCTGATGAGCAAACCGCAATTATCGGTGCATATCAGAATTTTCTCAATTCTTTGGATTTTTCCGTGCAAATTGTTGTGAGTTCACGTCGATTGAATATTTTGCCATACATTGACATGCTCAAAGAGCATGAAAAAGAACAACGTAGCGAATTATTGCGCATTCAAATTGCGGAATACCGGGAATTTATTAAGAATTTGACGGAAATTACCAACATCATGAGTAAATATTTTTATGTTGTTGTACCGTTTTCACCAATCGAGGATGAAAATGAAGGGATTTTGGGAAAAGTATCGCGGGCATTGCATCCATCGCAAAATATTACGGAACATGAGGAGTTGTTTGAAACATATAAAAATCAATTGTGGCAACGCGTGGATCATGTTGCGGCGGGA
>PDPP01000027.1 GCA_002747515.1 Candidatus Moraniibacteriota bacterium
ATATGGGTTTGACGACATGGGATGCTGCGCCGGATGGTAAAATTCAAAAATATGATGTATCTGTTGCCAAAAACTATCTTTCACCGAAAGAAATGGATTTTTTGGAACGGTTGGTATCAATGTATTTGGATTATGCGGAAATGCAAGCCGAGCGTAATATCCCGATGACGATGGAAGATTGGAAAACGCGACTGGATTCTTTTTTGGAATTTAACGGCAAAGAAATTTTGACCGACGCGGGAAAAATTACCCAAGAAGAAGCAAGGGAAAAATTACTCAGGAGGAAGCAAAACTCCATGCCGAAACGCAATTTGAAAAATACCGCATCACACAAGACCAGCTTTTTGAAAGTGATTTTGATAAGCTAGTAAAGAAGTGTTTTAAAAAAGAATAAGCTTTGTTTTTTGTGCAATGTAAGTGTATGAGCTTGCAAAATGATATATATATATATAATTAAAGCAATAATCATTAATGATAAAAATATGAAAATGAAAAGACTAATTATCGCTGGCGTTTTGGGCCTAGTGTGCGGATTTATTTGTCTGGCGTTTGCGTCCAGCGGTGGGAGCGTGGTGCTGCCGATTGCGGCGAGCATTGTTTCGGGTCGATTTTTGATTGGTGTGGCGATTGGAGTGAGTCGTTTTGCAATGAAACACTGGAGCATTCACGGAATTGTGATGGGATTTTTGTTCAGTTTGCCAAACGCTTTTGGCGCGATGAGTGTGGTCAATCCCGACTTTACGCCGATGATGATGTTTTCCTCAACGGTGATTATGGGGATGATTTATGGATTCTTGATTGAGCTTGTGACCAGTGTTTTGTGCAAAGCACGGCAGTAAGTCTATAGCAAAATCAAAAAAGATTTGATTAGCATATCAAATAAAAACATCTTCTGTAACAAAAGAAATAAAAAAAGGGCTCCTTAGGCACTTACACCGTTCAGATCCCTTTTCGTCTTGATGCTTCTATATTAGCAAATTTTGCCGTAAAAGTCACGTTTTTTGGTTTCAATTCTTTTTGATATAATAACAATAACATTATTACTAACCCAAAAACCTATGCCACGACCACAAACCAAAAAAGATTTAATCAGCGCATCGCATGAGAACTACGAAAAGTTATTGACGATGATTGCTGATATGAGTGAAGAAGAATTTAACACACCGTTTGATTTTTCAGACAATCCGAAACTGAAAGAAGCGCACTGGAAAAGAGATAAAAATGTGCGCGATATTTTGGTGCACTTGTATGAATGGCATCAGTTGTTGATCAACTGGATTACCAAAAATCAAAAAGGAGAACGCGTCGATTTTTTGCCCGCGCCGTACACATTCAAAGACATTGCACCGATGAATGTGGGCTTTTGGGAAAAACATCAAAAAACATCCTATGACAAAGCGCTGAAAATGTTTAAAAAATCACACAAAGATGTGATGAAACTCATCGATTCTTTTAGCGACAAAGAACTTTTTACCAAAAAATATTTCCCATGGACCGGCACCACCAGCGTGGGCAGTTACTGCGTTTCATCCACTTCCAGCCACTACGACTGGGCGATGCAAAAAATCAAAAAACATAAGAAGAATGTGAAGTAAAAATATAACGATATTCATTATGAAAACCATACTTGTAGACGCAGTGAATACATTTGTCATTGAGGGTGAAGGCATATTTACAGAAATGCATCAACTCCTTGAACAATATCCGCAGCAAAAAATTATTCTCACAAATGCAGATGACGAACAGGTAAAAACTTTTGGACTGGATCATATGCCATATGAAGTTTTTACATTGAAGCACAATCCGGAAAAAACCGACTCGCTATACTTCACAAAAATGCTTGCACATTTTCACCTAGAACCGGATGATGTCATATATTTTGAACATAATGAGGATGCTGTAAAAAGTGCGCGGTCTGTCGGAATTAAAACGCTGCATTACAACAAAGACACAAAAGATCTTGATGCAGTCAAAACGTTTATTGACCAAAGTGCATAGTTTTTTGCAGTGGTAGAAAAAATGATGTGAAATAGTTATAGTAGAATAACAAATATGTCAAAAAAGTTACTGCGAGACGATATTGAATATATCGTGCATTGCGATAGGGGGGGCAATGTCATTGGTCCAATTTCCAAGGAGCATGCACATCTAAATGGTGTGCGAACGCAACTGACGCATTATAGCACTTGGTCAATGGTGTATCATTGGGAATCAGGAAAATACGGCATTCAACGAAAAAATCCTCAAATGAAAGATGAATTCAGTGCCGGAAGGTGGGATATGGGTGTAGCCGGACACAATTGCTATGTCCGCGAAGGTGACAGTTTTCGTTTTTTAGATTTTGAAGAAAATCTAGCCAAGGAAGCGCGAGAAGAAATTGGCATTGATATCACTATGACAAAATCACAGAACGAATTTATTGATTTAGTACACAAAACCAAAACACCTTCGGGGTTTATTTTTGATAAATTTCTTTACAAAACGGAGGAAAACAACGAGTGGGTTGGTTTGGGATTTATTGTTGTGCACGATACAACAACAGAATTTATAGACAATGAAGTTGTGGATTTTCAATGGCTAACACTGGTTGAATTAGCACAATTTTTGAAAGAAAATAATAATATTTGTTCACCGCTTCCACTTGTCTTTGAAAAGGCGGAGAAATTTAGAACAGAAATATTGAAATAAGCGAGGCAAAAAAATGGAAATCGGTAAGCAAAAAATCAAAAAGCATAAGAAAGGTGTGAAGTAAAAAATAACTCTTCAAAAATATATACTTCAATATATTAAGACAAGAACCATGCAATCTGGTATGAGTAAACAAATAATACAAAAAATATTTACTGGAAATAATCTTGGAGAAGTAAAGTCTGTAGAAAAAATGACAGTTGGTTTTACTAATACAGTGTATTCGATTAACAACACATTTATTCTGAAAGTATGTGAAAATGAAGCCAATGAAAAGAATTTTGCAAAAGAAGCTTTTTTCTATAATTTTTTCAAAAATATCATCCCTGTTCCACAGGTTATTACATATGATGATACGAAGACATTGTATAATAAAAATTTTATCATATACTACAAAATTATCGGGGATAATTTATACACAAAGTGGCATGTGATGACGAATGCTGAAAGAAAAAATGTTATAAATCAATTGTGTAACATTTTACAAAAAATCAATGATGCAGATTATAGAGAATACGCCAAGAATTTTCATGTGTCTCATACAATAAATTGGAAAAATGTTATTTTATCAAAAATCAAAAAATCACTACAAGAGTTAAAAACAAAAAATATTCTTACAAAAGACGTTATAGTAGAAATTCAAAAATTTGTTCAAGAAAATGCAATATCTTTAGACGAACAAAAAATTGCGTTTGTTTATTGGGATGCACATTTTGACAATATTTTAGTCAAGAATAATAACATTGTAGGAATCTTAGACTTTGAAAGAACCGAATTAGCGTCAATTGATTTTGGTTTGGATATTTTCAAACGAATGATGGAGCAGCCACAAAAATACATGTCCGAGGAATGTGAGAAGTTTGCAAAGAAGGAGGATTACACGCATTTATTGGAATGGATTGAAGAATTTTATCCGAAGATGTTTGCTTTTAAAAATTTAAAACAAAGGTTAGATTTATATAGCATTGAACATGATTTACATAAATTAACTCAATGGCCGAATGCTATTGAGTTAAAACAACAACTAGCAAAAACAATACGGTACAGTAAAAAACAAACGGATTAAGTGTTTTGGAAAAATTGTTTTGTAAATTCCAAAAGTTGAGAACGTCTTTTACTTTATATTCAAAGAATGAATAGAGATCACATCCACATCTCCTATCACAAAAGCAGCATCGGTGAACTAATCATCGGTAGTTTTGCAGAGAAAATTTGTATCGTGGATTTTCGGCATCGTGCAAAGAGAGAAATGGTGGACAGAAGAATCAGAAAAGGTTTGCGAGCTGATTTTGTAGAGCGAAAAGATGATGTGATTCAAGAAACCAAAAAACACATTGACGCATATCTTGCAGGCACGCAACAGGATTTTCCCGTGCCAATTCTGCCGGTCGGGAGCGATTTCCAAAAACGTGTTTGGCGCGCAATTCAGTGTGTGCCGTATGGACACACCGCGTCCTATGCCGACATTGCACGAAAAATCGGCAAACCGCAAGCCGTCCGCGCGGTCGCATCCGCCACCAGTGGCAATGCCATCGCCCTCATTATCCCGTGCCATCGCATTATCTACACAAACGGCACCATCGGCAACTACGCCGGCGGCAGCGCAACAAAGGAGAAATTGCTGGAGTTGGAAAAAAGCAGTTGTCTCATGCGCTAAAATCTAGCACAATTTCACCTGCCTTGTGTTGTTTTTTGTATACACGCATACGCTTTGTAAATGATTTTTCTAAAATTCCTACTTGTGGATCACGCACATCAAAAAAGATTGTCTGTGTGCTATAATTAATATATATCAACTGACAGCCTTGATTCTATGAAAAAAAATGCGCTGACAACCAAAAATAAAATCAATAACCTTATTTATATAATAAGGGACAAACAAGTCATGCTCGACAGTGATTTAGCGATGTTATATCAAGTAGAAACGAAAGTTTTTAACCAAGCAGTGAAAAGGAATATCAATAGGTTTCCTGATTCATTTATGTTTCAACTGACAGGGGCAGAATTTGAAAACTTGAGGTCACAAATTGTGACCTCAAGTGTATTAAGTGATTATGGTGGGAGAAGATATCGACCATATGTTTTTACCGAACAAGGTGTCGCAATGCTCTCAGCGGTTTTGCGTAGTGATGTTGCGGTTGAGATGAGTATCGAAATTATAGATGCATTTGTACATATGCGCCGATTTTTGGAGGGAAATCAAGAACTGTTTGCACGCATATCGCGAGTAGAATTAAAACAGTTGGAATCAGATCAAAAATTTACTCGCATTTTTCGCTCTCTTGCAAAAAAGGAAGAAATGGAGCACAAATTATTTTTCAATGGACATATTTATGATGCCTTTGCATTGCTTGTAAAAATCATAAAAAAGGCTAATCAAGAAATTATTTTGATTGATAATTATGTGGATGTAGATACTTTGAATATTTTATGTAAAAGAAAAAACGGAGTGACAATCAACCTTTATACTTCCAAAAATGCGAAATTGTCACAACGTGATATAGGGAAATTTAATGCACAGTACAAGTATCTATCTGTTCATAGAATACACACATTCCATGATCGGTTTTTGATTATAGATCATTGTTTGTGCTACCATATCGGCGCATCGCTTAAAGATGCCGGTAAAAAAAGTTTTGCAATTTCACAAGTAAAGGATCGAAAGATAATTAAAGAACTTTTGCAGAGAGTAAAATCATAAAAATTAGATTACATAAACCCATGAAACTGTTTCTTACTTCCAATGGATTGTCCAATCTGACGCTCAAAAACGAATTTGTTCGTTTCGTGGGAAAGGGTGTCGAGGAAATTAGAATTGCGTTTATTCCCACTGCTGCCAACATTGAAGATGATGGCAAGAAATGGTTGATTAATCATCTGAATAATATCAAAAATATCGCAGGTTATATTGATATTGTTGATATCTCGGCGCTTCCGAGGGATGTGTGGCTGCCAAGATTAGAAAAGGCCAATGTTTTGTTTTTTGGTGGTGGCAATTCTGGCTATTTGCTTGAGTGGGTGAAAAAATCGGGACTGGAAAAGGATTTGCCGAAATTATTAGAGACGCGAATTTACGCAGGAATTAGTGCCGGTAGTATGATTACAAACCCAACGCTCTATCTTTCTTCTCGGGACTATCGTTTATACTATACAAGTGATAGCATGCAAGATGATCAAGCGCTTGCCTATACTAATTTTTATGTCAGACCGCACTTTAATTCTACCGATTTTCCCTATGTCAATGAGGAAAATATAAAGGCGATTAAAAGCAAGGTACCTCACCCAATTTATGCATTGGACGATGACAGCGCTGTCGTTGTGAATGGCGAAGAGGTGGTAGTTATTTCCGAGGGAGGCGGGTGGAAAAAATTTGAGTAACTTTTAGTGACTTCTAATTATTAAATCACGCTTATGTCAAAAATCAAACCGCAACTTTGCGCCGTGCCGGAGACGTTGCTTGTTCCGCTACGGGCTAGGAGCAATGAAACGAAGCTGGAAAACGGGATCATTAATGATCCTAAATCAGTGGAAATTGTCGCGCAAATCGAATCTAACACTAAAGAAAAAGGCGAAGTATTAATGAGGTGGTAAAAGATGTGTACTTTTCGCCTTAAAACTTAAAATTAAGAATAGACATTATGTGGGTCCTGTTATCTCTATGTGGTGCTTTGGGGCAAGCAGTTTCAATGGCATTAAAAAAGAAGTTACTCCAGGTGCCGAGGATAAATAACGTCATAGGGTTTGTTTCTTTTCTAGTTGCAGGCATTATTTTTGCTTTCATTCAATTTAGCGTAGAGGGATCGTTTTGGCACCCAGATTTATCATTGCGATTTTGGTATGCGATGTTTTGGTATGCCGGACTGAATGTTTTGGCAGTGTACTTTATGTATAAAGCACTAGATCTGATGAACTTTTCCGTTCTCACTCCTTTTATGGCCTTGACGTCGCTGTCAATGATTATTCCACCGGCAATTCTGCTTAATGAATTTCCCTCTGGAATTGCCCTAGTCGGTATTATCATTGTTGTCATTGGCTCCATTATTATAAGCAAAAAGAAAAAAGGTGATAATGGAAAACCCACAATCCGGGGAATTAAATATTTTTTGGTGACAATTGGTTGTTATACAATAGCACCGACGGCTACCAAAATCTCCATAGCAGAAAGTAGCCCAATATTCTCCTCTATGGTTGTGCACCTGCTTATTAGTCTTGGATTTCTTCTGATGATTTTTCTCTTTCGAGAAAAAAATATGCTCAGAAGAGTTATCGCAGACAGTAAGTTGCTGTTCATTATTGTACTTGCCGGTGTCTTGATAGTCATGGAAAATGGATGCATAAACATTGCATTGAAAACAGGGCTAGTTGCAAATGTGTTCGCAATCAAACGTGTAATGCCTATATTTGGTTTGATCATCGGGTTGATTTTTTTTAAAGAAAGATTGACAAGGAGAATCGTTTTATCAGCGATTTTAATGATTATAGGAGCAGTGTTAATAACACTATTTTAGAAAGTTTAGTAGTTGCTTGTGCGCGAGCGTATAATTTTTTAAATATTTTTTAACTTATTAATTTAATACTATGCAAAAAGTATTTCCCAAACTCAAAAGTGTACCGGAGACGTTGCTTATTCCGCTACGGGCGCGGAGCAATGAAACGAAACTGGAAAACGGGATTATTAACGATCCCAAGTCAGTGGAAATTGTCGCGCAAATCGAATCTAATGCCAAAGAAAAAGGCGAGGTGTCAATCGCTTCACAAAAAGGCGTGGCGATTCGCACTGAGATTTTGGATGAACTGACGCAAGAGTTTTTAGAGAAAAATCCCGATGGTACGGTGGTGAATTTGGGGTGTGGGTTGGATACGCGCTATTATCGCTTGGATAATGATCAGGTGCACTGGTTTGATTTGGATGTGCCGGAGTCGATTACGCTGCGCAAAAATTTTTTCACGCCAACGGAAAAATATCAGTTCATTAGCAAATCAGCGTTGGACTTTTCGTGGAACGATGTAATTCCGAAAGACAAGCCAATTTTGTTTATCGCCGAGGGGTTGTTCATGTATTTTACCGAAGCGGAAGTGCAATCAATTTTCACAAATATCAAAAAACACTTCCCCGGATCGGAAATGATTTTTGAGGCGATGTCGCCGTTTGTGGCTAAAAATTCCAATAAACACGCCGATGTGAAAAAATACGACGCGCAATTCAAGTGGGGCATCAAAAGCGGCAAGGAAGTGGAAAACTGGAATATCGGAGTGCGATTTATTGACGAACATTTCTACAATCGTCATCTGGACAAAGTGTCTTTGTGGATGCGAATGATGTTCATGTTGCCATTTTTCAAAAAGGCGATGAAAATTGTGCGGGTACAATTTTGAATGAAGTTTTGAAATAATTAATTGATGAGCAGTGAAATCATCGTTTCCGATTTCGTTATTTCTCCTTTTTATCAATCCACAATTGTTTCTCCACCGGGCATCCTGTTTCTCCGCCGGAGAGATCTTTTTCGCACCAATCATAGATTTCACCGTTGAGGTACACCATCACGGTGTCCACGGTGTCAAATTGGAATGCCGCTTGATCAATTAATTCCTGTAGTTCCGGCAAGGCGCAATGATCCGGTATACTCCGGCGCAATGTCTTGTGAGCGATCAAAAAGTTTGGTATACACGGCGTTGAGTACGCCTTTTGTGTAGGGAACCTGATAGGACACGAATTTGATCCCGACACCACAACCAATATCTCCCTCGCCGAAAATGTAGGGTACGGAAATTGTCACTTTTTTTGATTTTTCGCCATTGCTGACAGTTTTTTCGTGCTCATTTTTTTGTATATTTTCTTCCGCTTGAGTGTTTTTATCCGGTGTTGTTATATCACGGACGTCTTTTTTTGTAGAATTTTTTTCTTCGATGATATTTTGTGGATGTTTTTGTTGCGGTGCGGTTTTGCTTTGCATTTTGGGCAAGTGACATCCCGCCAAAACGCATGCACACACAATAACACCAATCATTGTGATACTCTTTTTCATAGAAGATGTGATTAATCGATTATCATAATAATATTATACCATTAATTCGTGATACGGTTTTTACGTGTTTCAAAACCCAAAAATAAATGGTAAGTAATAAGTATTAAATCAAAAGTGTAGAGACGCGATTGATCGCATCTTTTTCTAAGTGTCATAATTGAATGTGTTTCGAAATACCGTAAAAATTTTTGTCATCCTGAATTTATTTCAGGATCCCAAAAAATACATCCGTGCCCTAAACGTGTATCAGGGTCTCGAAAAAGTTTAAGTGAGGCTGAACCAAAGGTTCAGAGATGCCGGACCAAGCCCGGCATGACATCCTTTTTACATCTCTGAATTTCATCGTGTCATCCTGAACTTGTTTCAGGATCCCAAGACAAGTGATAAGTTATAAGTGTTAAGGTAAAAGTACAAATTATTGATTACAAATTATCAATTACACATAGCTCTGGTTTTGCGTAGGGAAATGCGATACAATGAAAACACTTTGTGATTGCGAAAAAGCATATGATGAAAAACATACTGAAATATGGTGGCATTTGTAGCATTGTTTTACTTCTCGCGATGGGTCTTGCGCG
>PDPP01000018.1 GCA_002747515.1 Candidatus Moraniibacteriota bacterium
ATTTTGTCTTCGTTTTCGCAAAGATAAAATCTTTGATAATCCGCTTAATTACTTAAATATTTGTTTAAAAGATAAACCATTTGCTTTATAGTACCCCAATATTTGCATGACAAATATTTGTTATTCTTCCTATAGCATTCTATAATAATATAGAGAAAATGTTTTTACATTCTCATATAATTCATTAAAATCATACAACATGAACGAATTTAACATGTGGAACAACACATTCGCCACATCAACACTAGACATGTGGGATATTGTTATGGCATACACACCACGTATCGTTATCACATTACTAGTCCTCGTCATTGGACTTCTCATCGCTGGATCATTGGGTAAACTTGTAAAAAAACTCATCAAAATGACACCAATTGATACGCTCATCGCCAAAACTGGTCTGACGAAAAAAATTGAGGAAGCAGGTGTATCCTATGCATTTTCTGATGTAATTGGATGGCTGGTAAAATGGTTTTTTATCATTGTGGTCATTTTAACTGTTACGACAATGTTACAGTTAACTGCAGTATCTGTATTTCTCACAGATATCCTTAACTACATTCCAAATGTCATTGTCGCAATTATCGTTTTGACTGTTGGACTCATTATTGGCAATTTTGTCGGCAACCTCGTAGAACAATCTATCAAAGCATCACACATGATTGCAACTGCTGCAGCAGGTGTCTTATCAGCACTTGCAAAATGGGTAATTGTTATTTTTGCGATAATGGCAGCATTATCACAGCTCAATATTGCACAAGAACTCATTCATATTTTGTTTACTGGCATTGTTGCAATGCTTGCTATTGCTGGTGGTCTCGCATTTGGACTCGGTGGCAAAGACAAAGCTGCTGAATGGATTGACAACCTCGCACAAGAAAACGCAAAAAAACGATAAAGCATTACAAAACACAAAAAAACCGCCAACGTGTGTTGGCGGTTTTTGATTATATCATTTACGCAGATTTAGGAAATGCAACGCCCATAATATCAATATCATCATTACATAACCATCCATAACTCGTTCGTGAATCCATTGATTGTAACGTTCTTCCATCTTCTTTCCACTTATCTCGACGACCTTCTACCCAATAACATGATCCTTGTTTTCGTGTAATTCTTTTAATATATGCACCATCACATTTTTCATGTGTGCATGTAAATGCAATCACATCTCCAACATGAAAATCTGAAGCTGGCACAACATTCACAAATGACTCATGAGGAAATCCAAGTGTTGCCATAGAATTTCCATCTACTTGATATTCCTTTTGATGTTCATAATCATATACTACGTTAAGAACGTCCATTGTTTTTCCTTCGATTTCTTCACCGTTACCAGCAATTACACTAATTGGAAGAAAAAAAGCACTAAAAATAAATATTGAAATTACGCTAAAATAATACATATTCACTCAATTAATTACTTAAGATCAAAAATATCTGAAATAAATTAACCGAATATAATATCATATTTTAACTATTTTGTCAATAGTTCTTAAGCTGGATTCAAGAAATTATTGCATTTCCTATATTACAATTCCTTGATGTTCTTTAAGGCTATAAAATAAGGCAACCCACTATTTTAGGAAGAAAAGAAATGAAAAAAAGTCAGATAACCCAGTTATATCCGTGGTCGGCTGAATATGTTATTGCGCATGCAGCGAAAAAATCCAAAAGAGGGAGAGGGAGAAATCCTTCAACTCCATATCGAGGAATTCGTAATCCTCGCAAAGCTTTGGAACTTGCTAAAAAAATGGCAAAAGATAAAGAATTTACAGATTACGTTATTACCTCTGTAAATACATCTTCTATTACTACAGAAGATGGTTGGTCATTTTATCTTGATGAAAAATGGGGCGTTTCCCCACGTATTGGTGATATTGCCCGTTTTTATGGAGAGGGTATTGGAAGATCAGTGAGAGGTCTTGATATTAATGGTGTTGAATGTTTTTATTCAACAAAGCAAGACTATCAAAAACAACTCCGCACAAAGGCTGAAGAACATGAAAAAGAAATGCAAGAACAGTTTGAAAGAGATCGGTCAAATCTTGATGAACGATTTAACAAACTACCACATATCTTTCAAAAAAGGATTGAGAAATTCAGAAAAAACAATCCCGACTTTCGTTGGAAATATGAGAAGTATGAGCTTTTTTGTTGCGAACAAGCTATTGTGATATATAATGCAATAAATACTAAGTTGCAACAAGAAGCAAAAGACGACGGTTTAACCGTTGAGCAGTATCAAAAAAAATACACGATGAGAGTTAAGTTTCTTTTTCACGAACTGTCTGCGATGTCATTTGAAGAGCAAAAAGAAGTAATACCTGAACTCGAAGACAATCATAGTGGAAATACTTTTGGTACTGCAATGAAACTCGCATTTCTGTACACTTTTCAACCTGATAGTGTTGCAAAGCTTCATGGAGCAATGGCTCCGTTAGTTGGTTCACAAGAATACGGTTGTGTCCCAGCTTGCTAAAACTAGCCCCTTACAACTTCTCAATTGTAAGGGGCTTTTATGTGATTCACATCATTTATAAATCAATTTCCAACGCATCCAATCGTTTTTTGTATTCTTCAAAAACTTCTGGTCCATGTGGTCTTGGTAAAAAGACCAGATGACGATCATTATATAAAATCATTGCCCCTTCAAGCGATGTGTTAAGATTATTTGCAATCTTTTTTCCTTGAAAATCTCGCAATCGATTTTCCATACCTTTGTCAGCAAATATTATTTCAAATAATGATCGCAAAATCATACCAAAAAAATAATCTCCCACAGTCAAAACATGTTTTTTATATTCACAAGAATACTGTGGTTTATAATTTTGTATCCACATATTTTCTTCGCAAAATTTTTCAAAAAAATTATTATTGTCATAAAGCGGAAAGATAAAAGAATATTCATGTGCTGCAAAAAGATCACGTGTTGGCACACTTAATGATTCCGTCGTAATATGATAATTCAAACAAACACGATCAGATGTTTTATCTCCATATCTACGTACGCCAATTACGTGTGATAAAACCGTAATAAAAAATCGTCCAGTCCAAATATGCCCACTTTTATATACTACAAGAACATCTAGATCACTATTTTCCTCACAATTTTTATATGCAAGTCGCCCTGTTACACATATCATTCGCACAAATGGACTAAATCGCAAGATTGATACAATTCTTTGTAATTTTTTAATCTTTTGTAAACTAATAATTTCTCGCTCTTTTCTTTTTTTGATCAATTTTTCCCGTCCACACAAAAAATAAAATCCATTTTTTTCTGAAATATACTTTTTCAATGCAACCTCCTGTAAACAAATATCAACATCACTCAATCGATATCGTTTAGCTTTTTGACTCGCCTGTGAATCAATAAGATGTTTCCATACTTCAAATGAAGTAAGTGGATAATCCAAAACATCATAATATGTAATTGTTGCAACAATATTTTTCGCAAGATTTCTATTCACGATAAATTGCATAAAATGAAAACAATATCTCCCCCTACAAGATATCGTTTATCATTTTTTTAATTTAATTAATTTATATAAAATTTGCTGTTGGACTTTTTTTCTTTTTCTTCAAGTCTTTTGGTACACCTTCAAACACAATCTCACCACCAAGCTCACCGCCATCTGGACCAAGCTCAATTATCCAATCAGAATGTTTGATTACATCAATATTATGTTCTACAACTAAAACAGTATTTCCTTTATCAACAAGATCATCCAACATTACCAAAAGCCTTTTAACATCATCAAAATGTAATCCAGCAGTTGGCTCATCTAAAATATATAATGTCTTCCCCGTTGATTTTCGTGCAAGCTCCGCTGCCAATTTAATGCGTTGCGCTTCACCGCCAGACAAATTTGTTGCACTTTGTCCGAGCTGAATATACCCAAGTCCAACACGTTTCATAGCAGAAAGTTTTTCTTTGATAAGTGGTTGATCTTTGAAAAATTCATATGCATAATCAACACTCATGTCCAACACATCAGAAATCGTTACACCATTATACTCTACATCCAAAATTTTACTACTATATCGACTACCACCGCACGCCTCACACGGCACATACATATCGGGTAATAAATGCATCTCCACCTTTACTGAACCATCCCCTCGACACACTTCACAACGACCACCGCGCATATTAAAACTAAAATGACTTGCATCAAAACCTTTTTCCTTTGCCATATCCGTTGATGCAAAGAGATCGCGTATATGTGTAAACACACCAGTATACGTTGCAGTATTTGATCGTGGTGTACGACCAATTGGATTTTGATCAATCGTAATCACCTTGTTTATATTTCCAAGACCTGTCACACAACCATGTGTCCCTGGTTCAACTGTAGAACGATGAAATTTTTGTGCCAAAACTCTTGAGAGAATAGAATGCACTAGTGTGGACTTACCGCTACCTGACACACCACAAACTGTGATAAATTTTCCTAATGGAAAATCAACAGATATGTTCTTCAAATTATTTTCCGTTGCATTTTTTACAGAAATCTTCTTTTTTGCACCTTTTCGAAGCTTTTTCTTTTCGGATACATGTAATTTTCCAGAGATATATTTTGCTGTAGTTGTTTTCGCTTCGATCATCTTTTTCAATGTGCCAGAATATACCAACTCTCCACCATCATCTCCAGCACCTGGACCCATATCAATAATCCAATCCGCTTGTTGCATGACATCTGCATCATGCTCCACAATAATCAGGGTATTATTTGCTACCTGCAACTTTTTCATTGCATTGAGAAGTCGAACTGTATCTCGACTATGTAGACCTGTTGTCGGCTCATCAAGTACATAAATTACACCTGTGAGATCCGATTTGATTTGTACTGCCAATCGAATACGTTGTGCTTCACCACCAGATAACGTGTTACTTGATCGTCCAAGCGTAAGATATTCCACACCTACATCACACAAAGCCTGCGCACGAATCTGCATTTCATTTGCCAATGTCTCAACAGCAGTTTTTTCTTCTTCATATAACCCTTCTATTTCTTTAAGATCATCCATCATGCCAACAAAATCAGAAAGTGCCACAGAAACAAAATCATGAATTTGTTTATTATTAACTGTAACAGCAAGGTATTCTTTTTTAAGACGCTTTCCTTCACACGAAGAACACACACGTTCCACCATGTATTTTTCAAGTTCTTTTCGCATGTACTCAGATTTTGTATTTTTGTAACGTTCTTCTAGATCATATACGATACCTTTAAAATCATCATTAACTGATTTATCACTACCATAAAAGATAACTGACAAATTTTCCTTCGAAATCTTTTTAACTGGCTTTGCTAATGAAAATTTGTGTTTCTTTGCTAGTTTTTCTAAGCTTTTTTTGTGTTTGCTAAATGCTGTATTTTTACCGCCAGACTTACTCCAAATATGAATTGCTCCTTCCTCTATTGAAAGTTCATCATTTGGAATAAGTAATGTTGGATCAATTTCATTTTTTACACCAAGACCATCACAATCTGAACATGCGCCATCAGGATTATTAAATGAAAAATTACGTGGAGAAATATCAGATAATACGAAACCTGATTCTTTACAATAATAATCTTGCGAATATTCTTCTTCTCGCTCACCATCATAGGTCACCAAACAGACACCATCAGAAAGCTTAATTGCCGTCTCAATCGAATCCATAAGACACTCTCGATCAAGTTCATCTTTTTTATACTCAAAACGATCTACTACAACATCAATACGCGCAGAGACTTCATCATCAACTACAAGTTCAGCCTCTGCCACAGACATGACTTTTCCATCGAACCGTACACGCGCATAGCCATCCTGTTTAATACTTTTTAATGTGTCACTATTTTTTCGATCATTCATCATCGGTGCAAGTATCATAATCTCAGTACCGCTATCTGCAACTATAATATGCGAAACAATATCACGTGTACTTTTTCTTTTAAGTGGTTTACCTGTGTACGGACAATGTGGTATACCAATAGTTGCATAAAGTATACGCAAATAATCATAAATCTCCGTCATTGTCCCTACAGTAGAACGTACGGTTTTACTCACACTTTTCTGATCAATCGCAATTGCGGGAGAAATATTTTCCACACGATCAACATCTGGTTTTGTCATCACCCCCATGAGACTACGCGCATGTGTTGAGAGACTTTCCATAAAGCGACGATTACTCTCAGCATAAATAACATCAAATGCCAAAGAGCTTTTTCCAGAACCAGAGAGTCCTGTGACAACTGTCATCTCGCCACGTGGCAAGTCAACTGAAACATTTTTTAAATTGTTTACGCGTGCATTATGAATAAATATTCTGTTAGGATCTTTTTTTGTTTTTTTCTTCTTTTTTAATAAAGTTTTTTTAGTCGTTTTTTTACGTGAAACCATAAATAGTATAAATAGAAATATATATAACAGTAGTTACCAATGATATAACATCTTTACTCTTTGGTCAAGATTATTAAATAAAATCAAGATATCAAAAATAATGTATTATACTTACATATTCACTAAAATGCCTTCATAAAAAAAGACAAGTGAATAACCTGTCTTTTTTCATTTTTTGTGAAGTTTTTTCTCCTGCGTTCTATTTTATTTCCAATAGTGTTCAGATTCTTCCTCTTTCATAGATTGCTGTTGAATATTGCGTGCCATAACTTCTCTTTCAACAACATCTCGATCACGTCCATATTTCAAACGCGAAAGTTCTTTTACTGGCTCAATAATATCCTTACTTCCTTTGGTTGGAAATGGAGCGTTTACATTAAATGGCGCTGTTGACACACCATTGAGCAATAATCGTCCAAAATATTTATAATTATCTACGTTAATCAAATCCTGTGATGTAAATACCGGTGCAAATTGTTTTTCTAAAAATTCTGCATCCTCCGGCCCTACACGATACACTGCCATCGATCCCACATTTCCAAAAACTGCTTTTGAGATGTCTTCTGATAACTGACCGATAAACTGATGTGCAATATTAAGCGAAAGACGATATTTACGTGCCTCAGAGAGAATTTGTGCAATCGAATCAGTCGTCACATTTTGGAATTCGTCAATATACATATAAAAATCCTTACGATCATCTTCATCCATATCCACACGACCAAGCGCTGCCATAAGCACTTTTCCAACAATAATCATACCAAGTAAATGACTATTTGTTTCACCAATCTTACCTTTTGAAAGATTAATCAAAAGAATTTTTTCACTATCCATAATCTCACGAAAATTCAATGTACTCTTTTGTTGTGAGATAATCGGACGCATCATGTCATTTGAGAGAAATGGCGTCAATTTTGACGTAATGTACGGCACCATATTTGCAAGCGCCGCTTCTCCACCCGCTTTTTCTGCTTCCTCCATCCAAAAACTCCGCACTGTTGCATTTTTACATTTCTCCAATTTCATACGACGATAATTCTCATCTGCCAAAACTTTTGGAATCTCCATAAGCGTTGAGCCAGATTCTGGATCGTCCATAATAAGAAGCATCGCATTGCGCATATACTGCTCAAACATCGGACCCCCTGTTGCTTTGAGATCATACAGTGCATCAAAAATATTAATAATTTCATTAACGACAAATGTTTTTTCCTCCGGCTTATTTACATCATACTCAAGCATGTTAAGTCCAAATGGTCGTTCTACATCTGAAGGATCAAAATATACCACATCCTCTGCACGTTCTTTTGGAATTGCTGTCATAATGTGTTCAATCGCTTCACCATGTGGATCAATATAACAAATGCCTCGACCGTTTTTGATATCTTGCTTTGCCATCTCCTCAAAAATCGTTGACTTACCTGCACCAGTCTGCCCAATCACATAAAAATGTCGACGACGATCATTGTCAGAAAGATAAATATCTGTATTTACTCCACGATAATCATTCGTTCCAATGTATACACCTTCTTTTGGTATATCTGTTGGAGGTGGTGCACTTCCTGCTTTGAGCCATTGAATTTTTGGTGTATCTGTTGTCGAAATTGGAAAATGAAAAACACTTGCAATCTCTTCTACACCCAAAAGAATTGCATGTTCTTCATTAAATGCACGAAATATATAATTAAAAGCTGGCTTCTTAATCTTTTTTGCAGAAAAACGACGCACAGAAAAATGATTAACATCTGGATTTTCAAACTGTGAAAATGCATTTTCCATATGTGACAAAATTTCCTCTGCTCGTACCTGTGTCTCTGCAGAGGCAATAAGACGAATATTTGCTCGAAATCCAGCCTTTCCTGATTTTGATTCAATTGATTTTACTAGCTCCTGCTCCTCTGGTGTGAGTTGCACATATTTTTCTTGTTGTAATTGATCTGATGATTGTGGTGAAAGTGTTTTATTGACTTCTTTTACTACACTACCTATAACATTTGAACCTGCAACATCTTTTAATTGCTTGCCTTGTTGCATTTCATGTGCAATCTTTTTACCCTTACTACGCCAACTAGCCTCAGGTTCTCGCAATATAATCTGAATCGTTGCACCCTCTCCTTCTGTTGCTAATTTACTAAACGCATTTGTAATTTCACCAAGTGGATCCTTTTCCATCATCTCATATGTTTTGATTGGCAAAAAATCTTGTTTTTTAAGAGTAACAATACTCATTACAGTTTCAGATCCAGGAGAAAAGATTGTATAATCTTCCACTTTTTCAATCAAAGAATCAGAAAAATAACTATGCACCTGCTTTTCCAAAGATGAACGAAATTTCTTTGGTATAGAAACATAAAAAAAGATTTCTTCCTCTCCAGCAGGATTTGCAATTTCCAAAGCAATCGTCGGCTTACCAAAAAGTATTTTTTTAAAAAAAGATTTACGATCTCGTAATTGTGCAAGTGATGTTAACAATTGCTCCATTGCTCCAATTTCTTCTTTCCATGCATCTGGTGCTTGACCTTGTTCTTGACGATTTTGTGCTACACGAATCACCTCCAAATCCTCATTCATTGACCTATTGATAAGTGCTCTATATCCAAGGAAACTTTTCAAAATCAAAAGAACTCCTGACACTATACTAATAAAAGCCAATAAGCCAATGCTACCAATAAAAATAATATCGATCATAATCCTCCTAAATATTTAAAACTCTATTCCTCAATAAGCCCTTTTGATATAAGTGCACTATGCAAATCATCTGCCAAAAGCCGATCACGTAACTGATCAAGTACATAATAATCTTCAGCTTTTTGTGCAACTTTTACTGCATGATACACACCTTTTGTCATTGCAAGATCAATTAAATGTGTAATTTGTGACTCACGATCTGCTTGTTGATCTAAAACACTCGCATCTTGCATCACAGTCATATCATCTACTGACCGTGCTTCTTGCACCTTCGAAAGAATCTGATTATACGAACTATCACTTTCTGCTGTGTTTCGTTCAAATGCTTTTTCTGACTCACGATCTTTTTTCTCAAATAAACTCTCTCGATCCTCTTTGTCTACACGAGAAAAACGCTCCTCCAAGCTCACATACTCTGGAGAAAGATTCTTTTCAACTGAATTAGTATTTTGATCTGACATGATGCAAAAAAATTACTAAAATTATCATTAAAATCCTATTCTTTAGAACTTGTTGACTCTGAAATATGTTTTTTAAGATCAGAAACAGCTTCTTGAATAATTCCGTCATAATCAGTGAGTTTCTCACGCAAAAATCCATCAATACTATCTGGTTCTACTTCTTCGATATTTTCCATCATCTCCTCAAATTCCTTTCTATTTGATTCACTAAGCTTTGCATATGCATCTACTAAAACTCGTTTAATCACTGATTCTGTCATACGCTCAATCAACTCTTTTTGACTTTCATCAGTGAGATCTTCAAATCCAAATTCCTTTACAATAATTTCTTGAATATTATCTGCACTTTTTTGTTCTTCTACATTATTCATAATGATATATTATTGATATTATATTTTAATTATTTTTTTACTGTAAATATTTCTTCTATTTTACCTGCGTGCTGTGCTTGTACATACATACGTGTCAAATATGATCCTAATGTTGCATTTGATTTTGGTGTTGCTACATCTTCTCCTAATTGATCTGTTGCTCGGACAATAAATGCTTGTAACGCCTCTTGTTGTTTTACATCACTATTATTCATCAAATCAGAAATTTGCTCAGATTTAATATCCTGCAAAGATTGTCCAAATATTTCACGTGCTTGTGCTGCTGTTGTGGGTACAAATTGCGAATCAGTCGCTAAATTACGTAATGCATCTAACTCTTCTAATTGTGTAAGCGCTGATATTTCATTTACACTGTCTGATTTCTCAATACTAGATTCTGACGCACCTGATAATTCTACCTTTTCTCCTTCTGGTACAATACGTGGTCCTTCTTCAAATTCTATCTCTTCGATACGAATATCTCCCAGGTTGTTTAGATTGATATCAAATGTTGTCCCTGGCTGAACAACATTTAAATCAACACTTGGATGTATTTTTGCATACTCCTCTACAAGTCCATGTGCACGCTTACCAGCCCACTCTTCAACACTACCAAACTTATCAGGATTCCAACCCATACCACCTTCTGTCAACTTATCACTATTTTCTGTAAAAAACGTAATAAGTGCACCTTCAATGCTTCCACCTTTGCCAATTTCTAATGTCCCAATGCCATTAGCATCAATAGTAATATGAGATTGTTCTGTATGCCATCCACTCTCCCCCACACTTTCTGTTTCTTCGGGTGTGCCTCCTGGTTGCTCTGACATTTCTTCAGGTGTTACCTCTGATGTATTTGAGATATCTTCAGTTACACCAGGTATTGTATAATTTGGATCACTTTCAAGTGGCGTGCTATTTGTATCAATTTGTGACGTCACTTGATCTACTCCATTCATTTTTTCACTCATTTCACGTGCCACTGAAATAGATGATTTTTGCTCTTCTGTATATAAATCTTCTGGTACTGACATACCATTGATTTCAGTTGGAACTTGCCCTTCTGAAGTAAAAGAAATTTCTTCAAGGTCATTAATGCCCATTTTTCTTGCAAGTTCTTTTGCAAGGTCTTCTTGCTCATATAAACGATTAACGGTCTCATTGTCTGTAAATGCATCATTTTTAAAATTTTCCGCATTCACATTTTCAGATTCAGCGTCTGGTAATTCCGCACTCTCTGTTGATATTGTCTCCCCTGCCATAAATGCTTTTCCTGCATAGCCAAGTGCCATAACACCAGCCATCGCACCCAGACCCGCCATCACACGATTACTACGACCAGCAATTTTCCCATGAAATACTTTCTCTAGATCCTGAAAAGACTGATTATCAAATCCTCTGAGCAATGCTTTTTGTTCCTCTGCACTCATCTCCGCAAACTCTGCAAGAGATTTTTCTACGTCCGCACTCTCTCTTCTTTGTGCACGTGCTTCTAGCCACCCAGTTGCACCCACACCTGCTACACCAGCACCCAAAGCCCTTTTACCAATTGTTGCTGCACCAAAAATCCCAGCAGCCACCCCTGTCCCAGTAGCTACACCCCCGGCCAGTAAAACGCCAGAAAGTGCAATTTTCCATTTTGTTGGCAATTTTTTATATTGATTTATTGCCTTGAGTGAATATTCTCCTAATTTACCTGGAAATGACTCTGATTTCGCAATTAAACGATCTTCATATAAATTTATCCCTTCATGTAAATCAAATTTTCTCACTTCCATCATCGCCTCTCTTTCTTCTGTATCTGACATACCATCCATTCCCTCTAAAAGAAAATTGCGATAATTCTCCAATGCTTGTTGATATTCACCTTTTGCATTTACAAGATCGTTATCACCTTCTGTATTCATCGTACCAAAAACCGCTTTAATCCTTTTGATTATTCCTTCATTCCTATAATGCAAAGATGTGTAGTTACGACGCGCATCATCAAGAACAGATTTTAACTGTTCTAATCGTATTTCTCGTTCTTGACGTTCTGCTTGATCTTGATTTTCTTGACTTTCTTGATTTTCACGTCTTTGACTTTCTTTTTCCAAACGTTCTTCTTCATCGTTACGCAATCCTAATGATTCTTTGCTAGCAGTTTCTTTCATTTTTTCACCACTTTCCTGCTGATCGTGATTTTCTTGGTCCACCACTTGCTCATCCTCGCCAGTTGTAACACCATCAATGAGATTATTTTCTGCTAATTTTTTTGCTAAATCTTCTTTATTTTCACCAGTTGTAGAACCTTCAATTAAATCTTCTTCATCCTCGCCAGTTGTAACACCATCAATGAGATTATTTTCTGCTAATTTTTTTGCTAAATCTTCTTTTGATGATTGTGACTGTCCCTGTGGTATATTTTCAAAATTCATTTTTATATCGTTATTTTGATTTTGTTCTTTTATAGTACTGTATTTTTTTGTTTGGATCAATTTTTTTTGCAATTCATCTTCTTGCTTCTTTTTTTGTTGCACAATTTGTCCTACATCCCCTGCAATTTTATCCAAAAAAGACTTTTTTCTCGATGCAAATAATTGATCCGGAGTTAATCCTTTTTTTGTTTCTTGTGTCATATACTTTTATTTATCTTTTTTCATCACTATTTTATATATACGATTCAACTCTTTTGGTAGTATATTCTTTGCAAAATCTGCATCCACAACAATCAACGCTTCTTTTATAATCTCTTGTGTTATTTTTTTCATACTCTTTTCTTTTTCTGTGATCGTAAACGCACTCCAATCCACATCACGTTCTATCTCTTGAGAAAATTGTCGCACATTATCCACAACAGATCGTAAAATTTCTTCACCTAGCACAGACTCTATATCGTATTCCCAACTCTCCTCAAAACCACCATCTCTATAAAAATCCTCAAACTCCTCTCGCTTCATAATCATCCGATATCCCTCTTGATTAACAATGACTTGATCTTCTACAGCGACTGGACCTACGATAAATTTTTCTACAAAAAAACTATCTACGGGCATACCATTTTCATATTTTACATGATTAATGTTAATGCCATATGTATACTTAAAATGTGTAATACGTTTTTTTTGTGATTTAGATAAATTCTCAACACTGCTAGCATCATCTTTTTGCACATCAATATTATTCTTTTTTTTATCATCATTTCTTTTAACTTCATGAGAGTTATTTTTCTCGACATATTTTTCTAATATTTCAATAACACGCGTTGCTCTTGGGTGCTTATTGCGTACAAATTCTAATGCAAATTGCATCTGCTCTATTTTTGATGTATGCTCTTTTTGATTATCTATGAGAGCTTGCACTATCTCCTGCACATAGTGTGTGATGCGTTCACGTTTTTTTTGTGCTTTTTGACTGTTTCCTGCACCAATATACTCTTCAAACACATCCACACTAAAAAGCTGTGCGATATCCACAGAATCTTCTTTTGGTTCTTGTGCAACATCTCCTTTTTGATTTATTGACGTAGAATTTTTTTTCGTAACAATTTTTTTTGCAGTGGTTTTATTTGTTTTGATATGGTTTGTTGTTTTTTTTGCTCGTAGTTTTTTTTGCAGTTTTCTTTTTGTTTACTTCTTTCACTTTGTATCCACCATTTTTAGCATCTTCTTTTTTTCCTGAATTATTTTCATCCACTTTCTGTGCATCTATCTCCGCATCACTCGTTTCTTCATCATCTTTTTTTTCATCATATTCTTTTTCTTGTAGTGATTGCAGTGAATCTTCATAAACATCTGCAACATCCACACCGACAAGTTCAGCCATTTCATTCATAATTTCTGTAAGCTCTATTATAGATCTTTTTTGTTTTTTAATAGCATCTACACCAACATTCAAAGCCTCATCCGCACTTAAAGAAGTTTTATCAAAAACAATCTCAGATATTTCATCAGTCTTTTTGTGAAATGCTTCTTCAGCTCGTTGAAAAGCATTTAATACACTTTCGTCAATAATGTTTTCTTTTGAATTTTGAATATTCAAAACACAATCAATGATATCACCAATTTGTGCATCATTGTTTTCAAATTGTACGTATAATTTTTCTATTTCTTCTTGTTGATGTTTTGGATCAATTTCCCTTTTTACTGTAACATTTGCTAATTCCCCAAAACCTTTTTGAATATTCATTTTTTTCAAAAATACCTAAAAATAACTATTTATCACCAGACTTCTTGAATCCTAATTTGCTGTGATAATGGCATTAATTTTTTGCATATTTCCCATAACATCTGTGAGATTTAGATTATATCCAGACTTAATTTCATGAATATTTCCTGTTTCAAATCCAATACTTTTCAACTTCTCCGAAGACATAGCCGCAAATTCTTCTTCACATGCTTTAATTATAGAAAGCTTTCGTCGATCACTTAATTTTTTGTAATTTTCATTGTTTTGAAGTTGTTCTGTAATAATATCCCACAACGTATCGCCATCTCCCACTGTGACAACAACTTCCTTTATATGATCCCTATCTTTAGCAATATGCTCTCGTGCAAATTCATTAGCAACATTTTCATTAATAGTTGGTAATTCTCTACCTGAAGAATTTTCTGAAAAATCCCTACGCGCAAATCCTTCTAAAGACATCTTTGAACTTTCTGTATCAAAATATTTCTCCTCAAATTGCTCAACGCCAGATTGACCATTAACTTGCGCATGTACATCAGCGACATTTTCTTTATGAACACTTCCCCCAAACATCATTGCCAATCCTGCTGTAACGAATGTTGTAGTTGCTACACGTCTTGCACCTGTTCCAATTTTCTTAAACCACTGTGACGTCTTTGTTAATACTTCTTTTATTTTTCCACCGACATTCTCAGCACGCACTTCTGTTTCTTGATTATTTCTTTCAATGCCCATATCTATTCTCATTTTTTCAACAATTTCTTGAGCAATATCTTTTTCATTTTTTGAACTATATTCAAGAATTTTTACTTCAAAATTTTTCTTTGCTATCATAAACTCTTTTGAAAGATCTTCTATACGAGCCTCTAGAGCTGAAAAATCCGTATCAAGACCAGCTTCTTGTGTAGACTTTTTTGCTATTTGAAAAGCTTTATATTCTGTATACCATGCGTTATTCTTTGCATCTCTCTCTTCTTGTAAATTTTTCAATTCAATCGCATGTGTGCCCTCATATGTCAATCCACCACATTCGAAAAATCGTTCTTTTTCTTGAGAATTCTCTTGAATATTATT
Source organism: Candidatus Moraniibacteriota bacterium (assembly GCA_002747515.1). Lineage (GTDB taxonomy): Bacteria > Patescibacteriota > Minisyncoccia > Moranbacterales. Next base: position 15,158 of record PDPP01000018.1, read on the forward strand.
TGTTTTTTCTGTTTCATATAATTCACTTTGTTCAACCTGTGTTGGTATTCCCTTCTTTTTTGCAATACGTTTCTCCAAATTATCCCGCGCAATTTTGACAATTTGCTCAATATGTACACTGAGCAAACTTCTTTTTTGATCGCCTTCTTTTTTTGCTATGGATTCTGCACGAATATTCGCTTCTAATTCATCTAAAAGTTCCTGTACCTGATCTTCTTGGCTAAAATCCATTGCCTTCCATTTTTCAGATATTTTTTTTACACTTTTTGCCAAAACCTCTTTTTGATCTGCAAGTATTCGTTTTTTTGCAATCTCTACTTGTTGTGCTTTCTGTTCTTCGGTCATGTTTTGTACAATTTGAGATGTTTTTTTCAAAACAATCTTCAATGCATCAGGCGCATCGCCATCAATATTTCCTCTTTCTTCAATTAAATTACTATTTGTATGATCACAAAATTTATCAAATGCCTCTTTCAAAAGTTTTTCATCAAAATTTTCTCCAGCATTTTGTTTTTCATACGGCGCCACCCAACCTGCATATCGCTTAGCAGCATTTTTAAATTCTTCTGGATTTATTGTTTGTTCTATTCTTTGCATTCTCTCCTCAGTTGTTTCTTTAGAGCTCTCCTCAATCAATCCTTCATCTACATTCTCAGAATTCCCCTCATCAGCACTAGCATGTAAAACATACTTGTATTCCAAAGCTTCCCGTAACTGCTCTAAATCTTCTTCACTGATATCCCTTCCTTGAGAAAATTGGAACAATATTTTGTCAAAAAGAGCATTAAATTTCTGAGCATCACTCTTATCAAGAGCATCAAGATCCTCTTCATACTCTTTGATAAAATTAAAAAAATCAGAAAAAACATCAACTGGTTTTTCCTTCTGATTTACAACTAAATTTTTTTTTGTTTCCATATTGTCTCAAAAATAATATTGATACTTTAATTATAGCATACAGTGACACTAAAACATCCACAACATCAATAACCAACTATGATATAATAAAATAAACATAATAAGAACAATTCCATGACAAAAAATAACAAAATTATTCATTTTGCTCTAATTGGACTGATTATAGTTATTGCAATTGTCGTACGTATTTATAATATTGACTCCGCACCAAGTGGTATCTATCCAGATGAAGCAAATAATGGCACAAATGCATATGAAGCCCAATTAAAAAATAACTATCAATGGTTTTATCCTGATAATAATGGGCGTGAAGGGTTATATTTAAACTTCATGGCACTATGCTTTAAATTCTTTGATGTAAGCTTCTTTACATTAAAACTTCCTTCAATCACCATGGGTGTTCTCACAGTTATCGGTGTCTACTTTTTATCTCGTGAATTATTTATTTCCAAGCCACGCATCGCACTTTTTGCTAGTTATCTTACTGCTGTAAGTTTTTGGGCAATTATCTTTTCTCGCATTGCATTTCGTGCAATCATAATGTTACCAATTCTTCTATTTTCTTTCTATTTTCTTTTTCGCGGAATTCGCACGAATAAATGGCATCATTTTGCTATTGCTGGTTTTATTTTTGGTCTTGGATTTCATACATATATCGCTTTTCGCATTGCACCTGCACTTCTCATGGTTCTCCTTATACTCTTCTTGATACAAAATGGTAAAAATTTTCTAAAAAAAATATGGAAAAATCTTATCATATTTATATTATTTGCAGGTATAAGTATCACTCCGATGATTTACACATTTCACACACATCCAGAATTTCTCAATTCACGCACAAGTGATGTGTCAATTTTTTCACAAAAAGACACACCAATAATGAAAACATTGACTGAAACAATATCACTATCTCTCATGAAGTACAATTTTTATGGTGATCAAAATTGGCGACACGGCTACCCACCATACCCAACTCTTGAATTTTTTGCTGGAATATTGTTTATAAGCGGATTCTTTATTTCTATCACATCTTTTTTTACATATTTATATCGCACATTTTCCTCAAATAATCAAAATAAAAAATTCATTATTCACGGATTTCTCATTGCATGGTTTTTTGCTTTTCTCTCACCAGAATTTATGACCATTGAGAGTCTACCGCACAATCTCCGCTCAATTGGAACATTGCCTGTTGTATATATTTTTACAGCCTTTTGCACCAATTTCATCATCGAACGAAGCGAGATGCGATCTCATGCTCTTTACATTACAACATCAGCAATTACACTCACATTACTTTTGTGGATAGGATTTTTCAATATTGTAAAATATCATATATATTGGTCCACAGAACCCGCTCAAGCAGCAGCATTTAACAAAGATTTGACTGACATAGGCAAACAAATAGCACATTTCCCAAAAGATACAAAAAAATATGTAATCGCAGGACCCATGGAACGTCTACCTATTCAATTATTAAACACTCAAACACAAAATGTGCATTATCTTTACGAAAATGAATTAAAAAAAATTCAAACAAATCACGATTTTTATGTACTAATCCCTTATCACAATGACACAATCATAGATTATCTTGCATCCAAAACTAAAATTGCTGTTGAAGAAATAAAAACTGACCTAGATACATCTTTTTTTGTTATCACACCAATTCTACAATCTACATTCTAAATTCTAAATTCCATCTCCCATATTCCACATTCTAAATTCCATATTCTAACCATATATGATTACAAAATATTATAAGTACATCATCACATGCATAATAATTTTCATGACAATTGCATCATTTTCACTTGCATGGACTGACTCTCTTACATTTGATGAAGTAGCGCATATTCCTGCAGGATATAGCTATGTCACACAAGGCGATTATCGTCTCAATCCAGAACATCCGCCACTTCTCAAAGTATTATCTGGACTTACTCTTATACCACTACATCCAACATTCGATACTACAAAAGATTTTTGGAAGACTTCCAATGAATACGGAGAATATGATCAATGGAAAGCTGGTAAACATTTACTACATCATGCACAAAATAATACTGATTGGATTGTGTTTTGTGCACGTTCGCCAATTATCATCATCTCAATACTTTTTGGATTGTTTATATTTTACTGGGGTAAAAAAATAGATGGCATTATTACGGGGCTTTTTGCACTTATTCTATATGCTTTTGATCCAAATATACTTGGTCATAATCATTTCGTCACGACAGATATTGGAATTGCAATTGCAATTAGTTGTGCTTTTTATTTTTTTCTTCATTTTTTGAAATATCCGACATGGAAAAATGCTCTCTATGGCGGGCTTGCGCTTGGCATCGCACAAATTACAAAATTCAGCGCAGTTATGCTTTTACCATTTTTTAGTATTTTACTTATTACTTACGCTCTCATTACATATACTACAAAAAATCATAATCGCATCAATACTTTTTGGAATTACCTCTCAAAAGGAATTTTTGCAATATTTATTGCATTCATGACAATTTGGATAATGTACACTCCTGTTACTTGGAACATGCCAAAAGACACATTACCACCAATCACAGAAATTAAAGCTCAGCCAGAAAAATATGCCCGTGATGTATATTTTACACACTTCATACTATTATCAAATGAATACAAAGCAACACGTCCACTTGCAGTGTATGCACAAGGTCTTATGCAAGTATTAAATCGTGTAGATGACGGCAATGTGTCATATTTTATGCACACCGTTTCTTCCAATGCATCACTGTGGTATTTTCCTTTTGTTTTTATTGCAAAACAAACCATTATTCATTTATTTTTTTACATCACTACAATTGTATTATTTTTTGGATTATGTGTGCGCAGTATACATGATGCTTTCACACAAAAATACAAAAAATCACTCAAAAAATTTCGTGTATTTATCATCAGGCATTTTCAAGAAATTACACTTACTTTATTTATCATTCTTTATAGCTACATTTCAATTACTGGAAATCTCACAATTGGTTTTCGACACCTTTTTCCGATCATGCCTCTTTTGTATATTCTCACAGCAAAAACAATTATCAATTCCTATAAGAGTCTACAAAATCCTACAAGAAAAAAAATTGTCCGTACAACATTTATTACATTAATTATTTTACTTGCTATCACAACCATTAGCACATACCCATATTACATGTCTTTTTTTAATAGTATATTTGGTGGACCAAAAAATGGTTATCATTATGTCACAGATTCCAATGCTGACTGGGGACAAGATTTGAAAAGATTAAAAAAATACCTTGACACACATCCAGAAATTGACAAAATACGCATTACCTATTTTGGTGGTGATGATATTCACAATCGCATTGGAGCAGATAAATATATTCTTTGGTGGGATAGTAAGAGACCAATTGAGCCAGGTTATTATGCATTATCAACATTCTTTTTACAAGAATCTATTTACAACACAAAAAAAGCTGATGATGATAGTTTTAGATGGACACAAAACTATGAACCAATAGACCAGGTTGGCACATCATTCCTCATTTACAAGATAGATTAATTATAAAAAACTGTGAATGTTGTTCACAGTTTTTTACTTTTTCTTTTTTTCCTCTTTTTCCTCCTCGCTCTTCAATGACTCTTCAACACCATCACGCATTTTATAGAACATTTTTTCGGGAAATCGCAAATCAACATACTCTAAATCAGAACGCACACTTGGTAATTCCACTTTTTTTGCAAATAATTGCGCAACATGCAAAACCTCATCCAACTCATGACTCAAATCCACTAAAACATACCACCCTTCATCTGATTCAAATCGCACTTCTCCAGAACCACGAAAATCAATAATATATGGCTGTTTAATACCAACATTAAATGCATAAATCAATTCCTCACCAAGAATCTGAATCTTTTCAAGGTATTCTGCAGAAATAACACGCTGATTATTCTCAACAGATTCATGACCATGATCAACAACAATAAAATGTTTATTATTTTGTACTAACTGAGAATTTACATCAATTTTTCTCACAGTATGCCCCTCACCATTCAACTCAAAACAAGAACCAAGAACACTACTTACACACCATATAGGTACAACGTCATACTCTGTAATATTTACAGAAATTTCATTAGGAAATACACGCGTAATTACAACATTTTTTATGCGCTGATCTTCCAGTATCTTCTCAATAATTTGATCCTTATTAATAAAAAAATAATTGTCATTTTTCACACATGCAAATTTTATACCGCTAAGCATATCTTGTACAAGAAGTTCAATATCATCCTCCTGAACTCTCTCCACACCATTCACTTTTATAGTTAAAATACGTACCAACTCTGAACAAAAAAATATATATACCAAAGATACAGAAAAAATAACAACTGAAAAAATAAAAAACCATCGACGCCAACCTATTTTTTTGCGTAATTTTTTTGGAGGTATTTTTTTTCTGCGGCGCACAATTCTATCTGTTTTTTTTGCAATCATAACAACACATGTTTATACGATATTTATTAATAATTCTTCTAAAACTAACTGTTTATTGACATTTGTTCTGCGCATCAATTGCAACATATCTTCAATAGCACCTGCAACTTTCAAGAGATTATATTTTTTTGTATTATGCGCAGCTTTCCAAATACGATAAATCCAAACAGTAAAAAATATCGTGATATATTGTTCATCCTTTTTTGATAATTCTTCTGCTAGCTGTACGCGTTCATATAATTTTGATTGAAACAATCCTTGTAACTGTGTGCGTGCGTACTCCACAGTTTTTCGAAATTCTGCATCATGATGCAATCGAAATAAATGTCCTGGTCTTCCGTGTGCATCATTGATGTATTTTTCTGAAAGAAACATTTTTTGTAATTCATTATTTGAAACAAGATCAAACTGCATCAAAAAACATCGTGATCGAACAGTGTCTAACAAATCATCTGGTGCATGTGTCACCAAAATGATAAAACTTTTTTCCTTCGGCTCCTCAAGTGTTTTAAGAAGAGCATTTTGCGCAGACACCGTCATTCTATGCGCATCGTTGATGACAAGTAATTTTGCTTTTTTATCTGGAGCAAGAGAAAAAGTTTTGCGCATATCACGAATATTCTCCACAGAAATATCTTTTATTATTTGTTTTTTCTTTTTTTCTATTATTTCTGGTTCAATCATAAAAAGATCACTATCTATACCAGAAAATATATGCCATGTAGAGTTTCTTTTCTCATTTACCAACCTACACCCAAAGCTCTGTGCAATCGTCTTTTTTCCAACGCTCTCTGGACCAACAAAAAGAAAACTATGATGTATATTTACACCGCTAATGAATTTATCTAATAGTGCGCGTTGTTTTTCATGACCAATAATCATACATTATTTTTCAAATTGATTGACGATATTTTCTATCTCTTTTTTAAAATTTTTGAAAGAATATTTCGTAATATTTTTTTTCATGATTTTTTTATCATATTTTTCTTCTTTTTCTAAGAAACGTCTGAGTGCATCTGCCATCATTTCAACAGTTGGCGCTACAAAAAACTCCCCGGTCACACCACCCTGCACTGTCTCTTTTACACCACCACGTGCAAGTGCGATTACTGGCGTACCCACACACAATGCTTCTATTGGCGTAATACCAAAATCATCCTCTGATGGAAAAAGCAAGGCTCGTGCAGATGCAATATCTTTCATTTTTTCTTCATCACTTACCCAGCCCTTTAAAGTAATTGTACTTCCAGCAATCTTTTGTAAATATGCAAATTCTTCTCCTTCTCCAATCACTATAAGTGGTAATTGCAGTTTATTACACACTTCCACTGCAAGTGATACATTTTTATATCGAGATAATCGAGAAACAATTACAAAATGATCTTTTTTTTCTTTTTTTATTTTATTTATTTCAACTGATGGATATAAAACATGAGCATCTCGCCGATAATATTTTTTAATACGTTTTTGTGTATATTGTGAATTTGCAATAAGCACATCTGGACGCTGTGCTGCTTGATGATCCCAAAGGCGCAAATAGGAAAGTAAATATCGTGTACAAAATCTATTTTTTATATTAGTGTTCTTTTTTAAATAATGTTCATTTTCATCCCAAACATATCGCATCGGTGAATGCACATAAGCAATATGTTTTGTATCTAAACGTGTTACAATTCCTTTGCTCCACGCACCAGAACTTGAGATAATTATATCAAAATCCCTCAAATCAAAACTCTCAATTGCCGTACCAAAAAATGGCAATAGATAACGGTATTTTTTCCGAAAAAATTTTGGCCATTTTTGCAAAAAACTCGTTCGAATGTCCCGATCAGAAAGAAAATTCCCTATCTTCTCCTTATCATGCAAAAGAGTGTATACTGGCGCATCTGGAAAAACTCGCGTCAAATCATAAAGTACCTTCTCTGCTCCGCCAATATACAATAAAAAATCATGCACAATTGCTACTTTTTTCTTTTTTTTCTTTATTTGACTTTTTTCCATTTTTATGTTATTATTTTCATAAATTCATTGTACACAAATCATATGGTATTTTACCATATGATTTAATAATTTCCATAATGCAAAGGAGAGAAAAATGGAAGGCAATTCAAAAAAAACACTAACCACATTTGGCAAGCTGTTTTTTTGCAGCATAGCTGCGATAATTGTTTCATCTGCTTTTTTTGTATGGGCCTACATGGTACATACGGAATATAAGAAGATGCAAGAAGGGCCTATTTATCGTATCACTGATAATTGTAATGACCAAAAAAAAGGTTTTACTAATTATTACATTGCAGACGATAAACGTCTGCTTCCTTGTAAATAGTAGTACAGCCGCAGAAAAATATCATTTTCTGCGGCTTTTTCTTTTTTTCTGTCACAAAATCATACCCTACCTACGCATCATCAATTTTACTACAAGTCGTGCACACCGTTCCCATGTAAATCGTTCAATATTTTTAAACCCGCGTGCAATAATGTTTTGTCGTACCTGCACATTAACAATTAAATCATTAATTTTTTGTGCAATATCAGATACATTCATTGGATCAACAAGAAAAGCGCTATCTTTAGCAACTTCCTTAAGAGAAGAATTATTTGATGTAACCACTGGCACACCAAGTTGTTGTGCTTCAAGTACCGGTAAACCAAATCCTTCATAAAGCGAAGGAAATACAAATACTGCTGCATGCCTCAAAAGTGACCATTTCTCTTCCTCTCCCACAAAACCTGTTACAACAATATCTTTTGCAAATGCATGGTTTTCAATTTCTTTAGAAATACGCTCCCATCCATACCCACCTTTCCCGACAAGTACAAGTTTATGTCCGAGTGCAAAATGTTTTTTCAGAATCTCAAATGATTTAAGAATATTAGAAATATTTTTTCGTTCTTCTATCCGACCAATAAATACAATATATCCTTGTTTCTCAATTTGATATTTTGCCATTGTCTCAGAAGTGATTCTCTTATTTTCTTGCATTGCAGGATTTACACCTTCATACACTACGCGAATTTTATCCTTTGGCACATCATACAATCTCATCAAATCTTTTTTTGTATTATTTGAAACGCACACAATATTACGTGACCACTTACATGAGTTTTGAATCCCTCTGCGCATTGATGAAATTTCATAATTAGAATACGCCTCTGGATGAATCTCAAACTCCAATCCATGAATCACAACTGTTGTGCTCTTTGGATGAATTGGCGGTACAATATGACCTGGCACAAGAAGCTTTTTTGGTTGTCGAAATAAAAGTGACCATGAAAAACGTACATAAGTCCATAACCGTGGCGACCATAACTCTTTTACTTGCCAGTTTTTTGGTAATTCAAAATCAATATTCTCTTTTGTTCCATAACGTAAAAAAAGTATCACATGATCTTTTTCAAGTGGACTACGTAAATGTTTAATTAATTGATAGGAGTATTCTTCTATCCCTGTTCTTTCATGGAGAAATGCACGTGATGCATCAATTGCAATTTTCATGTATTTATTTTTCTAAAATAGATTTACTTTTTTGTTGCAAGAATTGTTTTTTTGTAAATATCCAAATTATCAAGAACCTTCCCTGTTCCTCGCACCACACACCGTAGTGGATCATCTGCTACATAACATGGCACACCAATTGTTTTTGTAATTAGTTGATCGAGATTTCGAAGAAGTGCTCCTCCACCAGAAAGTACCGTACCCTTATCCATGATGTCTGCAGAAAGTTCTGGTGGTGTTTCTTGTAAAACCTTTTTCACTGCATTAATCACTTCTCGAAGCTCGTCTTGTAATGCTTCTGTCACTTCATTTGACGAAATCGTAATCGTTTTTGGCAATCCACCCATAAGGTCACGTCCACGAATGTCCATATTTTCCTCTTTTACTTGTACAATTGCACTGCCGATAGTCTTTTTAATATCCTCCGCCATCTGTTCTCCAATTGCTAGTGAATATTTTCTCTTGATATAATCCGCAATTGCCTGATCAAATTTATTTCCGCCTACACGTGCACTCGTCGATGCTACTACACCACCAAGTGATATTACAGCAATCTCACTTGTACCACCACCAATATTAATAATCATATTTCCTTGTGCAGAATGAATCTTAATCCCAGCACCGATCATTGCAAGTATTGGCTCTTTAACAACATATGCTCGTTTTGCACCAGCTTTTTCTGCTGCATCTACCACAGCACGACGCTCCGTTGATGTGATGCCGGCAGGAATCGAAATCATCACTTCTGGACGCACGAGAAAAAATCGTCCTGTTACTTTTTTGATAAAATATTTAAGCATTGCCTCCGTCACACGATAATCTGCAATCACACCATCCCGAAGTGGTCGATATGCTGTAATTGTATCAGGCGTTCGCCCAAGCATTTCTTTTGCTTCATTTCCCACAGCCAGTACTTTATTTTCAATCATCGACACAGCAACTACTGATGGTTCATCTACTACCACGCCTTTTTTTGGAACAAACACTAGAGTATTTGCGGTTCCAAGGTCTATTCCAATTTTTCGCACAATCATTGCCATTTAGGGTTTTGCAAAAATTACTTAAATTCTGATACTCTATAATGTCCATTATTCAACTTTTTTTTCTTTCTGTCCATAATTTTTTGATATTTTTGCCAAAATGCTGTATCTACTTCATCTACAGAAACACCCATACTAATAAAATTTCCCAGAACCAAATTTAAAAGATCAATATTTTCTTCGATAATATTTTTACGATCTTTTCCTTTTGTAATTGCCTGTGATAATTCACCCAACTCTTCAATCATCAAATTTAACCGAAACATCATATCTTCATTATTTGTGCCTTTCATCTGATTTTTATTATGAAATTCTTGAATTGCCTGATAATATTTTTCCATAAAAAAAGTTATAATTTTATAAAATTCCCTGCACGATAAAAGTCCACTGGACCTTGTGTCGTTTGTGTAATTTTCTCTGGCAATGCATTAATTGGAAACCATTCAACAGCATCACATTTATCCGGCTCCATATTTTTGATATAACCACCGACAATTTTTGCAATCACATTAAATGCCACCCAGTGCTGTCCCTCCTCCTCTAAAATATGATCAACATGTGGTAAATATCCGATAATTTCAATATCAATATTTAATTCTTCTTTTATTTCTCGCACAGTAGCATCTATAATTTTTTCACCATATTCAACTGTACCTCCAGGCTTTGACCAATAACCAACTTCATTACGAGCTTTTCCTGATCGTCGTGTTAATAAAACTTCATTTTTTTCATTTACAATCAAAGCACCACATCCTACACCAATATAATCTTTTCCTACTTGTTTGACACTCATATTATTTTATTCTTTAACAAGTTCTATATCAGCTCCAATACTTCTGAGTCTATTTTCTAAATTTTCATATCCACGATTAATTGAATATACATCACGCAAAATTGATTCACCTTTTGCACCAAGCATACCCACAAGCATAATTGCTGCTGGCCTAAGTGCTGGCGGTGATGTAAGATCAGCGTTTTTTAACTGTGATGGACCTGTTACCTCAATACGATGTGAATCAATCAACGCAACATTTCCACCAAGTCGATTTAACTCTGTAAAATACACCGCACGATTTTCAAAAACCCAATCGTGAATTAATGTTGTTCCTTTTGCCATCATAGCAATTGGCACAAAAAATGGTAAATTATCCATATTTAATCCTGGAAATGGCAGTGCATGGATTTTATCTTCTAATGCCATAAGTTTTGATGGTATCATTTTGATATCTACTAATCGTGTTTTTTTGTTTTGTGATTTATATGAACGCAGAATTTCATATTTTTGTCCCATCTTCTCAAGTTTAAGAAGCTCTAATTCCAAAAAATCAATCGGACATCTTTTTATTATTAATTCACTTTTTGTTGTAATTGCAAGAGAGACAAAAAACATCGCCTCAATTGGATCTTCGCTAATCGTATGTTCAATATTTTTTTTGAGTTTTTTCTTTCCATACACTTCTAGTGTTGTTGTACCAATACCTTTAATTTTTACACCAAGACCTTCAAGATAAAAACAAAGATCCTGAACCATATAATTTGCTGTAGCCATCTTTATCGTTGTTTTACCAGGAATCTGCGCTGCTGCCATAATTGCTGTTTCTGTAACAGTATCCCCAGACTCATAAAGCACGTTATTTTTTACAGGTTGTAAATTATCAATCTCAATTTCAAAACCATCTTTTTTTGGTGTAATATCGATCCCATATTTTTCCAATGCAAAAAGATGTGGTTTGATTGTACGCGCACCCAATTTACACCCACCTGCCTGTGGGATAAAATACTTTTTATGTCTTCCTGCAAGTGCACTAATAAGCATAATTGCACTCCGTGTTTTTTTTGCTGCTTTTTTATTAATTTTTTCAAGAGTGAATTTCTTTGGTGCAATTAATATCAACGTGTCTTCCTCTCTCGTAATATCCATACCAATACTCTCCAGCACTTCGATCCATCGATTTACTTCTTCAATCTGTGGAACATTTTTCACAATAGTTTTTCCTTGATTCATCACAGATGCCGCAAGAACAGCTACTGTTGCATTTTTTGACCCATTAACCACAATTGATCCAGTAAGTTTTTTACCACCACGTATCTTAAAATATTCCATAAATTATATGATATTTAACCTCCATTAGCCTTTGTTAGTATATGGTAAAAAACCATTTTTTTCAAGAAAAAACATTTTTTTATAAACATGCTATATGTATATTTATGTATGCTATCAAAATTAAAAGCCATGTTCATAAAAGTTTTTATGCTCATGGCTTAGAAAAATTTTTACGCCGAAAAATATACTTTGCATTTTTTATCGACGATTAGATACGAAGATCTTCGCATCTCATATGAAATCATCAGATTTTTCTGATTAATTTTCTTTTTTTATATACAATTGTCAAAAGAACGAGAACTTACACATTTGAAAGAACTTAGATACAAGTGTAAATAAAAAAACACTTTATAAAAAAATTCACCAAACGTGTAAGTCCTATAAAAACAAAAAATCGATTTGAGTCCTAAAACTCACCCGATTTTGTCTGTAGTCAACAATTCAACTACATTATAAGTATAGCACAAAAAAATGAAAAAGTCAATTTTTTCAAAAATAAAAAAATGAAATTACAAAAAACCGTACTAATCACTTTTATAATTGATGAGTTTTTTTACTTTATATATCCCTAAGTGTACAATCTCCAGATTTCTGATGACAACTATAGCCCCACAAAACAAATCTCCTTAAATATCATATGCACATATTTGTTTATTCATAATCTTTTTAAATATGTGTTTAAATCATTAAAACTTTCAAAATATGTATTTGCAATTTTTTCTTTTCCCTATTTCCATATATGTTCTTGTGAGTTTTTGTCTTGTGTATATAGTGAAAAATTGATAAAATGAATATATTTAAAATCTTTTCCTTTATGTAATAATTCTCGTAATACTTTTGATTTGTGTCATTTGTTTTATATTATCCGCTATAATCAACTGGACAAAACACAAAAAAATGTTATTCTTATTTCTGTTGATACATATTGCTGGAGTGGCGGAATTGGTAGACGCGCTAGGTTTAGGCCCTAGTGGGAGTAATCCTGTGGAGGTTCAAGTCCTCTCTCCAGCACAATTTCAAAAAACCACCCTATTATTCTACCAAAATGAAGATCATCAACATTACTATGGTAAGGCTTCTATTCTGCGGATAAAGCCTGTTTTTGAAGTGAAAGTATAATCAGGTATGGAGATAGCGAACAAGTTCTTAGAAATCCCAATTACCTTTCATGCTACTTGACTGTGTATAATTTACTACAGTTGATTCAAAGAAATTACCCTTATCACTATTTGTATCTTGTAATCTTTCTAGATGTTTATATGGATTTTCTACCACACCTTCGTAAATTGGCGCCATGCCAAGAAGCTCAAGTCGCTGATTTGCTAACCACTGCGTATATGTCACAGTAGTACCAGCATTCATTCCTGGAATTTTATTACCTAGAATATGCTTACCCCATTCAATTTCCTGATTCACCGCTTCCTTAACCATCTCAATAATCACCTTTTCATCATAAATATCTGGAAATTCTTCTCGCACTTCTTTGATAATGTGTGCGAACATCGTCACATGTGTTAATTCATCACGGCGAATATATGAAATCATTCGCCCAGTTGCAAGCATCTTTGTCTGATCCACAAGTGTATCAAAAAATGCAAATCCATTATAAAAATAGATTGATTCCAAAATATAATTTGCCACAATGCCACGAAAGAAATTTTTATCTGACGGATCATCAATAAAATCTTGATAAAATGCTCCAATATATTTATTGCGTTCTAAAAGAATCTTATCATCACGCCAAAAATAATAAATCTCATCACGTTCTTTACTATCCACAACCGTTTCAAGAATTGTTGCATATGATTGTGAGTGAATTGCTTCTTGATATGCTTGAATTGATAAAATAAGATTAACCTCTGGTGATGTAATGTATTCAGAAAAATTTGGTAAATTTACTGTTTGCACAGAATCAAGAAAAATCAAAAAAGATAATATGCCTTTGTATGCACGTTGTTCTTCTTTCGTAAGTTGTGTAGAAAACATCCGTGCATCATCTTTAAGTCCAGATACTTTTTCTGGCACCCAAAAATTTCCAATCATCACTTGATACAACGATGTTGCCCATTGATATTTTGTCGCATTCAATTGAAAAAGCCCTGTTGTTGCTCCCTTAATAATTTTACGCTTTGCAACATCATCATTGCCTTTTGGATTAAAAATCACATTTTTTTGCATTTTTGACATATATTTTTATAAAATAATTTATAACATCACCCACTACAACTAACACAAACATTTTTGCTTTGTTGCACTTCCCCGGAGAGACTGCGTACATAATACACTGTTTTTATCTTTTTCTCCCACGCACTCATATAATATCCATACAGTTGCTGTGGACTGACACGTGCTGGATCAATCATCCATTCGAAACTAATTGATTGATCAACCCATTTATAGATAACACTCATCATCGCAATCACATCATTCATATCCATTGAAACATATTCTTTGTAAAACCAATAATTTTCCTTATTTAATCCTGGTGCAACACGCACTGTCGGAGCAGAAAGATTTGTCTCCACAAAATACCGCTTATATATTGGCAAAAGTGCCGCAGTAGTTCCCACAACGCCAGCAGTTGATGTGTTTGGTGCAGGTGCTGTATGATACCCAAATCGCACACCTGTTTTTTTTATATCAGCAAACAATTTTTTCCATGCGTCTCCACGATGAGAGTTTTTTGTAAACCATGCTTGTTTGCGACCAAGTAAAATACCTTTACTGTATTCGCTTCCTTCCCACAGTTGATATGGTTCCCTTTCTATCGCCAAATCAGCAGATGCGCGATAAGTATGATATGTATACATCTCAAAAAGTCGATCCACTTCATTTCTTGCAGCCTCTGATTCATATGCAATTTTGCGTGTTGCGAGATATTCTGCTAGCCCTAGATATCCCAATCCCACGCTCCTATAACGCATTGCTGTACGTTCTGCTTCTTTAATCGGATAATAATTAAGTGTAATCACATTGTCCAAAATACGCATCACTGTCGGTATAACTTTTGCAATCACATCTTCTTCCCACACCTTTGCCACATTAATTGACGCAAGATTACACACCACGACATCACCTGCATCATACGTAATCGTAATTTTTCCATCTTCTAATTTTTCTTCTACAAATGTTGTGGGTGATGTGTTTTGACAAATTTCTGTACATAATTGCGTACTATACACATTTCCAACATGTTTGTTTGGATTAAGTGCATTAACTGTATCACGAAAAAAAACATACGGCATACCTGTTTCAACAGCTGTTCTCATAAACTTCTTGAACAAATCACGTGCTGATATTACACGTTTCAATCTCAAATCATCATCCTTTTCCAATTTTTCATAAAAAGCATCAAATTCTTCACCAAAAAAATTTTGTAATTTTTTTCCATACTTCTCATTAATTTCATGCGGATCAAAAATAGACCACTCACCATTTTCTTGTACACGTCGCATAAAAATATCTGGCACAGAAATCGCTGGAAAAACATCAAACGCCTTTGCACGAATGTCTCCAGTTTCTGTCTGCAAATCCAAAAAATCATAAATATCATAATGCCACACATCAAGCGTCACAGAAATTGCACCAAGACGAGATCCAAGCTGATTAACCGCAACAGCTGTATCATTCACAATTTTAATCCAGGGATTTACACCACCTGATGCTCCATGCACGCCACGAATTGATCCTCCACGTGCACGAATATTTCCCCAATACACACCAACACCACCACCAAATTTCGATATTTGTGCCATGTTTTCAAAGCTATGATAAATCGCACGTAAATCATCATCTACATTCATTTTAAAACAACTAGACAGCTGATTATAATTTGTACGTGCATTAAGCAATGTCGGCGTTGGTAATGATATCCGTTGTTCACTGCAATGTTTATAAATTTCACATGCAAATTTCAAACGATTTTCATCAGTTTCTGGAATCGCAAGAAAAAGTGCAACAGACATATACATTTCCTGTGGCAACTCACGCACAATACCATTTGGATTGAGCAAATATCGTTTTTCCAATGAAAGCACTGTTGTGTATTCATATGATTTATCTGTTGTCTCAGAAAGTAATTTTCCGGCTTTGAGAATATCATCTTCAGAATAATATTTATAAAAATCTTTATAATACAGACCTTCTTTGATATATGTATCAAAAAGATTTTTATATGCTTGTGGCGTATATAGTTCATCCATTTTCATCTCACGATTACGTGTTGCTTGTTTGTACAAATTACTTACAAACACACGTGCTGCCACATGTTGCCAGTATGTATTTTCTACACTCACAAGATCAACACATGTTTTCACAATCAACTTGTTGATATCAGATGTCTTCACATCTTCAACAATATTTTTTTTGAATACATTAAGAAATTCTTTAAATTTACACTGACGTTTATAGCCTATGGTTGCACGATCTAAAACTTTTTGAATTTTACGAATATCAAAATTTTCACGCTTTCCATCATCTTTAATCACTTTCAGCGTTTTTTGTTCAAATTGTTCTTTTAAATCTTCTTCTTTTTTTGCACGTTCTTCATTGTGTTCTGCTCTATAAAGTATATATGCTTTTACTACTTCATATTTGTTTGCCCATACAAGATGACGTTCTACAACATCTTGCACATCTTCCACTGTTACTATTTCATTACACTCATCATCATATACATGCTCTAACTCTTGAATAATATCATCCGTAAGAGTTACAATAAAATCTTTTTCGCGCTCTTTCACCTCATCACACGCTCTTTTGATTGCAATTTCAATTCTTTTTCGATCAAAATCGACAATATCATTATTTCTTTTTTTGATTTTTTTTAATGTCATAATTTTATATATTTAGTTAGTTCAAAAGAAGAGACAACTGTGATAATTTCTCAACAGATGTCCCCTATTTATACACTAAAAAATAAAACTATATTTTACCCACAAGTTTAATGCCTGGTTTTAATGTTTTATTACCTGGCTTCCATTTTGCAGGACATACCTGACCTTTATTAGTCTCCACAAATTGCGCTGCCTGAATTTTGCGGATCAATTCATCAGCATCACGTCCTATGTTATTATCATGTACTTCCATTGCTTTCAACTCACCTTTAGAATTGATGATAAATGTACCACGAAGTGCAAGACCTTCTTCTTGAATATACACACCAAAATCACGACATAATTGCCCCGTAGGATCTGCTGCCATTGGAAATTTCACTTTTGCAATTGTTTCAGAAGCATCTTGCCATGCTTTGTGTGTAAAAACTGTATCAGTAGACACACTCACCACCTCTACACCCATCTTTTTGAGTTTTGCATATGCTTCTGCTAAATCTTCCAACTCCGTTGGACAAACAAATGTAAAATCAGCTGGATAGAAAAATAACACAACCCACTTGTCCTTATATAATTTTGAAAGCTTCGTCTTTGTAAACTTGTTTTTGTGATACACTTCAAATTCACGATCAATTACTTTCTCGCCAATTACTGGCTGATTATTGAAACATGCATCAAGACACATTACATCATCCTCATATTTTTTCATAATAATTTATTTAATAATTATAATTCAGATAGTTAATTGTAGCACTGTCTCACATTGAGTCAATGCCACTACTTGTATTTAAAAAATATAAAAATATACTATATATAGTATGTTTTTTATTTATGTATATTTTTTCATATTCCAAAAAGTTTTTTTGTATTTTCTGCAGTACTTTCAATTACTTGTTCCACAGCAATTTCTTTTATTTGTGCAATTTTATCTGCTACAAACCACACATCTCGCGGCTCACACCGATTCTCACGTGGTAAAGGACGTGGTGGTAGGTATGGTGCATCTGTTTCAATCAACACATCTCCCAAATTAATATTACGTATCAACTTTTCATATGATTCTCCATACGTCACAATTCCATTAAGACCAATTTTATATCCTAATGCTATAAATTTTTGTGCATTTTTCCAACTTCCAATATAACTATGAATTACACCTTTTTGATTTACAGGAAATTCCGTCAATATTTCTAAAATTTCCGCATATCCATCCCAACAATGAATCACAATTGGTTTATCCACTTCATTACACACATGAATAAACTGTTTCAATATTTCCACTTGTTTTGCTTTAATCGCCTCAATATCATCCTCGTCAGAAAAATGATGATAATCCAAACCCACTTCACCAATTGCTACAACACATTTACTTTTTGCTAGTGTTACATATGTATCATAATCAAATTCTTCTACATATTCCTCTTCTTTGGCACAATCTGTCGTTTCAAATAAATGCAGTGGATGTAATCCCACTGTTGCATAAATCATGTCATATTCCTGTGCAAGTGCAATTGCCTCCTGTGATGTATGATAATTTGTCCCAATCGTAATAATATGAGACACACCATTTTCTTTTGCACGTTTCACTACATCCTCCCTATCATCATCAAATTTTGTATCGTGTATATGTGCATGTGAATCAATCATAGTTTTTATAATATATTTTTAATTAATATTCTATAACATTATAACTGTATATTACATATTATATAAAATAAATATTGACTTTTATATATTATTTGATAAACTTAATTTCGGCTTAAAAATCAACTATGGAGACTATAAAATGAGAGATGTGCCAAATGTTCTTATTAAAGGTTCTGATGATGTTACTGAACAAAAAGAGTTTCGTGAATTTGTCATAAAAAAAGCAAAAACAAATTATGTCGTAGTAATCTGCGACAGTAAAAAAAAAATTAACTTTACACTCGAAGCAGCTGGCTTTGAAATACAATTTGACGAACTTGGTCGCAGAATAAATACAACATTAAATGAACGCATGATTATACGCAATATTTTAGAGCATGAAGAAAAAATTCTTCAAGATGCTTTTGTCGGAAAAGGTATTGTTGTAAAAGCGCCCATTCTCTATGCAGGATCAGTTCTATGTCCCATTGATGGAAATGATTTAGTAAAATCTTATGAAGTAGGATTTGAAGAAGTGTTTGTATTTACCACAAAAGAACAAGCAACACAACAAAGCTACATATTCAGAAAATACCCAAAAATACAAGTTTTTGGGATTTGACATAATCATTTTCCATAAAAATAAAAAGGGCTAGTAAAAAATTTATCAGCCCTTTTACATTTCCAACACTATCATACTACGTAGTATGATAGTGTTACATGTCAAATAGATCTTTTATTGCCTGTAATTGTCCATATCTATCAAAAATATTTCTGTAGTACTTTTTAGAATATTGTTTATTTTTCTTTTTGGTATTATCTTTAAAATATTTTTTTAAACATGCATCATCATCAAATACACGTCGAGCAACTGCAGAAATTGTCGTTTCGCTAACATGCAACTTTTGACTAATTTCTCTATAACTTTTTTCTTTTAAAAGCATTTTTGCAATTTGTACACGTCGTGATACCATGAGCAATTCACTTGAAGAAAGCAAATCAACTAAAAAGGTTGTGACATCGTCTTTTCTTTTTAAATCAGAAATTGCATCAAAAAATTCTCCTACCATCTGTTTCCGTTCTTTTTCAGTTAAATCTTTTAATTGTAATCTTGCCATAATTTTTAAAATATAAAAAAATTATCACTACTATACTACGTAGTATAGTAGTGATTAAATTTATAATCAATAGAAATGTTCTAGTAATTAAAAATAGTTTTTTTGCATTCAAACGTATGAATCAGAAAAATGTCCCTCTTACAATGGTAATAAGCGTATAAAAAAAGATACCAATGAATTTATCTATTTTTTATTTCTTTACTTATATTAAAATTAATATACCAAATTATCAAAAAGTAAAAAATTTACAACCGAGCTTTATAATTTTCTGCCCAATACAGAACTTTTTTTCCATAATCAACGCATACACGACGTCCAATATTTCCACCACAATAATATCGTCGCGCAGCATCAAATTCACCACTCTTTTTACCTGCACCATCATTTTTTAATTTAATTGCCATCGCCATTACACCATCTGTAAGACTCCATGGATCAGCTGGTGAATGTCCCGTATATTTTTCAATCTTTGATTCATATCCAGTCCATGTTGTTGGCATGAACTGCGCAACACCCATTGCACCACCAATTCCATAACTCAACGGACATGACACCTTTTTCTTTTTATAATTATAATCAAGATCCTTGCAAATTCGCTTAAAAATCTTTTTATTTGCATCCCCCATCTTACTCTCTTTATATGTGCAACCTCCTGTATAGCGACCTAAATTGGTTTCCACTACAAGCATACCTAGTATAAAACTTTTTCGTACTCCTGTTTTTTTACTTGCAAATTTTGCTGCATCCACTATATCATCTGTATCAAAACTCTCGCCCAACAAAGCAGAAAGCTTTCCCTCTACTGCCGACAATTTTGCATTAAGTTCAGCTACTGACATATCAACTTTGATAATTTCTGTTTGAACAGCAACTGATTGTGCTAGTAAATCTGATTCTGTTTTTTTATGCTCTGCAAGAAGTTTTTCTTTTTCTTTTTTCAAATTCTCTAACTCTAACTTTTTTTGTTCCTGCAGTTCCTTTGCATTTAACACTTGATTTACCGTAACTATAATCTGTTTACGTAAATGATCTAAGCTATCCGTTGTATCAAGAAAACGTACAGATCCCTCATCCTCTAAAACTGAGGAGATTGAGCGATTATTTTGCGCAAAATAAAATTTTCTCATTGCCTCTGAAAGAGATTTTTTATAAAGCAAAGTTTGATCTTCTAGCGATGAAATCTGTGCATTATGCCTTTCGATGTCCTTTTCTTTTTCTTCGATATCTTTGATTACATCATCAATTGTGCGCTTTGTTGCGCCAAGATTCTTTTTTACTACATTTAAATTTCCTTGAAGAGCCGCCTTTTCTTTTTCTTTTTTCTCAATCTTTTTCTCATATTTTTCTTTTTTTTCTTCGTATTTTTCTTCTTTTTCTTCACATTTCTTTTTTTCTTCTTCGGTCAAATCATCGTTACAATTAGCAAAAGCAAAATTTTGATATACAAAACTCATGCTCACAAATATCATTATGAGAAAAGCAGGAAAAATTGCTTGTAAAACTTTTTTCATTTTCATAACATAACAATTGTACCATAAAAGCACATCAAAAAAAACCGACATAAAATCGGCTTTTTTAAAGTACATATTCACATTTTCAAACTATTCTTTCTTTTCTTCATTTTCTTCTTCTTCATCCTCTTTATCAGCTACACCCTCAATTTTTGACACGTCTGCATCCACATCATCATCAAGTGCTGCAATTTCCTCTTCTGATCGCGGCTCTATCACAGAAGCAATAACTGCATCCATCTCAACCATCAATTCTACTTCATCTCCTACAGAAATATCTGCAACAGTGATATTATCTTCAAATGTCGCTAATTTTGTGAGATCCACTTCAATCTCCTGTGGAAGATCCCCAGGAAGAGACTTTACCAAAACAGCATCATAACTTTTCACAAGCGTACCACCAAGCTCCTTTACAGCAGCAGAAACACCCACAAAATTTAATGGAATTTCTGCTTCCACTTCTTGTTTCATATCAACAAGATATAAATCGACATGTGTAAAATCATTAGTAATTGCATCAACCTGATACTCATAAATCAATACATTCAATTCTTTTTTTTCACCTTCTATAGAAAGAGATATAACCGTATTTGTTCCAGCTTGTGCAAAAACTTTTGCAAACGCAACGGAATCAATCCATAAGTTCTGCGAATCAAAATCTCTTCCATAAATAACAGCTGGAATATTTTTTTGTGTTGCTGCGCGCATTTTTTTACCAGTTTCTTCACGTTTTTTCGCACTTAGTACGATTTTTTCCAGATTCATCATAAAAATATTATTAAAATCAATTATAGAATATAAACATGTACATTTTGATGCATTTCATGACAAAGTCCAACTTAAAAAAGAAGAAAAATACAAACTAAATGTAAACATGTACATGTTTAGAACATTTCACTTGCATAGCCATCATAATTACTCAGATAGTCATGTACAGCAATCACATCATTATCAGAAATGATATTTAAATCAAAAAATTGTTTTGCTTCAATCGGTGTTGTGTCCGTTAAAACACCCACAGTCATAAGACCTGCATCATTTTGTGATACAAAGATCATCGCTGCTCCTGCACATTTTTTGCAAGATATATGCACAATCGTTCGTTCCTCATCATATCCAAGTGGCACATACGACAAATTCTCACGCTGTGCACCACACACCGGACATTTTTGAGGGATTACACGGTCATGTTCTCGTGAAAAGTCCATAAAATGTATACTAGTATAAAAAGTGAAAAAAATCAAGCGAAAATTCAAAATACTACAATGTCTACACAATCTCCCTACCTTCTCTGGACAAAAAACACAACCAATGCTACAATCACCAGTCTATATATGCGTCATCAAAAACGCTACGTGACACGATAGTTTATGTTATTTTAACAATTCACATGGAGGAAACATGCCACTCATTCAACTGTATTACAATGAAGAGAAAATAGGTGAAAAAAATTTAACATTTTTAGTAAAAGTTGTGCACAACATTGTGTGTACCACAATGAATGTAAAAAAAGATGCCGGAAAAATTTTCACATCAAAGGTCTCCGCACATGATTTAAATGTTCCTGATATCACTGTCAATGTCTTCATGCATCCATATGAAGATAGAATACGTAACAGAGAACAGATAGTAAACGCAGTTTCTACTAGCATCATAAACTACACACAAAGTTATGAGATGCAAGATATCTCACATTTAGTGCATATTGTATTTGCAGAGATAGAAACCGCATTTGTTAAACGATAGGAGGTAGCTATATGCTTACCGTAAAAACATGGTGTTTACCAGCAGATCTCACAGAAGAACAGTTGCAAGAATTGCATAACGCAATCGTATGCGCCGTTACGAGTGTCCCAGAGACTAGAGTGTCTTCAGAAAATGACATGCTCAATCTCTTTCCTGAAGATAAAATGCGTTATGGATTGGGCACAGAGATACTTGTAGAAATTACTGGATGCACTTGTTCACACCCAGCCCGCATGAAATTAATGCAAGCTGTGGGAAAAGTTGTGAAATCCCTTTTCCCACAAGCACATGTCACCTGTACTGCCACTTCGATAGAATTTTTCGGCAGTTGGTCATCATAAATCACTACAGAGCACTTATGAAATCTTCATAAGTGCTCTTTTTTCATATCATTTTTTCGTATTATCACATAATACAATATTAGTATGATTCAATATAGTTTTTCATCGTTACTTCACGTCTGAGGTAAACACTCATAACCAGTCCGCATCCAATGAGAAAACTTACCAGCGAGCTTCCGCCATAACTTACAAGTGGTAAAGGAATACCCGTTACTGGCATCACACCAATATTCATACCCACATTAATCAAAACATGAATAAGGAAAAATGCCATCACACCAACAGAAAGAAAATATCCAAAAGCATCACGTGATTGACTTGCGATAAAATAAAATCGTGAAAAAAGAATACTAAACAACACAAGTAATATTAAAGAACCAAAAAAACCTGTTGACTCTGCAATTGTCGCAAATATAAAATCTGTATGTTTTTCTGGTAAAAAATCTAATTGAGATTGTGAACCATGTCCAAATCCTTGACCAAACATGCCTCCATTACCTACAGCAATAATCGACTGAAGCACATTATATCCTGTGCCTTGTGGATCTAATTCTGGATGCAAAAAATTAATAATACGTGCTCGTTGATACGGTGCAAAAAGACTCCACGCAATAACAGAAACAACCACACCAACAATAATAAAAGAAAGAAGATATCGTTTCCTAATTCCAGAGACAAAAATCATGCAAAACCATATACCATAAAGTACAATTGCTGATCCAAAATCTGGTTGTAAAAGAATAAGAAAACTAACAATACTCACCAATATAAATGAAATGAAAATTGATGCAAGTTCTCCTAGCTCTCCACGCTTTTCTGAAATAAAATGTGCTAAAAAAATAATCATAAAAATTTTGACAATTTCAACTGGCTGAAAAGAAACCAGTCCCAAATCTAACCAACCAGATGTACCACGTAATGTCGTACCAAAAAAAAGCGTAACAATAAGAAGTGCTATCGAAAAGAAATAAAGATATGTACTATATGAACGAAATATCGTGTAATTCATCAAAGAAAAAAATAAAAAAGCAATAACTCCCACTACAGTATACGTTACATGTCGCGTAAACACCTCATTTCCCCCATCTCCATAAAGAAAAATACTTCCAATCGCAACAATACCAAACCCTAATAAAAGAACAATGGTAAAAAAAGTAATAAAATCAAAACTAAAAAATTTCTGTATCATAAAAAAATTTTACCAATAAATACCACAAAGTCAAAAAAGACCCTGAGAAATACAAGGGTCTATTATATAAAAAGAACATTTGTGTAAAATATTTCTCATTCATTTTCTGAACCAAGTTCCTGATAACGTCCTCCAGGTAAATATTTCTTCATAAAGTTCGATGAATCAAATACATTTGTTTCTGCTTGCATTTCAGAATTTTTGATAGTTCCTGGAAATTCATGCGGCCAATTAAGAACAAATTCTCTTTGTGTATCTGCATCAAGTGTTCGTTGTACAGTTTTATTTGCCGCAATCGGAACGCCACGCTCATCAAAAATGATTACATTAATCCCGACATTATGAAAGTCAAATGAACTCTCATTTGAAACAATGCCAAATGCCTGTGCATAATCAGAGCCTCTCTCAACAAGTCCAACTTTTTGATTTTTTACAAGAATTTGAGGGCTTTCAAAATTTGTAAATTTCACCCAATCAACTCTCTCAATCGTTGTTTCCACCTTTACTGGTTGTGCTGCTGTTTCCAAACCTATTTCCACAAGATATTTATTTTCATTTGGCAAAATAAAAGTCTCACCACTACGTGTATCCAACACATCACCGCCACTGCCAATAATCTCAATAGTATAAAATACTTTTTCACCACCAAAAAGTGCATTTGGATTATGTAAACTTGCTACTACATCATATTTCATTTCACCCCCATAAATCACATGAGAATCTTTTACAATCAAATTCTTTCCTGTTAATTCTACCTCACATGTAGCACAAGGTCCCCCACAATCAATCCCTTCTTCACCCTGATTTTGTTTTCCATCGCTACATGTTGGATCTGAAATAATTATGGAAAAAACAAGAGAAATAAAAACTAAAAACATTATCGCAAAAACCGTAATAATTGTTATGCGTTTTTTTTGTCTATTCATAAAATTAGAAAAAAATTATCTATCACATCATTATTATATCGCATAAATCATAAAAAATAAAAAAATCAACAATATTATTGTTGATTTTTAAAAAATATCTTACAAAAATCGAAAAATCAAAATTTATTTTTGTGAAGCTAAAAGTGCACTGCGAATTGAACAATTGATTCCACGCCTATGTAATGGTCGTTTATCCACCCCATAAACTCCAACTGATTCTTCAAATACTTTTCTCTTATCATTTTTATAAAACACACCAAGTCCAAAAAATTCTTCTTCGATTGATCGTGTGAATGCCGAAATTTTATCTGTCGGATCATGATTTTCCAAATAATATGTTTTTTCTTTAAACCATTGATATGTATTCACCTTATTAAAAACAACACAAGGTTGAAAAATATCCACGAGAGAAAACCCCTTATGATCAATAGCTTGTGCAATAATATCTTGCATCTCATGCACATCACCTGCATTTGCACGTGCAACAAACGGCGCATCAAGCGATATTGCTAATGCAAGAGGATTAATCGGTTCATCATACACTCCTTGTGGTTGTACAGGCGTAATAAGACCGATTTCTGACGTCGGTGATGCTTGTCCTTTTGTTAAACCATAAATCATGTTGTTGTGCACGATTACTGTGATATCTGGATTGCGCCGAATGGTATGAATTAAATGATTGCCCCCTTCTCCATACACATCACCATCACCACTCGTCACAATTACTGTTTGCTGTGGATTTGCCGCTTTGATCCCTGTCGCTACTGGCAATGCTCGACCATGAAGACCATTAAAATAATTACATCGAATATATTGTGGTAATTTTGCTGCCTGACCAATTCCTGATACAAAAGTAATGTCTTTTGGTGCAATATCTTTTTCTTGCAAAACTTTTTTTACTGTCTGTAATATAGGGAAATTTCCACACCCTGGACACCATTGATTATCAATTGACTTTGGCATATCAAAATTTTGTTTTTGTCTAGCTGCTGTAATCATAGTTTTATTTTGCTATTTTTTTAATTTCATTTGTGAGTTCCTCAACACTAAATGGTTCACCATTCCATTTAAGAATTCTCCTATTAACTGTGACCCCACATTCTTTTTCTAATAAATTTGCAAATTGTCCTATTGCATTATTTTCTACAACAATCACCTTCTCTGCCTTGCCTAAGGTCTTTTTTACTGACTTATTGAACGGAAAAAGTTGTGCAAAATGTATAACACTGATTTCAGAGTTATTGAGATTTTCTATAGATTCTACCAAAACATTACGATTTGATCCCCAACACACAACCATTGTTTTTGCTGATTTTTTTCCAATGATTTCTGGCTCAATTGCAGTCTCTTCCAATAATTCCCGTCTCTTGAATAAACGTTTATCTGTCATCTGTTTGCGCAGTCCATCCATATCTTCTGTAATATGACCATTCTCATCATGCTCATCGCTATCTACACATACTAAACCATCACCATATCCAGGCACACTTCGTGGACTAATGCCATTTTCCGTAAGTGCATATCGTTTGTATTGCCGATCTGATTCTATAATACTTTTATTTATATCATGCGCCAAAAATTCTTCTTTATCTGCAGTAAAAAGCGCATCAACAAAATATTGATCTGTGAGTACAAAAGTTGGAATTTGATATTTATCCGCTACATACATCGCATGTGCTGTGATATCATATGCTTCAATCGCCGTACCTGGTGCAAAAACTGCTCGCATAAACTCACCATGACCTGCATGAAGCACGAGATCCAAATCCTCCTGCCCTGTACGTGTCGGTAATCCCGTCGCTGGACCAGGACGCTGTGCGATGTGTACTGTCACCGGCGTCTCCGTCATTCCAGAGAGCGAAATCGCCTCACACATGAGTGCAAATCCTCCACCCGATGTCGTAATAATCGGACGTGCACCAGCATATGATGCACCAAGTGACATATTAATCGCACCAATCTCATCTGTTGCTTGCTCCACAATCACGCCACAATCTTTGCCATGTTGCGCCATAAATGTCAGCACGCCAGTTGAAGGTGACATCGGATAAGAAGAACAAAAATCACACCCAGCAGCCAATGCACCAAGTCCCACAGCATCTGTCCCTGAAATGAACAAATCATCCTTTACATCTTCTTCGGATGTAATATCAATAGAAATATCCTCGGTAAACGCAAAATGTTCACCCATCTTATACCCTTTTACAAATGCTTGTTGATTTTTTATGATTATATCTTCACCTTTTTTTATGAAAAATTCACGAAGATATGCATCACCCTCCGTCTGATCAATACCCATAAGCCCTAAAATCGCGCCAGCAGCAACAGTATTTGCAAAAATTCGATTACCAATTGCTTGTGCAATATTCACAAAATCTATCTCCATAATACAATCTGCACAAAATTCCTCATCACGAAAACCGAGAAATAATGTTTCTTCATTGAATCGTTTTTTTACATGTTCATACCCGCCAACATCAAGTGCTACAAAAAGATCAACACGTGACACATACGCATCACGCTTTGTACTCGAGACTCGAATTGTCGTGGAGTTCATCCCACCACGCACGCGCGACATATATTCCTTTGTTGCAAAAACATGATATCCCTGTCTTTTTAAAATATGTGTTAGTATATGTGCTACACTCTGCACACCTTGCCCTGCTTGACCAGCAATGACGATTGAAAAGTCTTCTATAATATTTTTCGCCATATATTTTTATATTTATTCTCTTTAAAGTTTTATTGTCATGAAACTATTATATCATCTTCTCTTTTTGACGACAAAAACCAAATTCTAAATGATATAATACATCTCATATTATCTTTTTCATATAAGCAGTCAGCTAAAAATATTTTATAAAATAAAAAACGCAACAATCGTCATTCTAAAATAAACTCATCAAAATAACATTTTTCTTTTTTTCTTACTTACTACAAAATTTACCTCAATAGTAAGATGAATTTTCTGCATATTAAAAAGCACGATAAAACATCATGCTTTTTTAATTCACGTGAATAAACATCATTAAGCTAAATCTTTTTTTACTTCTTCAAATTCATTTTCAATTGATGCAAGACGCTTCTTTGCTTCTTTTATTAACTTTGCACCTGATTTAACTTTTTCTATACCTTTTTCAACGTCAACTTCATCCTGATCTTCAAACCATCTTACAATCTCCTCGATTTCTTTAAGATTTTTTGATAAATTAATTTTTGACTGTGCCATAAATATCTGAATTATTCTACAAATTTATTACAATATAATTATACCAATTTTTCAAAACTACACAAAAAATATTATACTGTATTAATTATTATTTTGATACCTTTGTTAAAATTTCTCCATCAGAAACTTGTACAAAAAGCACATCATCTTTTATAATATCATCTTTTTTACGAATAACATTTCCTTTTACATTTCTTGCAATACTGTATCCTAGTGCAAGTTGCCTTTGTGGATCGTTGTGTGTAAGTGTTTTTTCATAAGTATATAATTTCTCTTTGATATATGTGATACGCGTAGCAACTGATTTAATGAAGTATGTAATATCAAAAGCTCTCTTCACATTATCCAGAGAATATTGAAAATGTTGATGTATTTTTTCTTGTGATTGCTGTATATGCACTTTTTGTGATTGAATATGTGTATCAATTTTTTGCACAGAAAGAAAAAAACGATGAAACACTTGACTGAAATGCTCTGTAAGTGTAGTAAATTGTGCAAAAATATTGCGCTCTATATGTGCAATTACATGTTTTTGTTGTTGAAGCACTTTGTCAAAAGTGTTTATAATTATACTTTCATAATTTTGTACACGTTTATCACATGCATCCCAGCTTTCTCGCACAGATCGTGCTGCTCCAGTTGGCGTACTTGCACCAACGTCTGCGACAAGTGTCGCAAGTGTTTCATCTTCGTCATGCCCCACACCCACAATTACCGGCACGGGAAAATCTGTAATCATCCGGATAATCGTTTCGTTATTAAACGCTTGTAAACTCTCCAAACTTCCACCACCGCGCACCAAAACCAACACATCAATATCTTTTTTTGCCATTTCTTCTAGCGCACTTTTTATATCACGCAGTGCATATGCACCTTCTACGCTCGTATGATGAAAAATAATTTTATATCCATATTGTCCAACATTACTCGTAAAATCTCCAATTGCTGCACCTGTACGTGATGTAATAAGTCCAATTTTCTCTGGCAATTGTAGCAATACTCTTTTTTTCTCACTACTAAACAATCCTTCTTCACTGAGTTTTTTCTTGAGATCATCATATGCTTTTTTGAGCGCACCTTCACCATAAAGTTCTAGAGTATTACCCATAAAACCAAATCCGTATTGCTTGTGATAACTAGGCTGTCCTGTGATAATAATCTCCATACCATCTTCCAATTGTATACCAGAAAGTTCATAATTTGAACGAAAAACTGTACACCGTAAAACACTATCTTTATCTTTAATCTGAAAATATGCATGTCCATTTGCATTTTGTTTAAATCCCACCACTTCTCCCTGTACACGCACACGACGAAAATTTGTCCGAAGCATTGTATCAAGCATCGTCACAAATTCTGTCACAGTTATAGAATCATCTTTTTTGTCTTCAATTACTTCACCCGTTTCAGGATTAAACTGCACTTCTGCTCCTTTGGGATTTTGACTAGAAAGCGCAATATCATTGACTACTTCTGCCTCAGAAAAAAGATCCATACTACTTTGTGCCTCACCACCAACTACACCATTTCCTCGCACGATATGCAAAATATCATCACCATATTTACGCACTTTCGCTGGACCAATACCTTTGATACGAAGAAGTTCGTCATGCGTCTTCGGCTCGATACGTACAATTTCTTTTATTGTATTAAATTGTAAAACCATGTACGGCTCTAAATGTTCCTTTCGTGCTTGATCTTGTTGCCAACTGATTAATTTTTGCATCAATGTCATAGATTTGAAGAATGTTTTAAAATATTGAAACTATTCATATTGTTTCATATAATTTCATATTTGATAAGAGGTTTTACAACTTACTAAAAGACATATTGCCGTAGATACACACGAATTACCGCATGTTATTGATGTAAATAGAATAAATATCGGAGGTCGACAAAGATCAGTTGATCTTTTAAAACTTGTGTTGGAGAAGACTACTATTTGACTAAATAATGAAAATCTTATATACTGCCCAGTCAAATAAAAAACAGTACTTTTAAAATAGGAGAAAGAAAAATGGCAGAAAAAAAAGTTTTTTTCAAAGTAGTTCGAGCAAAAAATGAGCAAATCAGATGGAATGATATTTACAATGACATAAAAATGTGCTTTCCAAAAGATGCAGAAGAATTTATCAAGATTATACAATTCTTCAAAGAAACAAAAAATAAACCAGTACTTCATAGTAGACTTGACACAAAAAAAAGCATTGCAGAAGTAAATAAAGTTCTTGCAGAAGCACAGTCACCATACCAATTACAAACATCTGACACAAAAAAAGGTGTTTCTGATGAAAAAAGAACATGGTCTCTCTGGAGAAAAAAACCAAAATATGTCATTAAAAACATCCCAGATCATACATCTATCAAATGGGATAAGCTTCAAAAATCTTTTGAAGCAATGGCAAAATCAGCGGTATTGATTCACATCATATCAATTTTTAAAAAAGCAAACAATACACCAACGCCATATGCAGATTTAGGAATTCCTAATTATCTAAGTGTGCAAGATATCAATAGCACTCTCAGAAATGCTGGATTTTCATATCGACTGTATTCTCCAGAAAAATCTGAAAAAGGGAATGATTTTAATCGAAATTGGCAGCTTGGTGTAAGTATTGAAATTGATGTGACAGATTTCTCAAAACTCAACCCACAAATTTTATTGTCAAAATACACCGAATTGTGTAAAGAACATCCAAAATGCTCACAAGCACGGATGATGCGCAAAGAAATGTTACGGCGCATGCGGACAATAAAACAATAAGATTTGTAAAAAGACTCCTACATAAAAATGTGTAAGAGTCTTTTTCTTTTTCACTATTCTTTTGATTATATAAATTATTGTCCTCGATAATATTTATTGACAAACCGTTTAAAGATTTTTTGAGGTATTATAATATTTTCCTGTTCAGCATCTTTAATTAATTTCCCTGCATCTTCTGGCGGAAAATATCCTGCGTGTTTATACACATTAATTCGATTGATAATTTCTTCTGTATCCATCTCTGGATGAAACTGCGTTGCATAAATATTATTTTTCACACGATACATTTGTACAGGACATGTATCTGAACTTGCAAGAAGAATTGCATCTTTTGGCACACTCTGACATGCTTCCTTGTGCCCAACAAATGCACGAAATTCTGTTGGTAACCCTTTTAGCAATTCATCTTTCATTCCCACTTTATTAACCTTAATTGTCACAGCGGTCACATCCTCACTATATTTTTCTTTTGACACACATGCACCACGATGTTTTGAAAGAATACCAAAACCATAACATGCACCAAAATAAGGAACATCATTTTCTACCACTTCATCAAGAATACGAAACAAATCAGATTCAAACTTTTTTTGAATATCGCTTTTTTTCTCTTCATCATCTGACACATTACTTGGCCCTCCTCCTACGACAACAGCCGCATAATCTGTTGCATGTACATCAACTGGAATACCATTCTCTTCCATGCGAATACGATGTATATTATTTTTATTTAACTCCCCCCACTTAAGAAAAGCGGAAAATTCTGTCTCTGCAATCTCATCTGGTCGTAATTGCAAAATTACTATTTTTTTCATAAAAACAAATCTAATAAATAAACAAATTTATCATAACATAATTTCATTGACATGCGAGTATTTTATTGATATCATTACTCGCTCTTTTATTTAAAAAGAGGATAATTCACATTCTTTCAGAAAACTTAAATATAAAGAACAATTCTAAATATCATTCTCTTTCATATCAAATGTAATATAAAATACTCTTTATAATGTTTTCTTTTCACTATTATTTTATATACATTTAAAAAATAACACTATCATACTACGTAGTATGATAGTGTTTATTGATAATAATCGGAAAAGTTTTTATTTGATAATATTTTTTATTATTTTTTTTCTATTTTTTCAATGAGAGTTTGATTAATTTGTGAAAATTTATCAACAATAACATCTGCATTATAAAGATCTTTCTTGCTATGTGTTGTCGTAATAGCGATACAATAACATCCTGCATCTTTTGCGGATTGCACACCACTTGCTGAATCTTCTATTGCAACACAATTTTCTGGATTTATACCCAATATTTGTGCCGTCTTCAAATATGGCTCTGGATTAGGTTTGCCATTTTTGACATCATCTGCAGAAATTGTTGTTGCAAAATTATTAATAATTCCTAATTCTTTTGTAATTAAATCAATTTCAGAACGAGAAGAGCTAGATGTAAGTGCAATAGTATATATTTTTGCTAAATCTTTAATAAGTTCAATAACACCATCATATGATTTTTTATTTTCTGGAAAAAGCTCTAAATACATTTGTGATTTTTCTTTCAATAATTCATCAATGTTTAAATCAATATTAAAAAATGTTGATATATCTTCATATCCTTTACGATCCGTTTTTCCTGCACAACATGATAAATAATCATTATGTGATACATTAATTCCGTATTTTTTTACTGTTTTTTGAAATGCTTTTTCATGAATATGTTCATCATCAATAATAACGCCATTCATATCAAATAAAACTGCTTTTATCATAGTTCTACACGTTGAAAAAGAATTATTCTCTCACGATTTTTTAGTGCTTCCAAAATTTCTTCAGATGTTTGTGGCATGAATGGTGTGAGTGACTGTGCAATTGTGTGTAATTTTAAAAGCAGTTCTTTCATCACATTTTCAAATGCTTCTGTGTCTGTTTTTTTGAGTTCCCATGGTTTTTTTTCTTCGATGCGCTTATTTGCTTTTTCTACTTCTGTCCAAATTTTTACTAGCGCTTTATTCATTTGCATTTTTTGCATTTCTTCTGTGATATTAATTTCTTCAATATCTTCTGTATCATATGCAACATCACCCGCAAGTGTAATAATACGTGATGTCAGATTTCCTAATCCATTTGCAAGATCAGCGTTATATTTTGTATTCAATTTTTCCCATGAAATATCGTTATCCTCACCAAAATTCCCTTTTGTGAGAAGAAGATACCGTGAACCATCAATGCCATATTTTTCTACCATTTCTGTTGGTGCGATGACATTACCAATTGATTTACTCATCTTTTGTCCATCCACACTGATAAATCCATTGATAAATACCTGTTTACTATGTGGTAAATCTGCTGCCATAAGCATTGCTTGCCACACAGCACTTTGTTGCCTGAGATTATCTTTTCCTGCAATTTGTATTGCATTTACTTCATCGACTGTACCCCAAAATTTTGCAAAATTTTCTTCATCTTCTGGCCATCCAAGCGTAGAAACGTAATTTGTCAGCGCATCAAACCATACATACATCACATGTTCTTCATCATCTGGTACTGACACGCCCCAAGGCATTTTTTCTTTAAGTCGTGAAATAGAAAAATCCTGTAAACCTCTCTCTACAAAGCTTTTTATTTCATTAAAACGCTTCTGTGGCACGACAAATTCTGGATTGTTTTGATATAATTTAAGAAGCTTATCACCAAAATCTGAAAATTTAAAAAAGTAATTTTCTTCATCAATTTTCTCCAATTTTTTACCAGGGTGTAGTGGACAAAATCCATCTTCTAATTCACTATCAGTTTTTTCCAATTCACATCCTACACAATATTTTGCACTATATTTTTTCTTATAAATAAATCCATTTGCATCCACACGTCGCCACATTTCTTGTGTTGCTTTTTTATGATGTTCGTCAGTTGTACGAATAAAGTGTGTATAATTAAGATTAAGAAGTTTTTTCAAATCATCAAATTTTGCAGCATACTCATCAACATACTCTTGTGCACTAATGCCCTGTTGAGTTGCTGACTGATAAATTTTCATCCCATGTTCATCTGTGCCAGTATTAAACACAACATCTTTTCCGAGGGATTGTTCATAACGTGCACGTACATCTGCATACACAATTTCACTTGCAAATCCAATATGTGGTTTTGCATTTACATAAGGCAGTGTTGTTGTGATATAAAAATTTTTATTCATAATAATTTATAGACATACGGTCAAAATCTATTGTTAGCATAGATGAAATAAAGTCTTTTTGCAAATATAAAAGCCAAATAATTTTATGAAATTATATGGCTTTCTCATTTTTTCATTTTCGACGATCATCAAAAAACCCACTTCTTTCACCCACTTTTCGACGATCATGAAAACAAATACAATTACGGCCAGCAGACTTTGCTCTATACAGTGCTTCATCTGCATATTTAATGACTAGATCAAGCTCCATTGAGCTATCACTCGGCACAAAACATACACCAAAGCTTACTGTTACAGACAACTTGCAATCTGCCTGATCCGTTTGTACAGCAGATATAGAATTTTTATATCTTTGAGCAAGTGGCTTCACATCTTCTTCACCTAAATTAAGCATGAAAATAAGAAACTCATCACCACCATGTCGCACGATATAATCACTTTGACGTGCAACCTCTCTAAACATCTGCGTAACATTCACAAGAACCTGATCACCACAAGGATGTCCATATGCATCATTAATTGCTTTAAAGTGATCAATGTCAAATATGATTAAGCCCCATGATTCTTTGTTTCGCTTTTTCTCAAAGACGCGCTGTTTCATGATACGTTCAACAAACAAATGATTATAACAACCCGTTAAATGATCAATCATTGCATGTTTTGCAGTTTGTTCCAACTCATTCTGCAATTTTTCATTTTGCTTTTCTAATTCTGCAACTTTTTTTTGCAGATTAGTTATAATCATTTGAGTAGCATTTTTGACTTCACTCAATCCTCTCGATACTCTACTAGAATTTCCTGTAATAGAAACTACATCCTGAACACCTTTTTTTTCTGACATCATGCAGCCTCCTTTGTGATATTCATGAATTTTTCATGTAATAAAAAGAACTTTTATCCTCTTTGCCACAACATCATACAATCAAATCAAAAAAAATACAAATGAATCATATGTCCTCATATTTCCACTTGTATATATTTCTTTTAAATAATCATAAAAACAAAAAAGGCAAATCACTGTTGCCGTTTTTTGTGTCTATTTTTGTTTTTGTTTTTGCGAGTGTTTGATTTTTAAATAAAAAAATAAGTAGAAGGCTCAAACACGCCTCTACTCACCCATTACTACAAGTATAACACACAAAAATGAAAAAGTCAAATTCGCTTCCCTACATCTCACCCCCAACCGTAATTTCTAGAAAAAAAGAGGGTTTACAAAGATAACATTCCAATAAAAGACATCATCACACAATACTCCTCCCCATCACGACGTGCTGAAAAAAGTTTATGTTGATTTGCATATGTACAATCTGCACAATCATATATATTTTCTTCAAAAATATCATGATGCCTCAGTTGATCTAATATAATTTTATGCAAATCCACTTTTACCTTATTTATTGTACTTCCTTCAACGATATATTTATCTTGATTGTAAAAACCAAAATATTTAATTACATCACAAAAATCAAAATCACAAAAACGCAAAGAAACTCCAGGTCCAATTGCAACACAAATTTTGTGTGGATCTGCTCCTTCACGTATCATCACATTAATTGTTCGCGGCACAATTTCTCCGACCACGCCACGCCATCCTGCATGCGCAATTCCCACAATCTTTTTCTCTTGTTCGTAAAAAAATACTGGAAAACAATCAGCGATTGTTAAAGAAAGAAACACATTCTTCATTCGTGTAACAAGTGCATCTGCACCTTCAATAATCTTTTGTTCAGAACTCTCAACGATTTCTACATTCGTACCATGTACAAGTCCTGCGCTCACGACATGTTTCACATCTATATGATTTTTTGCAAAAAATCGACATCTGTTTTGTAATGTAGATTTAGAACTATTTCGTAATCGCATATTTCCATCATTTTGCGTTGACATCCTTGCAATCACATCATCTTTTTGAGGAAAGAAGTTGTACATTTTTTTATTTTTAATTTTTATCTTCTATTTTTTTACTTCTCAACACCTCCATTAAGTGTATAAAAAATCTCAAGTTGTGCAAAGCTGCTACTTGTGCGCCAAGTGGTTCTTTGACACGAAACAGGTGATGAATATATGCACGTGTATAATTTTTGCACGCATAACAATCACAAATTGGATCAATTGGTGCAAAATCTTCACGAAACCGTGCATTTCCAATATTAATTGTCTCAAAATCATCCTTAACTTTCAATTTTTGATTTTTATTTTGCTTATTCCATAAAAACAATCGACCATGACGCCCTTCACGTGTCGGTATGACACAATCAAACATATCCCATCCGACACTATGACAAAAAACAATATCCTCTGGTGTTCCAATTCCAAGTGCAAACCGTGGAGTATCCTCTGGGATAAAACACGCTGTCTTTTTAAGAATTTCTTCCATTCGATCCCCATTTTCATCCACATGCCGTCCACCAAATCCATATCCATCAAACCCAATTTCCGCCAAAGCATCCGCACATTTTTTACGTAATTCTACGTATGGACCACCCTGCACGACACCAAAAAGAAGCGGACGCGTCTTATCATCCAATCCTCTTTGCGTAATTTGTTTGCTAAACTCCTCTTTACATCGCTTCGCCCATCGAATTGTGCGTTCTACTGCTACAATGTGGTCATCCTTTGATGCATTAACTGGACGTGGGTCATCCAGAACCACCATCATATCTGTCCCAATATCACATTGAATCTGAATTGCTCGCTCTGGCGTAAGTAAATGTTTTGAACCGTCCAGTACACTTTTAAATACCGCACCCTCTTCCGTGATTTCACCAAGCTTTGCATTTTTATGAATCAATGAATACACCTGATACCCTCCGCTATCAGACAAAAGCGGTCCATCCCAATTCATCAAATGATGCACACCACCTACTTCTCGCATCAATTCCATACCTGGTTGCAAATACAAATGATATGTATTCACTACCATCGGATAAATCCCACTATCCAAAAGTTGATCCCGTGTCAATCCGCGCACACTCGCACGCGTCGCATCCGGCATAAAAAACGGTGTGTATACATCACCTCGTCGTGTATGTAGCACACCTGTACGCGCCAAACCATTTGTTTTTTCTACATTGAAACTCATAAAACTATATCGAAACTCATTTCATTATCAAAAAATCTACACACTTCTTTATAAGAAAATAGCATTTTTCACCCCAAAACATGAATTAAAAAAATATTTTTTCCAATTTACTGATATGTTATAAATCATATATGCAGAAAATATACAAAATTATATATGTATAGTATCATGATTTATCTTTTTGTAATATTTAGACTATTTAAAAACGATATATAAAATTTTTATATATCGTTTTAAAAACAACTTCTTATTGATGGATATGCAACTGTTTTTCTATGAGCGTAAATACTTCAGAATATAGATTCGTAAAATGTACCAAATATTCCGAAATTTCCTCTCGTCTTTCACAGCTTGTTACTTGCATAAACATCTTAATTTCGCTGAATTTTTCTACAGCACAGTCTATCTTATGCGGATCAATACCGCTATCATGTAATTCTGCAACGATCACCTCAAACTGAATGAGCAATGCTAAAGCAATTTTGCCTTTTTTTAATAAATACTCAATACCAGCTGGAATAATATTGTCCTCATAACCAATTTTTTCTGCGTGATTAAAAAACAACTCGATTGCATCTGCCAATAATGTATTGTCAATTTCATTTTCAAATCCATTCCAATTATCCATTATTACTTTCTCCTCTTATGATTATTATGACCACATAATATGAGATTTTTGTGGAAGACAGATAAACGTATTTGGATATTCGTTACGCAAACCTTCGAGATATTGCAAAACTTCGTTTCGCTCTTGTATGTCAAGTAACTCTGCATAATCCTGAATTTTCAAAAAAGATTCAATGATTACATTTTTAAATATATCCTCACATTCTTTTTTTTCACTCATCGAAACGAATACTTCAAGACTAATGAGAGATGCCATAGCAACTCTTTCTTGTTCTTTGAGATACTTAAGACCCTCTACAAAAGACTGTTCTGTTAAATTTTTTTCCATTATAAAAATATAAAATTTCTCAATGGACTCTTGCAAATTACATTCTACAATAGAATAGCCAAATTCTGCCCAATCAATCATTTTGCATCCTCTTTTTTTGTTAAATTACTACTTCTTGTAAATCTAACAAAGAAATATACCATATTCTATTAAATTTATCAATAAAAAATATTATTTTGCGTTTTTTATTTTTGCAAGACGTACAAGTCGAATATTTTCATAAGAATATTTTTCAGAACATTTTTCATATATTGGTCGCAAAAATTCATCTCCACATACTTGAAATGCTTCTATGATTTCTTCTTGCACTTTTTTGTTTGGTAATAAATGTGTGATATCCACAGAATAATCGCTATTTTTTATTTCTTCTATATACTTTATAATTGTTTCCTTAGATATTCCTAACTCTTTTACAATTTCTTCTAGTGTTTTTTGTTTTTCTAATAATTCTTTTGTTTTGTTTAGTCGTGATTGTTTTGAATCGGATGTCATTCTATTACACACACGTTTTTTCTTTCTTACTTTTTCTACGCTCTTCAATCCTTTTTGTAATTTTATTTCATTAATACACTCTATAAATACATCTGCATATTTAGCTAATTTTTGACGTCCTACACCAGAAATTTCTGCAAAAGCCTCTCGCGTTACTGGCAAATAATGCGCCATTTCACGAAGAGACACATCACCAAAAATGACAAAAGCTGGTACATTTTGTTCACTTGCAATGTGTGTACGCAACTCTCTCAAAGATGCAAACACATTTTCATCGAAATTCAATTCTTCTCTGCGCTTTTTTTCTGGGACAAATAATATACGTTTCTTTGTGATGCGTGGCAATTCTATATTTTCACGATTTTGGAGAAAATCTGCGCCTTTTTGTGATATGCGATAGGTATCATATTCCCCTGCATTACGCACGACAAAACCTCTCGCAATAATATGTGTCATTATTTCTGCAATCTCTGCTGTAGAATATTCTTTTGCAATCCCCCACACAGATAATTTTTCATGTCCTCGAGAAATAATATTTTTATCTTTTGAGCCACGCAACACTTTTATCACATGCGCTTTGCCAAACATATTGCCCGTTTTATACACCGCAGATAATATCTTTTGCACAATTTCTGTGGCATCCTCTGTATCATGTTCAGCAATACATACATCACACGTACCACACGGCTTCAATCCAACATCCCCAAAATATGATGTAATCCATTGCCATCTGCAAATCCGAGCTTCTGCATAATCCATCACTTCTCGCATCTTTTTTTCTTCACTCATTCGCCTATTCTCATCCATCTCTTTCAAAAAATAATCCAACTTCATTTTGTCTCCCGATGAATAAAAAAGCACACACTCACTCGTCAACCCATCACGTCCTGCACGTCCGATTTCTTGATAATATCCTTCTACTGTTTTTGGAAATGTCCGATGCACGACTAGTCGCACATCCGGCTTATCAATCCCCATACCAAATGCAATCGTCGCCACCACAACGCGCACTTTATCCATCACAAAATCATCTTGGACACTGTCACGCTCTTCTGGTGTAAGTCCTGCATGATATGCTGCCGCTGGCACACCTTTCTTGCACGAGAAATTGTGCAACTTCTTCTGTTTCTTTGCGGCTAAAACAATAAATAATTGCAGACTCTCCATCATGTTTTTGTAGCAAATGTACGATATGTCTATCCACACCACTTTTTGGCATCACACTAATATGCAAATTTTCACGATAAAAACCTGATACAAATACCTTGTAATCATGTAACCCTAATTCCTTGATAATATCTGTGCGCACATGCTCTGTAGCAGATGCTGTTAATGCAATAATAGGAATATGTGGAAAACGTGCACGAATTTTTTTTAAATTCCGATAATCTGGACGAAAATCATGTCCCCACTGCGAAATACAATGTGCCTCATCCACCGCAAGCGCAGTAACCGGCACACGTGCAAGCCAATTCTGCACATACGCATTTGCCAAACGCTCTGGCGCAATATAGATCAACTTATACCCTCCCGCCTCAGCAATCTGCATCCGTTCATCCAATTCACGGTTCGACACAGAAGAATTCAACATCGTCGCTGCAACACCATTGGCATTGAGTGCATCAACCTGATCTTTCATCAAAGAAATCAATGGAGAAATCACGATCGTCACACCATCACGCATAATAGCTGGCAACTGAAAACATAGGGATTTCCCTCCACCAGTCGGCATCACCACAACAGTATCTCCCCCAGCAGAAAAATGATCTATCACATCTTTTTGCACACTCCGAAATGCATCATGACCAAAATATTTTTTTAATAATTTTTCCATAAAAATAAATTCATATCTGTATAACAATAATATCTCTGATAATTATACACTAAAAATATAATAATAACTTATAGATTATATCCCTATTTTCACTTCTTCTACGAGTATTCTATACTACACAATAATAAAATCCCTCAAAACTATTCAGCCTTGAGGGACATGCCAAAAATTTATATTTTTAATTCAGGTTCTCATAAGAAAACCGTATATTCTCAATTTCTTCTGATGTTGTTGGTCTTACCATCAAACCATTATCAAAATCTTTGTCAGTTAAGGCAGAGGTGCAATGTACAGCAACGTTTGGCATAACTTCCTCATCTATTCTATAACCAATAGCTGAAGTATTAGAAAAACTTGACACAGAACCTCGATGTAATTTGGCATAATGCCACGTTTTTCCACCATCCTTGGTATATTTAACAACTTTGCCCCTAAAATTTTCCAAATCCTCAAGGCACAAAATATCATTTTTTGTACGAAAAGGTTCTTTTTTTCCTCTTGCCTCCAAGATCAACTGATCCATAGCACTTCTTTTTTTGTAAGAAGCCGGTGCTTGTTCTTCTCGTAATGCATAATATTTATTTGTCAGATCCTCCCATATTTCACAAGATTTTCCAAAAGAAATATACTCTTTGCTAGAAGTTTTTATAATTGGTTCCGGTAAAACTTGATCGTCAATTTTATGAATTGAATATACCGGCCCAAACACTCCCATTTCATTAGTAATCTTTTCTTTAAAAACCGTTACACCAAGCCTCTCAAATATCTCAGGAAGTTTTTCGTTCCAACTTCCACTACCACTTCCCCAACAATTCCAGCAACCCCAAGGAGTCCAAATTTTACCAGGTTGACTATAATACATTTCCAAAAAAACACCTTGTTTTATTTGATTATAAAACGGATTTACGCTTTCATCACGCCTATCATCAAGCCAAGGAACACCCTGATCACGCTCCACTTCCGCTGAAGCATACTCAAACATAAGATTAGCAATGCTACGAATAGCAAGATAAAGTTGAAATTGAGTGAAATCGTTTTCTTTAGTTACTATCATTATTCATTGTCTCCTGTTTTGATTTTGAAATTTATAAGAACTTTAATGTATTACAACATATTTTAAAAAATAAGTCAAATGTTGTGAGGCTGGATTCAAGAAATTATTGCATGTAATATTATAATGTTAGTTTGTATAAATGTTCCAATTTCACACACGACAATCACATTTTTTCTTTTTGAGAAGTTCTTTTTGTTCTGCAATTGTATTAATAAAAACATCTTGTACTACATCATTTTTAACCAAATCAAAGTCTAATGGAGAATTGTGATTGTATCCACGCTTTTTCATTTCTTTTACAAGCAGTTCATGTCTTTTATACAACGCACCCTCTTTTCCAATCCACCTTTTTGTCTCTGGATGATGTGCATAGCCACCAACGCATCCATGTTTCGTGATAATATTCCACAATCCGTGCAATTCACGATGCTCTCCTAGTAAATGTTTTCTGCATAAATATCGCGGATGAATATCCCAAATTCTCATAATATTCCTAGAATAAATACTATAAAAAAGTGTACCAAAATTTCTCAAAAAATAAAATAATTTGCAGAAATAATTATACAATGTACCACGAATGAAGACTAAAACTTTACAAATTATGTATAATGTGTTAGAATTTTCGGAACTATACATCCGTGTATAGATTACATAAATTTCAGGAGGACTATGAGGAGCATTGTTATTTAACATCACTAAAAGAAATATCAGAAGAAGTAAATTCCCTTTTTGGGAGGAGGTACCTTTTATGGGAAAAGTATCGATACTCATTGACTTTTCAAATATTAATTCTGCGTTTGGTAAACTCAAAATTCAAAAGAGCTTACCATATGATATGAAGATTGATTACAATAAACTTGTTGCCCTTTTAACACGAAAGGGCAAGGAAATTGTGAGTAAAACTGTGTATTTACCCACTTACCCAAAACAACTGCACCAATATCGTTTTTTTAATTCTTTGGAGCGAAACAACTTCTCAATCGTGACCAAAGAAGTCAAAGAAATTCACACGGGCCATGGCACTGTCCGAAAAG
This sequence comes from Candidatus Moraniibacteriota bacterium, assembly GCA_002747515.1. Classification (GTDB taxonomy): domain Bacteria; phylum Patescibacteriota; class Minisyncoccia; order Moranbacterales. The sequence continues at coordinate 58,145 of PDPP01000018.1, forward strand.
CAAATTTTGATGTTGAAATTGCTTTTGATGCATGTGCTCAAATTTACAGACGTGACTGTAATGAAATCATGCTGTTTTCCGGAGATTCGGATTTTGCATATTTGATTGAAAATGCAAAAAACTTTGATTTCAAAATTACTATTGTCGCAACACGCGATAGCATATCTACCGAACTAGACGCTCTCGCAGACAATGTAATTCTCCTTGATGACCTAAATCTTGGGAGCTTTACTTTTTTGGAAAACAATGTTTGGAAAGTTGCATAATTTTCCTTGTTCCTTTGATATTTTTAAACCCTACATCTTATTAATTGAGATGTAGGGCTTTTTCATGTATTATATGTTGATATAATATATTATAAACCAAAAAGTGACATACATCGGGTTTTTGGTATAATAAAAGCATATTAACCATTGATTATAAAAAATATGAAAATGAAAAGACTAATCATCGCCAGTATTTTGGGTCTGGTGTGTGGATTTATTTGCCTGGCATTCGCATCTAGTGCTGGGAGTGTGGCATTGCCAATTGCGGCGAGTATTGTGTCAGGCCGGTTTTTGATTGGTGTAGCGATTGGAGTGAGTCGCTTTGTGATGAAACACTGGAGTATTCACGGACTCGTGATGGGATTTTTATTCAGTCTTCCCAATGCTTTTGGTGCGATGAGTGTAGTTAATCCCGACTTTACGCCGATAATGATGTTTTCCTCAACCGTGATTATGGGGGTGATTTATGGATTTTTGATTGAACTTGTTACCAGTGTTTTGTTCAAAGCACAGCAATAAGATTTAATAATAAGCCCATGCCACGACTGCAAACGAAAAGAGATTTAATCAGCGTGTCACACAAGAACTACGAAAAGTTACTGACAATGATTGCTAAGATAAGCGAAGAAGCAACGCTTCATCCAGAGAAAAAAGATGCACTGAAAAAATTGTTTTTTGGGGAATAAAGGTAAAATTTTGTAAATAAAAAGGTGATTCAAATAGCAATTCAAATCACCTAATAGCTCATGTTTAACTCTATTAAAGTAGTGAGTTGATAAATTTTAATTTTTCACAAGCATTTAGTCGCTTCCTTAAAATCACCAATGTCTTTGATTGTCACTATGCCGTTGCCACCACTTTGCAGATTGTGCAAACACATTTCCAAAGGCGTTGCTACACGGAACACTTTACCTGGCGGATGCCAAAAACCTGCTCTGTCCGCACCTGTTTCAGCACAATCCCAACGAAGACATCCTACATAAGAACTATGTTCCTCATTATAAAGTACAGCATAATCAGGCATTTTTAAGCCTTCACCCCTTGGGGAATAAAGGGTAATTGGATCACCAATAAAAATAACTTTTCCACACCAGGCACACCTTATCGCCATTTTTTCAAGACAACGATGGCAATATGCAGTTTTGCCGTTACTAATCGGAATTGCAATTTCACAACTTTCCCCAAAAGCTGTTACATTGTCTTTTTTCAGTGTTTTATGTCCGCAGTCAGCTACAATTTTTTTCTTGAAAATATTAAAGAACTTCATCTGCACCCTCCTATATTTTGAATTCACGAGTTTCACATTTAAATCAACCCTAGATAAAAATAGTTGTTTTGTCAAAAAAAGAGAATCAGTTTTTGCTATCTACGCCCAAAAAAATTACATCTTCTATGTCTTCTAATAACTAAAGTACAGTGATATAATTGAAGTAATTTAACAACCTAAGTTTAATATAAAAATAACCTTGTAAATTATTAAAATTATTTCATTTTAGAATCCGAAAAATAGAATTTGGAAAAAATATTTATATTGGAATGAGAAAATGAATAAAAACCACGTCCATATCTCCTATCACACAACCGCGATTGGTGAACTGCTCATCGGTAGTTTTGAAGGGAAAATTTGCATTGTGGATTTTCGGCATCGCGCAAAGAGAGAAATAGTGGACAGAAGAATCAGAAAAGGTTTGCGCGCTGATTTTGTAGAGCAAGAAGATTATGTAATCCAAGAAACGAAAAAACACATTGACGCATATCTTGCAGGCACACAACAGGATTTTACCGTGCCAATTCTGCCGATTGGAAGTGATTTTCAAAAACGCGTTTGGTGTGCACTTCAAGATGTGCCATATGGACACACCGCATCCTATACCGACATTGCACGAAACATCGGCAAACCACAAGCCGTCCGCGCAGTCTCGTCCGCTACCGCTGGCAATGCCATCGCCCTCATTATCCCCTGCCATCGCATCATCTATACAAACGGCGCCATCGGCAACTACGCCGGTGGCAGTGTAGTAAAGAAAAAATTGCTGGAAATTGAAAACCATAGGTAGTAACTTGCGATATAATTAAATTGAATAATATTTATGCATAAACTTATGAAACTATTTCTTACCTCCAATGGATTGTCAAATCCGACACTAAAAAGTGAGTTTATTCGTTTTGTTGAAAAAAGTACTGAAGAAATTAGTATTGCATTTATTCCCACTGCTGCCAACATTGAAAAAGGTGGTAAAAAATGGCTAATTGACCATCTAAACAATATCAAAGATGTTGCGGGCTATATTGACATTGTTGATATTTCAGCGCTTCCCAGAAAAAATTGGCTGCCAAGACTGGAAAAAGCTGATGTTTTGTTTTTTGGTGGTGGTAATTCTGGTTACTTGCTTGAGTGGATGAAAAAATCGGGATTAGAAAAGGACTTACCGAAATTATTAAAGACGCGAATTTATGCAGGGATTAGTGCCGGTAGTATGATCACCAATCCAACACTCTATCTTTCTTCTCGGGATTATCATTTGTATTACACAGATAATATGCAAAATGATCAAACACTTGCCTATACTAATTTTTATGTTAGGCCACACTTTGACTCCACCGACTTCCCTTATGTCAATCAAGAAAATATAAATGCAATCAAAGGCAAAATACCTTATCCGATTTATGCACTAGATGATGATAGTGCTGTAGTTGTGGATGGTGAAGAGGTGACAGTTGTTTCTGAGGGAGATAAGTGGAGAAAATTTGAATAACTTTTTTAAATATTTCCTAATCATTAACGTATCCTTATGTCAAAAATTAAACCACAACTGGGTAATGTGCCGGAAACATTACTCATTCCGCTGCGGGCGCGGAGCAATGAAACAAAGTTGGAAAACGGGATTATCAGTGATCCCAAATCGGTGGAAATCGTTCAGAAAATTGAATCTAACACCAAAGAAAAAGGTGAAGTATCGATGAGTTCACAAAAAGGCGTAGCTGTGCGCACTGAAATTTTGGATGAATTGACGCAAAAGTTTTTGAAGAAAAACCCCGATGGCACAGTGGTCAATTTGGGTTGTGGATTAGACACACGCTATTATCGTTTACATAATAATCAAGTGCGTTGGTTTGATTTGGATGTACCAGAAGCAATTGCACTGCGCAAAAACTTTTTTACACCAACTGAAAAGTATCAGTTTATCAGTAAATCAGTGCTGGATTTTTCGTGGAACGATGTAATCCCACAAGATAAGCCGATTTTATTTATCGCCGAAGGGTTGCTCATGTATTTTACTGAAGCGGAAGTGCAATCAATTTTCACAAATATTGCAAAACAATTCCCCGGATCGGAAATGATTTTTGAAGCGATGTCACCGTTTGTTGCCAAAAATTCTAGCAAACATGCTGATGTAAAGAAATACGACGCAGAATTTAAATGGGGCATCAAAAGCGGCACGGAAATAGAAAATTGGAATATTGGCGTGCGATTTATCACTGAATATTTTTACAATCGCCATTTGGATAAAATGCCTTTTGTGATGCGATTTATGTTTACATTGCCTTTTTTCAAAAAAGCAATGAAAATTGTGCATGTGAAGTTTAAGTAAAGGCCTGCTTCATGGTTAAAATAGTACATTGATAAATGACAAAACCATCAGCACCAAAACTATTATTCCCCTTTTGTATCAATCCACAACTGTTGATTTTCTGGACACCCTATTTCTCCGTCTGAGAGATCTTTTTCGCACCAGTTATAGATTTCACCGTTGAGATAGACTGTTACAGTGTCCACTGTGTCAAATTAAAATGCCGCGCGGTCAATGAGCGCACGCAATTCCGACAAAACATAGTGATCTAGTCCATGCATATCACCACTGAGGTAGACACGTGCATTACCGTCAGACAGCATCACAGTGTCATAATTCAAAAATGTATACAATTGCACAGTATTACGATATCCTGATAATGTCTTTAAACCACACTATCAAAAAGTTTTTTATATGTAATATTCAAAACACTTTGTGTATGCTCTACTTCATATGACACAAAAAATAACCTACCGTAATTATACCGTGATTTAGAACATGGCACTACTTATTTTTTTATTACATTACTATTTATAACAAAAAATACCGTGTATACAACAGTATTTTTTGTGCCAATATAATTAGAATAAGATATTTATCCAAACATGAGAACATCCGGCTTGAAAATCATGAGTACACCAATGATAAGCATCACGATACCACCAATAATTTGTGCGATGCGTGTGTATTTGCTACTAAGACCCGTAATTTTAAATGTAATCATCGCTGCAGCAAAAACGATAAGGTCATCCAACATGAAAATAAAAATGTAAAATAAGATATATCCATAATACCCTGCCCGTGATAAATCACTCAGCGTCAAAAGTTGGATAAAAACCGCTGGCAATCCCGCACTACACACCAATTCCACCAAATTAACGACAAACGCCAAAATAGTAATGCCGATAAGTGCTAAAAATAATTGCTTCTTCTGAATAATACTTTTGAGTTTTTCAAAAACTTTTTGTTGTTTTGTACCTGATGATACTTTGCATGTCCCAGCGGGATTGGTGACATATTCATGGATACTCCGAATTCCCAGTCCTACTGCCAATACACCAATCACCAGACGAATCCACGGGATAAATTGGATAAATGTCAACACATTGAGCCACGCCACCATAAAGAGAAAATACACAAATGCAGACACTGCGATAAATGTCGTCCCTAAAATCCACATCTTCCGACGATCTTTGAGCCCCAAAAGAAGTGTAATAAGAAAAATCAGCACCCACATCGCACACGGATTAAATCCATCTGCCGCGGCAATCAGTAGTGTAATCGCACCGAGTGAGTATGTACCTGCATCAACTGTACCGAGAAATGGGAGTGTTACTGGTTGTGCATCAGCATCGTGCTGGACATTCGCAACATTACTACAATCACTGCAAATAGTACCAACAACATTTTTTCCACCATTCGTATGCATATCTTCTACTTTTTGTACAATTGCCTGACCAGTGGATTCTGCACTCTGCCATCCGACAAAATATTCGTCACCCACAACAGTAAACGGCACACCAGATACATTCACCATTAGCTCTTTACCCACTTTTTTGAGCAAATCAACATTTTGTGCATTTTGCGTCACTTCAAAATCATGTACTGTCACATAGTCTTTTTCACGCGCGAGCGCTTCGAGAAATGGTTTTTCACTCTCACAATGCGGACAACCAATTGCCCAAAAAAAATATATATCTACCCCATTATCATTTACGATAACCTCCTCTTGTGCATTTACATATACAAGAGGAAATAAAATCAAAAAACTGAAAAATATAATTTTTTTCAACATAAAATTTTGAATTATCTAGTGCCTTTTTGAGACAAATTATTATAAATTAGCAAATAATTTAATTTTCTTATACACGACATCATAAACATTCTTTCGCACCTTGTCCATATATTTATACGGCGTAACTGAATCATTTTCTTTCAATGATTCTTCTAAACCATCACGAAACGCTTTGCGAATTTCTGTATTTACATGCACTATGCGAATACCTGCTTTAATCCCTTGAGAAATTTCCAAATCACTAATTCCTGATCCTCCGTGCAATACTAAATGACAATCCAACACTTCTGATAAAGATTTGATTAAATCAATATCAAGATATGGATTTCCACCTTTTACAATTCCATGAATATTTCCAACTGATGGCGCAAAGAGATCTATTCCCGTTTCTTCAGCAAACTTTTTTGCCACATCTGGATGTGTTTTGTCATCATTTGCACCTTCTGGTACTTCATTGAGTAAAGTGCTCGAAGAACCAATGTATCCATGCTCTGCTTCTACCAAAATATTTCGTCCTTCCTCACTCTCAACTTTTTTCACATAATCAACACATTTCTTTGTCAATTCAACATTTTGATCAAATGGCAGTTTTGATCCATCAATCATTACACTATCAAACCCTGCATTTACAGCCTTTTCAATTCCTGTAAAATCATGTGTATGATCCGCATTGATAAAAATTGGGTAATCATATTCATTTGCAATACTTTGTACGAGTGATACTGCTTGACGCACACCTATAAAATTTCTCTCACCCTCTGAAACACCAATAATAACTGGTTGTTTGAGCTCGCGTGCCGCATCAAATATCGCCCACAAAGCTTCCACATTTGAAATATTAAAGTGTCCAATAGCTATTTTTTCATATTTTGCCCGATCAAGGCAGTTTTTTAATGATTTCATTTCTTTTTTTTCTTACGTTTTAATTTTTTTTCACGCTTTTTCTCTGCGCGAATAAATTGTTTAAATTTCCAATTCCGCAGATATTTCTGCCAAATATATAACTGACCCGTTGCAATCACAATAAACCCAATAAAGAAAAACCACAAATTTGTGTTAATCGAAAATCGTAATTGCTGGTTGATTGCAATAAGAATTGCATATTGTACAAGAAGCATCAAAACGCCTGTATACCATGCATAAATTTTATATTTTCGTTGCTCTTGGTATTGTGCAAAACATTGAAAAATGAAAAAACCCAAAACCGTCACGCCAGTCACTACAATTGCATAAGAATTCATCTTAGTAAATGTCTCAATATCAGAATTAAATGCTACAATTGGAAACCAGTTCCACATCTTTTGTACGTGCCACTGCTGAAAAAAAATAAATGCAAAGAGAAAAGTAAAAAATAATCGAAAGACTAAAAGATATAAAGATACAAAAAATGTGTGATAAAACAGCATATCCCACAAAAAAAACATCGAACATGTTTTATGTGCGTTTTGTGTATATATATTTTGTACCTCCCTCGCAATAAGAGGGTTTTGCACATTCTCATCCATGTCATATATTATACATGATCTTGAAAATAAAAACCACCGATCTACCCCAAGATACAGTGATTTTTTTGAATTATTCTTTTTTATTATAATCCTCCCACCTCTAATTGGAAATCGCGTGAGATTTGTGGACCTCCTGCCCCAGAGATATCCACATCAAATGAATAATCCAACGTCTCAATTCCACCAGTTGTTCGCTCGTGATCAAAATAAACTGCTATACCATTATTTAGATCAAATGGTGACGTTGTTGTTGCACTTACTGGCACCGTTCCTGGAAATGGTGGAAATGTAAACTGTGAATTTACTGTTTGTGTTGACATCTCAAAAAGCTCCGTATCTGCTTGTGTGAACACGCCACTATTCGACACATCTCTAAATGTTATAAATGCTTCAGAATTGTTGAGACCTATATCATTTGTAGCTGCTTTTATTACACGATATCTTTCTGAATTTCCACTTGTTGCACCTACAACTGATATTGTTGGACTGTTTAGTTGATCCTCGAGAAGTGTCGGCACATAATAACCCATATTTGCATTGTAAATGCGTGGCGCATACGCCTGATCTGCTGTACGAAGATATATACGCACACGCACACAACTGTGATCACTGACAATATCATCCAAAAACGCCTGTTGCGTATTTGTCGTATATGTTACATCCGGATTTGATGTATCTACTGACGACGCGATAACTGTCGGTGTAATTGATGTATACGTGTATGATGCTGTGTTACATGTTGGTGATGGATCGGCATACCCCACTTCATAACTCACTTGTTCCACACCATTTTGCCCACTACGCGAATTCACAAGCTCTTCCCACGTAATGTCACGCCAATAAGTGTGCTCACCATATGTCAGTGTACTTGTATCAAGCGTGTATTCCGCATATGCTTCAAAATCATTGCCTGTTGTCGTGCTGTCGCGTCCTGATTCATAAAATAATCCCTCTTCATAATCCGGCTGATCATGCACCGGCTCTACATACGCACGTTTACGCACCTGTGGCCATGTCAACCATGATGTTTCATCTGTAACGGCTGCATTTAAATGATGTTCATAATATGCATATACCGGCTCTGTACATTGTAAGCTGTATCCCGCATCAAAATAGGCACCATCAGTTGTGTCCGCACCACCAATATGAATACGATTTATGTATGGATCTGTGCGTGTACCACCTGTTTGTGGCGGAATATTATTCATTGTGCCCGTACTATCCGTGGTCACTTCTGCACCGGTGTCATCATACACGCGACATGTCACGTTTGCATCGCGTGCCACAATACTAAAGTATTGCGCAGGCTGAGATAATACATATTCATCACTAAACTCTTTCTGTGAAAGAAACGTCACTGTTTCAATACCATCATAATCTGCAAGACTATTTGCACCAATTGGCGCATCAGACACAATGTGATATCCCATAGCAGTTCCCTGTGCGCCACTACCGGACTCTTCATACACAAAGTTATTTGAACTGTTGAGCACAATAGTGGAGGATGTGCCATTGCTTCTATAAATCGTCACATTTGCATCAGAACTTGCCGCAAGAAGCATGTTGCTACTTCCAATACCATATAATTCATAGCTACCGGAGTCCTCCTCAAGAGCAAGGTGTGTTGGATAGAGAATCTGCGAATCTCCAACGCCAGCCCGATGAAACGCAAGAATCGGTTCATCAGAAAGAATTCTAAACGCACGATTATTTGTAATATCCTGTGCGACATTCATCGCACCATCTTCTCCCACAAAAACTGTTTGTAGATCAACCCACCCACTAGGACCACTTTCTTGGATATGAACTTCTGTATCAGCAAATGGTGCATAAAAACTAAATGCATCTGTATCACGATTAACGTGATACACAAATTCCGTACCGGCATATGCGATCGGCAGTGCTGCTTCTGTTGTATCACTGGTAAATGCTGCATGGATTGGACCGTTAACACTATACACTTCCGCTTGCACATTATCGGTAGGAGACGAAAATGGCAAAGTAACAATTTCACCTTCATCGACAGTCTCAGAATTCGCACTATCATTTACACTATTGTTATCCGCAAAAGAAATAAGTGATGGCGTATTTCCTACCCATAGATTATCTACAATATAATAATTCGTTTTTTCGTCTTGTGTGCGAAAAATGGCATCATGATCGCCGGTTGTTGTGAGAGCTGATGATGTGCCGGAAATCCATTTTTCCGTGAGATATGTCTCAATTTCTGATACCTCTGCTGCTGTCAGTTGTTTATCAAAAACAATAAATTCTCCAAGTGTAATATCTTGTTCATAAGTACCACTCGGATACCCAGATAACATGAAGTCACTATTACTTCCTGTAAAACTGATACCATTGTTGTCACTGGCAATATTTGTTCCATCACGTGCAATAGACCGCGGTCCACTACTGTGCGCTTCATAGCGCATGACATGAAAATCAGTTGTGTCGCCCCCATATGCTGCTGTAAGATAACCGGAGTTTCCTTGTTGATAATACACCGTCATATTCCACGGTGACCATGCCGCATAACGACCACCACTGAGATTTTCATAAAACAACGCACCATTTTCCGGTAAAACATCATTACGAAATACCGCAAAAACATAGGAGTCGTTATGTGTGCTTGTTCCCCAAATACCGTTATCTATAGCCATGTGGTCAGATGCAAATTGAAGATATTGATTGTCGCCAACCGTTATCACTGTTGGCTGATTATTGCCAGACGCCTCCGCATCAAAATTATTTCCCGACTTATCATCCCACTGCGATACATTCCCGCCAGAAGTTGATAATGTCGCTGTATCAAGTGCATCCAACCACACATGCGGACCATACGTGGATAGATCAATTGTTGGCTGATAGTAGATATATGCTGTTACAGAAGAACTTGCTCCAATATTTGCAAACTTTATCCACATGTCACCAGCATTTGTGGTATCATCATAATTCTCAAGTGAATAGGTGATATTATCTGTCCCATCTCCCGCACTACCGGCAACACGAATATCACCACCATCGGATTGTGCACGACCAAAAACCGTGCTCACATCCGCACCCAAATCAATACGCATTTGATATTCTGTGAGATTCGTCGAAGATGGATTATTAACAGTAATCGGTACACGTCGCATCCACACGTGCGTTCCATCAATACTCCACGCACCGGTTTCTTCTGCACCGGCGGTGTAGTTTGGCGTTGGATAAATAAACTGTTTGTTTTGCACTTCATTCCACGCATTATGCTCATCATTGACGTTCCCTTCTTCATAATATGCAGAAATCGGATTGTCTGCCACAATACATGCGCCTTTTGCAATGTGTACACCACTTGATGTAGATCCAAAATACGCTTTACCTGGATATGTCGCAGCGGCTGTCACAGTGACTGTATCATCCGGCGTGCCAGTACCACATGCCGTACCATCATTATAGAGGTCAACGGTTGTCGTACGCCCTTCTTTTGTCGCAATCGCAATGTATTGCATGTCTTCTGGAAAATAATAACGATACCCCATCTCATGTGTTGGTAAAAATGTTGTTGCTTCACCACCATCACCATCTGCAAGTGAATTGACACCAATTGGCCCATCTGCTACGACACGGTGTGCCGGTTCCGATCCTTGTGATCCCGCATCGTTAATCACGTGATTATCACCACGGTTTAACGTGTAATTCGCCGTTGTGCCATCACTGCGATACACCGTGACATCTGTGGCATCATATAATGCAGCAATTTCAAGTCTACCAGATCCCACACCATACCACTCTTCAGATGCCGGTGCCATCACAAAACTATCACTCCCATTTGTTGCATGATGCGTGACGAGAATTGGACAACTGTTTGTCGACTCAATCATCACAGCAGAATCATTACTTAGTCCCGTCGTTGCATTATTGTCTGTTGTGAGATTGTAAAAATCACCTGTTGTAACAGTAAATGATCCATTTGTCACAATGTTGTTATTTTCATTGCGCACCTCCACATTTGCATCACACCACGGCGAAATAAAAGAAAATGCATTTGTCCCACGATCCATGCGATACACAAACGCCGTACCAGCAAAACTCGCCGGCACAAAGTTATCCGCTCCATCTACACCATACCCGCCACTAATCGGGTCAGTTGTAGAAATACCTGTTGTTTGCTCAATTGTTGCAACATTTGACACTGGAAATGCGTGTGTATCTGCCTCATATTGGTTCAATGTATCATTATATGTTTCAACAGAAATCTCATTGTTATCAATATAACTGGCAAATTCAGTCGTAGACCCATTTGCCGTGTCTTGCACAACGTAGTAAATATCTTCTCGGTTTTGATACGTAAATACTTCCTCACGTGACGCAATATCCGCTGCACCGGTATTGCCATAATACATGCATACTTCTTCCGTTTCGCCTGCATCAATATTGTCCATTTCAAGCCACACACGTGTTGACGCCGTATTCATGTCGTCCGCGACATAATGATGCAGGACATTTTCATCACTGTCGATAAATCGTATATCACTACCATCGGATTGCATTTTACCGTCAGTAACCAATGTTTCTGTATCAAAATCAAGATAAATTTGGTATTCTGTGAGGTCTGCAGCACTTGCTTGTGTGTGATCCACAGTAAAACACTGACGATACTTCCACACACTGTATTCATTGCTATTCAACGTCACACACAAAAGCTCCGGACTCATTGTGTTGTTGTCCGTCTCAAAAAATGCGCGCCACTGCACGTAACGATTATCCGAGATACCCGTCAAAGGCAATGCCGGCAAATTCACTGTGTCATTCATGAGTTCCGTATAATATGTGCTACCTGTACCATCCGGACCAATAAATGATTCCCCAGAACACGCTGCATCATCACAACTACGCACTTGAAATTTCAAACGATTTGCACCACGTCGATACTGATCATATACTTCTTCATCAGTTAACACATCACTCCAAAATGATACTTCATCAAGATTGCCCTGGTAATAATGATGTGCTCCACCGGAATCATGCATGCGACCAATGCTATCAAAATATTCTGTCTTATTACCGGTATCGGATATCGCTGTGTCTTCTAAAAACCCATCAACATACACTGCGACTTCGCCACTCGTTGCATTACGCGTCAGTACCACATGATGCCACTGACCATCATTGATTACCGTTGTACTTTCAGCACCAGCTATATTCCCTGCTTGCACGGCAATGTGGCCACTGCCCGTAATATAGCCCCAAAAAATATCATTACCACCACCAGCTTGCTCTGATCCTGTAATTCCTGGAGCATTCCATGGTATATTAGAACCATTTTGTGTCGTATTCATCCAAAAAGCCATGCTTGCCGTGCCACCAATGATATTACTAAGATCTTGGTTAAAATTAACAATATCATCCGAACCATCAAATCCCAATGCATTGCCTAATTTACCACCCTGATTCCACTGCGATCCATTATATGATCCATTTCCCGTTACGCCAGAAGTATCTGCGATTGGATTTGCAGATTCGTTGAGATGCACAAGTAAAATATTGTCACTCATATCCACATTACCATCACTATACACCGATTCAACGCCAAGCGCGTCCGGCAATTCTTTCTCTGTTGGTCGCGTTGATGTCCATGTAATATCTGACCATGCAATCACAGAACCCGCATCAATAATATCTGATTCATACGTCCCAGCACCTGCTGCCAAACCACTAGATGTTAAATCCACCCACGCATTTGTATTATCCCACTCCGTATCGATAAAATTCCCCTGCAAAAATGCATTGGCCGAGCATGTTTGAATATACTCGCCATCCCACCAATCTGTACGCACAGTGTCCGCTGGATGGTCACCATACGAACCGATTGTAAGATAATCATCCACTCCTGCAATCGCCACGAGGTCGTCTTCACCAGTCTCAAAATTCCCATTTGAGTAACTCCCACTATCAAATTCTGCTTTTGAATCAGCTGTAGCAACTGTACGTGTTTCATATTTCAAAATATCAAGTCCTGCACCCACCACATTCTCACTTTCTGTAAAATTTTGCACACGAATTTCTGCCTCAATAAATTGTGGTCCATAATATTGTGACGTAAGAATTGTAAGAATGAGAAAAGTTATTGCAAACATTGCCGCAATACCGCGATAAGCTCGCGGCACGAAAGCAAATTGGACCTGAGGTCTTAATGGTACAAGAATTTGACTTTTTGGTTTTAAGTCAACTTTTTTTGTCTTTATAAAATTATTTTTGAGCATCTTTTGCACATTTCTCTGTGCACTTCTTCGCATAATATGAACACGAACCTTAGCAAAAGCCCTCTTTGGAAAAACAATCAATCTTCCAAGTAACGCTTGAATAATCAGAATCACATATTTAATTATGAGGCTTTTTTTGCGGGGCATTGCAATTTTATTTTAGAGGCAAACTTTTGTTTTATAATTTATTTTTATCTACAACTTCTGTATCTGGCACATCAACATAATGAGAATTATCTGGATCATCACCAGAATCAATAAATGTCTTTTGTTTTTTCGTTTCTTTTTTTATTTCTTCAAAACATTCTTTATCGTCTAATGTTCCACTACTCGAAAGCACTGTATAATCATTAAGATCAATCACTGTTGTGTAAACTGCATTATTTTTTCCTGTAATTAATTCAACAATCAATTGATCTTGATATCCCTCATTTTGCACAAAAATTTTATTGATTTCATAATCTTCAATGCAGTCTAATATATCATCATCACAATCATCACACACCTTTGGTAATGTATTATTGAGAATATCCTTAAGAACATCATCACTTGGTAATTTTGAGAGATCTGGTGAAATAACAATATCATTAACAGGTTTTTCCTTCTTTTTTTCTGGCGTAGAAAGTGAAACAAAAACCTCTCTTTTTTGATAACCATATGTTATATATGCAGCAATACTCATAATAATTACTGACACAACGGAAAGAAAAATATAGAAACGCGCAATATTTTGCGTTTTTTCCATATTTTTTTTATTGTTTGAATTTTGATGGGCCATCTATGATAAATTATAAGTAGCTAAAAAAAAGAAAAAACGGGTGAAAAGATATCGTGCATGCCAAAAAGCACCACTTCTTTTCACCCGTATTTAACTCAAAAGAACTAAGATAACGTAATTAATAAACTAAAGAAAAACGGGTGAAAAGAATCGCACGCCAAAAAAGACTTGCTTCTTTTCACCCGTATTAACTTTTAGAGAACTTTCTAAATCTTAAAAGAGACTTAGTTTGGCGTAGAACCGACAGTCATACGAAATGTTCCTGTCTCACCATCTACCATGTTTTCTCCACAATCTACTACAAGACCGAGTTGACGTGAATCTCCTGCTGGAATCAAAAATGGACCAGTTTGATTTTGTGCGATACTAAGTGTACCATCTACAACCTCAAGCTGAATTGCACCATTTACACCAGCACCATGCATCCACTCTGTGAGTGATCCATAATTTGCTGGATTTGGTAATTCTGAAACAGTACCTCCATTAATAGTTGAGGTAAAGAGCCAAATATCAGCATCTCCAACATTTGCTGATGCAGCATCATCAAAAGTATCTTCCACTGCAGGATTTCCATTAAGGTCATCTTCTACAGTTAATGTTACGTTCCAATCTTCTGTTACAGTTGTATTATTCAACCGAAGCACATCAGTGTAATATGTACGGTCACCTGCAAAACAAGTAAATGAAATTTCCTCATGAGAGAGGTTTGTATCATTTGTACCTGGAGTTGCATCTCCTGAGTCGTTGTTTGTGATCGTGCCACCAACATTTACCGTAAGGTAAGTTGTAGCAGCATCATCAGCACCAGCAACTTTTTCAATTGGAGGAGTGTCGACCACCACATTCCACTGTGTGAAGTTCTGTACCAAAATGGCACCAAGAACTGGAGCACCTACAAAAAGTGTAAGCGCTAGAACTATATATAGTCCCTTCTTTTTTGCTACGCTTGTATATTTTTGTTTTTGCATACGCTTGTAAGCATATTTATTAATTACGTAAGAAAAAAAATAAAAAAACGGTATGAACTTTTAATCTTCGTTAAAAACCCGCTCATACAAAAAAATTGTATGATTTGATTTTCTCCGAAGAAAAAGACACCCGCATTTCAATTTCTTCTTAAGTTCATTTTATAAAACTTTTTTAAAAGTGTCAACACTAAGTTATCCACAGGTTATACCGACTGTATAAATCCTCTGTCCATAGACAAAAACCGCATAAAATGCTAGGATTCTAAGTGAAATAACCATTATTCATGCGCTTTTCTCTGAGAGGTGCCTCTTTATATTATAAGATTAACATATATAATATTATGCATATTACATATCACGGACTTTCTTGTTTTAAAATTGTAGCAAAAACTGCGGGACGTGGGAGTGACGATGTAACCATTATCACAGCACCTTATGACAAAAAGTGCGGTTTACGACCGCCACAAGGCAATGCGGACGTTGTGCTTGTTCCACATGTTGACCCAATGTTCAATAATCCTGACGTTTTACGCGGTGAACCTCTCGTAATTAACCGTCCTGGCGAATTTGCAGTAAAAGGTATTAACATTATCGGTCGTGATGTGCCAGCTGATATGCGTGGTGGTAAAACACGTGGAAACACTGTTATATTTGCACTTGATATAGAAGATATGAAAATTGCATATCTTGCTGGAATTGGTCAAGACCTCGCTCCAGATGTACTTGACGCCGTAATTGGTGCAGACATCCTCTTCCTTCCTATTGGAGACACTGATGGAATCGATGGAAAGACTGCAGAAATACTTGCACGCAAAATTGAAGCAAAAATTATTATACCAATGCAATACAAAACAAAAGGCTTAAAAATCAAATCAATCAAAGATGAAAGCGACTTCTGCTCAGAAATTGGTAATTGCCCAAAATCAAAGATTGATAAGATCATGATTAAACCAACAGACCTCGAAAACAAAGTTATGGAAATTGTCCTACTCGATGTTGTCTAAAAAGTAAAATATAAATCATAAAAACAAAAAGATGTTCAAAAAAATAGAAAAAACTGTACAAAATGTCCGTCAACAACCTGAACATATTCGCATGCGATGGGTTTGGATATCTGTAATAATAGGAATGATTTTTGTTACATTTATCTGGATGATGTCTCTACGTATTAGTTTTTTCACGATTCAGGCCGACAAACAAACACAAGAAACTCTTAATGATTTTCAAAAACAATTCAGCGATGTAACTGAAACGCTCCCATCCGAAAATTCCGTGTCAATTGATGAATTGCTCAAAAACAGCGAAATCACACAATAAAATATGTGTGGTTAATCCATCTTCTTGTGTATACACGAGAAAATAGATTAACCACAGAATATAAAAACACAACAAAAACCTTTTTACATAAGCTTTTTGTCGTTTTTTTTGTGATTAGATAAAATTTTATATTAAATAAAGCAGAAATATATGCCAAAGAAGAATACAACAGGACTTTCAGCACATCAGAACATCTCTCCACAACCAATTGTCGAAGAGATGCAAAAATCATATCTCGAGTATGCAATGAGTGTCATCATATCACGTGCATTACCAGATGTGCGTGACGGTCTCAAACCAGTACATCGTCGCATCCTCTACTCTATGTGGAAAACTGGACTACGTCCAAATGCAAAATTTCGCAAAAGTGCTACAGTAGTCGGTGAGGTACTTGGAAAATATCATCCACATGGAGATACAGCAGTATATGACACGATGGTGCGTATGGCACAAGACTTTTCTCTTCGTTATCCACTCGTATGGGGTCAAGGAAACTTTGGTTCTATGGATGGAGATAGCCCTGCAGCGTACCGTTATACTGAGGCAAAACTCAAACCAATTGCCGAAGAAATGCTTTTTGACATTGAAAAAAACACTGTTGATTTCCGTCCAAACTTTGATGGTATGCACCAAGAACCATCCGTGCTCCCAGCAAAACTTCCACAATTACTCCTAAACGGCACAATGGGTATTGCAGTTGGTATGGCAACCAATATTCCACCACATAACCTCAATGAACTCACAAGTGCAATCACATATCTTATTGATAAACCAAAAGCGGATATCGACGAACTCGTCGAACACGTAACCGGACCAGACTTCCCTACTGGTGGGATGATTTACAACAAAAATGACATTCGTGAAGCGTATGCAACAGGACGTGGAAAAATTGTGACACGTGCGAAAGCAGATATTATAGAAGGACGTGCAGGACAATTTTCTATTGTTGTCACAGAAATGACATACCTTACAAACAAATCTACACTGATTGAAAAAATTGCAACACTTGTAAAAGATAAAAAACTCGCTGGCATCAAAGCTCTTCGTGATGAATCCAGTAAAGATGGTATACGCATTGTGATAGATCTCAAAAAAGAAGCATACCCACAAAAAGTACTAAATCGCCTCTATACTCTCACAGATCTTCAAAAAAACTTTAATGTAAACATGCTCGCACTCGTCGACGGAATCGAGCCACGCATCCTTAACCTCAAAGAAATTTTGGAGCATTATATTGCTCACAGGCGTGAGGTCGTCATCCGACGCACACAATTTGATCTTGATAAAGCACGCGAACGTGCACATATTTTAGAAGGACTCAAAAAAGCACTTGATCACATCGACGAGGTTATCGAAACAATCAAAAAATCACGCACACGTGAAACAGCACATGAAAATCTCCGAAAAAAGTTTACGTTTACAGATATGCAAGCAACAGCTATTTTGGAGATGCGTCTCCAAACACTTGCTGGCTTGGAACGCAAAAAAATTGAAGATGAGCTCAAAGAAAAGCTCCGCCTCATCAAAAAACTCGAAACAATTCTTAAAAGCGAAGCAAAACAAAAACAAATTATCAAAGATGAGCTCACAGAATTAACAGAAAAATTTGGCGATACTCGCAAAACAAAAGTCTTTAAATCAGCGGTTGGCGAATTTAAACAAGAAGATCTCGTGCCAAACGAAGAGGCGATCATCACAATGACGACAGATGGCTATATTAAACGTATGAATCCAAACGTCTACCGCGTACAAAAACGTGGTGGTAAAGGTGTGATTGGAGCAAATACAAAAGAAGATACCTCTGTACGCTCCATGCTCAGTGTGATGACACATGATAACCTTTTCTTTTTTACAAACTCGGGAAAAGTTTACCAAACAAAAGCATACGAAATCCCAGAATCCACACGCACAGCAAAAGGTAATGCCATTATGAACTTTTTACAGTTAGAACAAAATGAAGAAATTACAGAAATTATCCCTTTCAATAAAGATGATAATTTTAAATTTCTCTTTATGGCAACAAAAACAGGTGTTGTCAAAAAAGTAAAAATTAAAGACTTTGATAATGTCCGTCGTAGTGGACTCATCGCAATAAAACTTCACGCAAATGACAAACTTAAATGGGTAAAACCTACAACAGGCACAGACGAAATTATGCTTATCACTGCACAAGGCCAAGCAATTCGCTTTAAAGAAATAAATGTGCGTGCGATGGGACGTGCTGCTGCTGGTGTACGAGGTATCAAACTCAAAAAAGAAGATGTTGTTGTCGGTATGGATGTGATGTTTGCAAAACAACGTGGCGCGGAGCTCTTTATCCTCACAGAAAACGGCTATGGCAAAAAAACCAAAATGACACAGTACAAGGCACAACGACGTGGCGGATCCGGCATCAAAACCGCCAAAGTTACCGCAAAAACCGGCATGATCGTCGCAGCGTATATCGTGAGTGCCGATGATACAGATAGCGATGTCATCATCACAAGCGCAAACGGTCAAATCATTCGTACGCCACTCAAAAATATCTCAACACTCTCTCGCGCAACACAAGGTGTCCGCATCATGAAACCAAAAACTGGCGACACTCTCAGTGCCGCGACAATTCTCTAGTAAAAAATTGCACAAAAACCTGTAGAGACGCAATTTATCGCGTCTTTTGATGAATGGAGATAGAAAGTGGAAGATGGAATATGGCAGATAGGGAACGGCGTATAACTTGGATGAAATGAGAGAGGTATTATTACCTACTACTCTCTACTGACTACACACTAAAAACAAAAATACTGTGCGCATGCACAGTATTTTTGTTTTTTAAAACCTATAATTTTTTATTATATGAATTATAGGAGCCCCATCAAATTGAATAGCGTCATAGTCATTGCCGGTACAAGTGCGAGTAAAACAGCAAATTCCGTATCATTTGAACGCTTATGTAGTCGGAAGCTTTTAACTTCTTCTGTAGCTGAACCCTCTTCCACTGGAGTTTCAACTGACTCTACTACTTCTTCTTCTGGAGTTGGTGCATCTGCTACTGCATCTGCATCTCCGCCACATGAACATCCACATGTAGCACATTTTTTAATCTTCGCCATATATTTGTTTTATATGAATTACGTATTACAGTGAGAATTATTCGTAACATGTATGTGTTATAAAAATGCGTATTGCGTAAATCGTATATGACATACGATACACGAGAAGCACAATTTTTGAACACAACACCAGTGTTACGCAACCATTCTCGGTGCAATGAAACATTGCATGTCACCCCCTTATAACCGTTTTTCATATAAAAAAGAAAAACCGAGTGACATTGATATGATGACGTCACCCGATTTAATTCATCATGTATCCATTATAGCAGATGAAAACACTTTTGTCAATTTTTTTACGCACTTTTTATATAAAATCTTGCACTCAAATACACATATCACATAGAAAAATGCCTTTGAAAAAAATAGAAAAGTATACTTATTTAAAAATACACTGCTATCACACACAATATCATAAATTTATATTAAATGTATTTTTAGATAAATAAAACATCCTTATTGAATATTTTGTATTTCCCTGTAGTATAAAGGTATATGAATAGAAATATTTTTCAAAAAAAACGATTGTATGTGATTGCCACCGTTCTTGTTGTTATAAGTGGCATAGGGTTTTTTGCACCGCGATTTGTTGCTAAAAATGAAAAAATTCCGACATTTGCCATTCCACCACAAATCACACTGAGCAAAAAAGAAGTTGTGAAAAAACCTAAAATTGTATGGCCTGTCCCTGATATAGTAAAAATGAAATCTCATGGCTGTGTCGCTGATGGGCTACTTAGTGGCTACAATCGCACAAGTAAAGATGTAAAAGTTGCACGTGAAAGTAATTGTTATTTTTTCTCTCGCGCGATTGAGACATGGCGTGATGCTCCAGATTTCAAAAAAGCACAAGAAATTATGGACAAAATTGGACGTAATGATGTGATTTACAGCATGTTTATTGCAGAAGCAATTAATAAAAAAGAGAATTACATCTATTATGATGGTAATCGACGATTTGATTTTTCGAAAATGTGTAAAAAAAACAGTAAAAATTTTTGGGGTGAACACACTTGTAAACCATCTTTTGCAAAAGAAGAATATCGTGCGTATCTTAAACAAATTACACGCGAGGCAATGGACCTTGGTATACGTTCATTTCTCTTTGGACAAATTTATCATCAAGAAGAAGATCTCGATGAACCATATGCACCAATTATCGTTGAAGAAATGCGCGCTTACGCAAAAGAAAAAGGTATCCATATTGTGATTGGTGCACAAACCAATGACATCAATAATGAAAAATATCTTCAACTTTTTGATTTTATCGAAGGTGGCGTTGGTCTCCATGTAGATGGCACAGTCGAAGATGGACCATGTTTTTCACGGTGGCATGATGGTGAAAGTGGTTGGTGCTGGGCACTAATGTGGCACGAGAAATTCAAAACAAAAGCAAAAAATGTATTTGTACATTTTGACTGGAGCGGTATAAAAGGTGATGATATGAGCACATTTGCACGCATGAGTACAGAACTCCGTCACCAAACACTCAAAAATCTCCATACAAAATTTGTAGCAGAAGATGTTGGATTTCTCATGCCAATTATTTCTCCTCTCCCAAAAGATAATGGCGGTTGCCATGGACCAAAAAAGAAATTTTACTCACCACATATGAAATATGGTTGTCCTGATTTAGATACTATAAACCACATTTTAAAATAAAAAACTTTTTTCTGCATTCTATCTGCTATATTCCATATTCTAATAAATATATCCACGAATCACGCGTGCATTTTGACTAAGTGTTCGTGTGTTTACGACGCCCCATCCTTTGTAGTTCATTTCTGAGACAGTGATAGTATCTTTACCCACTGATTCGACATATGCGACATGTCCATAGCGCGCATCTTCTGTTGTGACCACAATTGATCCAGCTTTTGGTTTCTTACCTGTCTTATACCCTTGCGATTTTGCATTATAAAGCCATGCACCAGCATTTCCTCGCCATGTTACCTTACGCTTATTTGCAACATAATATGTACAATATCCATATGGAAAATGATTACCTGAAACACGTTTTTTCGCAGTGTTTTTTACTACGGAACTACCAAGATTTGTGCTTCCACTTCCTGTCGCCACATAATCACGTGGCGCAAGAATTGGATCTGGTTCTGGTTCTGGAATAGCCTTCTGCGCACCTGGTACAATGATTTCTTCACCCTTTTTCAATTCACCATTTGCTAATAAATTGTTGTATGCAATAATTTCCTTTTTATTTACTTTATATTCTTTTGCAATATCATCAATCGTCTCTCCAGATTTTACCTTATGTTTCAATCCAGAAGTCGGAAGAATAAAAATAGTATCTCCCGGCTTAATATCATCCACATCATCAATTTCATTTGCCCAATAAAGCGTACTCATCGTAATACCATGCGCTTGTGCAATTGTACTAAATGTATCTCCTGGACGCACTGTATATAACACAACATCACCTTCATTTTGAGGATCACTTGCTCCCTCTCTACGTGGTGGTATGATTGATGTCTCACTAAGCAAAGCTTCACTATCATCAAAAAGCACAAGCATGTCCGATTGCTTACTTGCTGTCTCAATTTTCTCAGAAGTCGCAACCTCCATTATTTGTGTATCACTTACAATCCCACTATCCAACACAATTCCACCCTCTTCAACTTCATTTTTCTCTACTAATTTTTTTGACTGGCTTTCCTGCTGACTCCAATGTCCCACTAAAAATGATTCATCATTATTATTCTTTGCTGAAATATTTCCAAAAACAATTAGTGTTGCGATTATTACAAGCATAAACAGACTTCCATTCTGCCGAAAAAATCGCCCCAAACCAAAAAACGATCGTCTACGAAACAACGTTACTATGTAGTTTTCCCATTTATAGAAAAATTTTCGAATCTCTCTGAAAAAGATTTTCAATTTTTCTTGTATTTTTTTCTGGCGTTTTATACGCAAAGGTCCTTTATATACAACTTTTCATGTAAGATCAATGAATTTTCATACACGATCATCGACGAAAGTCTTATTTTTTAGACTTATTACATTATAGAGATTTTTATCTTTTTGTCAAAGACAAAATCTCAATAATATATATATTATACCACTATAATTTACATGATATAATACAAAGATAATAAATACGCAATTTACTATATTTCTATGAAAAACGACCTTTACGATCTTTTAATTGATTATCTCGAACATCTCGAAGTAGAACTTAATCGAAGTCAAAAAACTATAGAAAATTATGAACATTATCTTTCACGATTTATCGAATTTTGTGATGAAAACTACAATTTAACCAATCCAAAAAAAATCACTCTTGATATTGTACGTAAGTACCGTATTCACCTCAATCGCCTTGAAACAAATGAAGGGAGATACTTTAAAGCTTCTACACAAAACTATCATGTGATTGCTCTAAGAAATTTCCTCAAATATTTGGCAAAACGCGACATCTCCACACTCGCTGCAGAAAAAATCGATGTGGGGAAAAATCCAGAACGCGAAGTAGACTTTCTCGAACCAGAAGAAATAAATCGACTACTACAATCTGCAAATGGACATGATCTTGGCTCTCTACGTGATCGTGCTCTCCTTGAACTTCTTTTTTCTGCTGGACTTCGCGTCTCAGAAATTGTTTCAATTAACCGTGAAGATATCAATCTCAAAAGACAAGAATTCAGCGTTCGCGGAAAAGGCAATAAGATTCGTGTCGTGTTCATCTCAGATACCGCAAAAAAAACTCTACACAATTACCTTAAAAAGAGAATAGACATAGACCCAGCTCTCTTCATCCGCGTACGTACTGGCTCACATAAAGAAGCTGACGTAGAAGGATTGCGACTCACAACAAGAAGCGTGCAACGCATTGTAAAAAAATATGCAACAAAAGCTGGTATTGTTAAAGATGTACATCCACACACACTACGTCATTCATTTGCTACAGATCTTTTACAAAATGGTGCAGATATTCGCTCCGTACAAGCCATGCTCGGACATGCAAATATCACCACAACACAAATCTACACACACATTACAAATCAAAACTTAAAAGGTATTCACAATAAATTTCATGGAAAAAGAAAAAAATGATGAAAGCATTATAGCATCGCTTCACAAAAAACTAATAAAAACATAAGAAAGAAGGATATACCTCTTTTTAAAAAGAATATCATGTGCAATATCACAAAATAAAACAGCTATATAAAGCTGTTTTATTGGTTAATTATAGATTTTTTTTAGCAATAAATGTGGCGTATTTTTTATCTTCTTCTTGAATATGATCTCTGAGCCAATTGCCCATAAAATTCTCCATCTCCATGACCATTTTTGTCTTATCATCGGATGCATCAAGACGCTCCTTGAATTCTTTATATCTTTTCACAAACTCTGCATGTTGTGCTGCATGCTCTGCCGTTTCTGGATACCCAATATCTGCCAAAAAATTCTCTTCATATCGCAAATGCCCTTCTACATACTGTTTAAAAAAATGAACCATATCTTCCACCACATCTTCTGCATTATCATTAATTATAACATCTAACAACTCATTGATTTTTTTAAAAAGTTCTTTATGTTGTGTATCAATTACATTATTGTGTACTGACATATCTTCTGTCCATGTAAATTTAATATCCATATATTATTATAAAAAAATTATGTTCACATTATATCACAGCATCATATGATTTTTTCCAATGGTGCAATGCTTTTTACGATCTTTTTAAGTCCAACATTTTTGAATACAATATAAACAACTGTATCCGTCTGACCAACTACAATTCCCTCCCCAAAAATCGCATGTCGCACCTTATCTCCGCCAACAAATTTTTCTTCAGTTGGAACCAATACACTTTCTGGTTTTTCTTCTATAGCATCCCCATATTGTTTACGTGGAATTGTTGTTTCTTTTTTTTCTATGAGAAAATCTGGAATATCTTCAAAAAATCGTGATGGCATATTTGCTTGTAATGACCCAAAAAGTAATCTTTGTCTTGCATGTGTCAAAAACACTTTATCTTTTGCGCGTGTAATACCAACATATGCCAATCGTCGCTCTTCTTCCATCTCCACATCATTAACCATTGCTCTGTTATGTGGAATCAAACCCTCCTCAAGACCAACAATAAAAACTACTGGAAATTCCAATCCTTTTGCGCTATGCAAAGTCATAAGATGTACCATATTTGTATTTTGATTAATATGATCTGTATCACTAGCAAGAGACACTTCCTCAATGAACATATTCAATGCATTATCAATATCCTTATATTTTGTTGCTACAGAAAGTAATTCTTGCACATTTTCATCTCGTGCCTCCCCCTCTGTCGTGCCATCTAAAAGCTCACTCTTATAACCACTTTTTTCATAAACATCTGTGATTAATTCATCAAGTGTGTGTTTTTTTGCATATGTGCGCGCATTTTCAATTAATACACAAAAATCATGAATTGTCTTTTGTTTACTTTTTGCAAGAGTTGAATTCTTTATTTTTGCGCTTGCGCCAAATGCAATCGGATCCATGCCGACTGCACGTGCTGCATCAAACCATGCAGCAAATGTCTTACTGCCAATTCCTCTACGCGGACTTGCAACTGCTCTCTCAAGCGAAAGCACATCTGCACCGTTAGCAACTAAACGTAAATATGCAATTACATCTTTTATTTCTTTTCTCTCATAAAATTTTATTCCACCTACAATGCGATAACTAATATTGTTTTTGAGAAAATATTCTTCTACAATACGCGACTGTGCATTTGTGCGATACAACACAACAAAATCATTTTCTATATATCCCTTCTCAAATAATTTTTGGATTGTTTGTACGACAAACATCGCCTCTTCTCGTTCATCATATGCTTCATACACTGTTAGAACATTTCCCGCGCCTGCATCTGTCCAGATTTCTTTTTTACTACGACTTTCATTATGTTTAATCACATTATATGCCGCATCTAAAATATTTTGTGTTGAACGATAATTTTGTTCTAATTTAATTACTTTTGCATTTGGAAAATCTTTCTCAAAATTAAGAATGTTATTTACATCCGCACCGCGCCAACGATAAATTGACTGCCAATCATCACCAACAACAAAAAGATTGTGCTGCATGTCTGTAAGCATTTTTATAAATGTATACTGTGCATGGTTTGTGTCTTGATATTCATCTACAAGTACATACTGAAATCGTTCTTGATATTTTTTGAGTACATTTGGATATTCTTTAAAGAGATTAATTGATAAACGAATAATATCATCAAAATCCACACTATGATTTTCTCGAAGTGTTCGCTGATACACATCATAAACACGTGCAACTTGTTCTTCAAAATAACTGCCTACCTGCCCAGAAAACATTTCTGGTGACATAAGATTGTTCTTTGCACGAGAAATTGCTTCAAGTATCGCTCGTGGTGCAAATTGTTGTTTTGGCAACTCTAATTCCTTTGTAACTCTTTTAACTAAAACGAGTTGATCATGTTGATCAAGAATCGTAAAATTTTGCTCATATCCAAAATGCTGAATCTCCTCACGCAAAATACGTACACACACACTATGAAACGTGCCAATAAGCGGATTTGCATAATCTGCACAAATCAAATCAGAGACACGCGTGCGCATCTCTCCTGCTGCTTTATTAGTAAACGTCATTGCTAAAATATTATATGGTGAAACGCTATGTTCACGAATTAAATATGCAATACGTCGCGTCAGAGCTGTTGTCTTGCCTGAGCCTGCACCAGCAATCACTAAATAAGGCCCTCGAAATGCCTTTACTGCATCAATTTGTGGAGTATTAAGCCCCTGTAATAAATCTTTCATAACCAATCTATTGTAGCATATTGTTTTCTAGCGTACACTATTCGATATACATTAAAAGTACAAGAAAGTCTATGAAAAAATTTTCAGAACACAAACTTATAAAAAATTTAAAAACATATACATTTTCTATATATTCCGCAGGAGCAACTTTTTTTTCTCTTATTATTGTGCGATTAATTATTGAGAACTGGATTGCTAATTTTGGACCTCGCCCTTTTACCTTTTATTTCTTTGAATTTCTACACACCTCACTTTTTTTTCTTTTGGTATTTATTATTTTTACAGCACTTCTCATTAAAATTTCAAAAATACCATTTTCACAAAGTATTTTATTATTGCTTTTTGGGTTTACTTTTATCATCTTTCCACCAATATTCGATTGGCTTATCTCTATCACATTTTTTAATGGCGCAAATTTTATGAGTTATTATCTCTTTGATAGCATAAATGGCCTTGAAAAAAGCTTTTTTACCTTTTTTGGCGATCGACCACACGATGGAATCACCTATGGTACACGAATTATGATTGCGTGTGCATTATTTTCACTTACACTGATCACATGGTTTAAAACAAAAAGTCTTTTTCGCACAATTTCAATAATTTTTATTGCCTATGTGATATTTTTCATCTTAAGTGCATTTCCTTCCATTATTACAATACTCTTCACCAATGAACACTTCACAATTACACGATCAAGTGTTGCTGGCTTTATTGCTTCGCCCACAAAAATACTAGGAAATCAAATTATAAATCCCATAAATGCAATCAATATAAAAATGTCATTTATCTACATGGGACTAGTAATCATCACTGCATTATCCATCATTTATAAAACACGAAAGTCACAAATGCTTAGTCTTCTAAAAAATATCCGTCCGATCCAAACACTCTACCATATTGGACTTCTTTTTATCGGTATGGGAATTGCTATTATGTTTAATCACGCAATAATCCTCCCTTCTATTTTTACTATTACAGCACTATTTATACTTTGTTTTGCAATTATTATCGCATGGTATGCAACAGTAATCTTTAACGATATTGTTGATCAAGACATTGATAAAATTAGCAATTCACATCGACCACTTATACAAAAAACGATTGATGAAGATTCTTATAAAAACATTGGTATATTTCTTACGATTTTATCAATTACACTTATTGCCATGATTAATCCACACGCTTCTACACTTTTGATTGCATATCATGCAATATCTTACCTTTATAACACTCCACCACTCAGATTAAAACGATTTCCTCTTATTGCTACACTTCTTGCTGCTATTGCTAGTTTTTTCATTGTATCAATTGGATTTATAATCATAACTCCAGAACATTCACTTACAGGATTTCCGCCACACATCGTGATTTTACTTATTATTGCATACACAATTTCACTCCCGATAAAAGACATCAAAGATATTGCTGGCGATAAAAAAAATAATATATATACAATCCCCGTATTATGTGGTGAAAAAGTTGGAAGACTCGTCATTGCAATTGGTATATTCTCTTCATTTATATTGAGTATTTTTGCATTAAATAATTTTGCGCTATTTTTTCCAGCATTACTCGCTGGTTCATTATGTTTTTGGGTTCTCACAGGACAAAAAAAGGAGCAATTTGTATTTACTCCTCTTTTCACAATTGGTATTGTATTTTTTATTGTTTCTATTTATGGACTCATCCTCGCGCTTTCACTCATCTCGTAACAATTTTTCCAAATTTTTCCATTGATCCAAAGATAGTTCTTGTGCACGCACATTTGCTGAGAAGCTACATTTCTCTAAAACCATTTCAATATCATCCTTATTTCTTTGTAATCCGTTCGCTAAATTATTTAAAAGAGTTTTCCGCTTTGCGCTAAATCCAATTTTTACTACGCGAAAAAATTGTTTGGCATATTCACTGGTTGCAGTGTGTTTTTTTACCCTTAGCGCAATCACTGCACTGTCCACATCTGGCACTGGATCAAATTCTGTACGTGGCACAGTAAAGAGATATGTACACTCTGCATAATACTGCGCAGATACTGCCAAAAGACTCATTTCTCCCGCCGTGGCAGTGATGCGCTCTGCAACTTCTTTTTGCACCATAAGTACGATTTTTTCTGGTTGTGTTGTACTCTCGAGAAATAGTCGGATAATTGGTGCTGTGATGTAGTAGGGAATATTTGCCACCACACAGTAGCGCGACACGCCATGCTCTGCAAGTAGTGCGGGCATATTCATATGCAAAATATCGCCATGCACAATTTCAACATTTTCATATTTTTCAAATCGATGTATCAAAAATGGAATAAGGCGATTATCCAATTCAATTGCAATCACTTTTTTTGCTTTTTGTGCCAATTTTTCAGTAAGCACACCTTGTCCTGAACCAATTTCAATAACTACATCATCATTATTCACATCAGAATCAGAAACAATACGATCGATAATTACATCATTTTTCAAAAAATTTTGCCCAAGTGATTTTTTGTGTTCAAATTTTTTCATAAATACCAATTAAAAATAGTTTCATACTGTAACATAACTTATAATTTGACACAATTCTAAATTAATATTCTATCTTATCTTCTTTTTTATCCCATTCACGAAAAACCTCAAATGCTTCATCATGCATTAGCTCTATCATTGGCAATTTCCTTTCTGTTTTTTTACAATCCAACTCTTTATAGATAAATTTATCATCAAATCCAATTTCTGCTGCATCTTCTTTTGTATTTGCATAATACATTTTATCAATGCGCGCCCAATACGTCGCTCCTAGACACATCGGACATGGCTCACAACTCGTATATAATATACACCCTGACAAATCAAATGTATCTAATTTTTCACAAGCTCTTCGAATCGCTACAATTTCCGCATGCATTGTCGGATCATTTTTTGATGTTACTTGATTATTTCCTTCCGCAATAATTTCACCATTCCTTACAATTACTGCGCCAAATGGACCACCATTATTATTCTCCATACCATCACGTGATAATTCGATTGCCCGTACCATAAATTTTTTATGTTTTTGCATATTCATATTTTAATAATATAAAAAATTATTCTACACATAGTATAAACGAATTGTTTTATATATAAAAATAAAATAAAAAACCGATGATATTTATCACCGGATTTACTAAATTATCTTCACATATAAAACACAGACATCCATGCAACTACAATTGAAATACCTATAAGAGAATAGGATACATGTAGCGTGTTATCAAAAAATGATATGTAGAACGTCGCACTAAAATGAAAAATGGCGTAATTAAAGCCAGAAAAATTAAAACATCGCCTACACTGATGATATGACCAATTTTGTTTAGCACTATAATATCTGACAGAAACGCAAGTTTTGTATCATCATTGCCATTTTGATGTCGATCTGACTCTATAACTCTATCTACATAGTGAGATGAGACATGATCAAAAAACACTGGCATCTTTCCTCCATTTACATGTGAAACTAAAACATTACTAAAACTACCTAACAAAACAAAATAAATTGCAAAAAAACACGCACGACTTTTCACTATTTGCACAAGAGCAAAAAACAAAAGTAAAAGAAAAAAAGTTAACCATATTTTTTCCACGAGATACCTCCTCACAAAAAATACTTGTTTATTATTTTTAAATAACAATGTTATATACAAAAATAGTCCTTGAATATATACCATGAATTAGAAAAAATCAATATCCACACTAATTGTTTACAATAAGTTATTGAATAATTTCTTCCATTTTCACATCAATCACCCCAGCGCCAAGTGATGCAATTTTTTCAAATGCTACTTTATCCAAATCAATGATGCGCCCCGGGACAAATGGTCCACGATCATTAATTTGTACAATGACTGATTTTCCATTTGCTTTATTAGTCACTTTTACATAAGAACCTTTTGGCAACCATGGATTTGCTGCAGAAAGCGTCCCTGTGTATGCATACCATGAACATAATCCTGTATGTTTTTTCCCTAATTTTACTTTTGTTCCTTGTATAATAATTTTATTAACTGGCTCTTTTGTAATTTCTTCAGATAAGACTTCTCTATTTACTTCTTTTCCATTGTGATATGCAATTCTATAAGTGATTTCTTTTTTGCCATTTTCCCCCTCTTGTTTAATATATCGTTTCAAGAAATTTTCATCATCATCTTTTTTTTCAATCGTTTTAAATGCAATTTTTTTTGTCACAATTTCTTCTTTATAAATTACGCGCGTAATCTCTACATCCATATCAGAATTAATAATTATATCTCCAGACGGCACAATAATATCATTTTCCCCTATGTCAATATGATTACGCGCAATCACCTCACTGATTTCGTCACGATATGTTTTAAAGACTTTTTTTTCATCATCAACATGTACAGTTAATTCTTTTTCACGCTCAAGCACGATCACATCATCTGAAAAGATTTTTGCACTTCTCTCTGGAAATACACGATCATGCTCATCAATACTTTCATCATACAGAAAAAGCAATTCCCCAATTGTCTTTGCAGAAATATTTGAAAGCACAACTTCTTTCCCATCATCCACAATATATACCTGATCAATTTGTTCAGAAACCATAAAATTATGCACATCGCGTACAAAAAAATAAAAAAATCCGTATGCTACACAAAATAAACCTGTTATAACATATAAACTCTTTTTTATCTTTTTTTTCCAAATACGTTTGTGCATATTTTCATCACTAATCATCATTAAAAATATCACGAGATTTGATGTTGAACAATATAAATTTAAATAAATAACTTTTTATTGTTTTTTAGTGACATTTTTAGCATTCTTTCAGATTTCTTGTATATATAATATAGATTAGATATACTTGAAATGTTATAGGTTTATATAATACACAAATTTCAGTAATTAAAAAATAAAAAGTTTGCATAAAAACCAGTTAAAATAATATCAGACAATCTATCAATAAAAATACTATATAATTCTTCTTTTAAAAATATGGAAAAAGCATTTGAACAAATAAACAATAATGTAAACAAAGAAAAGGAAGCTAGAGAGGCAGAAGTACTGGGTAATAAATTTAACTCTGAAGACTCACAAGAATTTAAAAGATATTTACGTCAAAAAATAAAAGAAAACCCATCACAGCGTTTTTCAATTGTGGCTGATTGGGTCAGTCTGCAAAAAACACGGTCCGCAAAAGCACTACTAGATCAATACGCTACACGTCTAAATATCGATTCAATCACCATCCGCGCCACACGAGAGCAATACGAAGAAGATGTAAATGCTTTTCAATCTGGTGTGATATGGGAAGAAGTAGAAGAATAATATAGAAAAAATATTTTTATACAAAATTTATTTACATAAAAAACTTTTCTCTGAAAAGTTTTCTTTTTTAGAATAATTTGTTACATTTAAATTATAAAATTGCTATGAAAAAATTTAAAAAAATATTCAACTGAAATAATAAAAAGTTTTATGGAGCGATATTCACTGCCAGAAAAATCCCTAGAAACAGAAAAATTTCTCGAAAATTATCCAAAAGTCAAAGGTAGGTTTTACCATGGATGTCCTAAAAATGTTGATAAACTCTTACCTCCAGATATTACAGGTGAAATTAGACCTGGTGAA
Organism: Candidatus Moraniibacteriota bacterium; assembly: GCA_002747515.1. Lineage (GTDB taxonomy): Bacteria > Patescibacteriota > Minisyncoccia > Moranbacterales. Next base: position 90,087 of record PDPP01000018.1, read on the forward strand.
GAAGATCGAAGAAAATTTAAAGATGTTATTTTTTTGACTAATGATATTGAAAAAGCGATTGAATATGCTGGACCCGAAGGTGTAGTGTTTTTAACCAATGCGATAGCTACTCAATATAAACCAGTTGCTTCTGATATTTTAAATCCCAAAAAAGCACAAAGTGTACAAGATGATATTTATATTGTATTACCAAAAAATATTAAAGTGGTTGCCAAATGGCACAAAGAAAAAGGAAGAGTGAGAGGCAAATCTCAAAAATATATAGACGAATACATTGGAGAGCACGAAAACAACAAATAAAACTTCCATTATATTCAATAATGACACGCATGTCATTTCAAAAAATAAAATCTAAAACAATTCTCATACTTAAATGATATAAAAACTATTGCGGACGATATTGTAATGCTTCTGCAATGTTGTTTTTTGTGATATGCTCGCTACCTTCCAAATCTGCAATTGTGCGTGCGAGCTTGATAATTCTGTAATATGCTCGTGCAGATAAATCGAGTTTTTCTGCTGCGTTTCGCAAGAGTGTACGTGATACATTATCAAGGACGCAATGTTTTTTGATATCTTGTTGGCTCATTTCTGCGTTGATGATGTGTGTCTCGTGAAATCTTTTGTTTTGAATGTCTCGTGCTTTTTCCACACGTTTTTGGATATTTGTACTGCTTTCTGATTGTTCAGTATTTTCTTCTAGCTTATTGATATGTACACGTGGTACATCAATATGCATATCAATTCTGTCTAGTAGTGGTCCAGAGATTTTTTGTGCATATCGCACAACTTGTGCTGCTGTACAGGTGCATTGTTTTTCTGGGTCTGTTGCATAACCACATGGACAGGGATTCATTGCTGCGACTAATATAAAATGCGCAGGAAATGTCACAGATGTCTTTGCTCGTGCAATGGTCACTACACCATCTTCAAGTGGTTGTCGCAAATTTTCCAAAATGTTTCGCGGAAACTCTGCAAACTCATCAAGAAAAAGCACGCCTCTGTGTGCAAGAGTGATTTCTCCTGGCTTCGGATTACTTCCTCCACCGATAAGTGATACCGCTGACGCACTATGATGCGGTGCACGAAACTGTCTCTGAGTAATAATCTGTTTTTTATCTGGTAATTGCCCTGCGATAGAATAAATTTTTGTAATATCAAGGATTTCATCATAAGATAATCGCGGCAAAATCGTCACAAATGTTCGTGCCAAAAGTGTTTTCCCTGATCCTGGTGGTCCGTGAAAAATCACATTATGTCCACCAGCTGCAGCAATCTCCAATGCACGCTTTGCATGATCATGTCCATGCACATATTTCATATCAAGTGCCTGCATTTCTTCTGTGTTATGTGTGACATCTGTATATTGCAACTTTTCTATCACTGCTCTCCCAGCGAGATGCTCAACGAGTCCACGAAGATTTTTTATAGGAATAATATCAATGCCATCAACTATAGATGCTTCTGATGCATTTTCTTCTGGTACATATATTTCAGTAATTTTCTGTTCCTTTGCAAAAAGCACAATTGGCAAAATCCCATTAATCCCCCGCACACCACCGTCAAGCGCAAGCTCTCCAACAAATAATTTATCTTTTACGTCACATGTTAATTGTGCCGTCGCCATCAAAAATCCAACAGCAATCGGCACATCATAAATTGGCGTAGACTTTTGCAAATCTGCTGGTGCGAGATTGACCGTCACACGACCACATTGATGTGGTGGCGTAAAACCACTATTTTTAAGTGCACTTGATACACGATCACGTGATTCTTTTACAGCAACATCAGGTAAACCCACAAGCGTAAAATTATGCAAACCCTGTGAAAGCACATCAACTTCTATTTCTACAATTGCACCAGAAAGACCAATAGTCGCTGATGAAAGAATTTTTGATGGCATACATTATATATTTAAAAATAGTTTACTATTGTACACAAAAAAACAGATTTTGTCACCAACTCTTTGTATTTTTTGAGAAAAAAAGATGTCGCACCCAGAGAAAAACACCAAATGAAATACACACGTCTGCAAAATTAAACGATGAAAATGAAAAAAAAGAAACGTAGTCAACGACACACCCATAATATAATCGATCAATCATATTACTCACACCTCCAGTAATAACAAATAAAAAGGGTAATTGCACTAAAAAACTTTTATTTTTTGCTAAAAACCAAAAATATGATACAAGTATCATAATTATTCCCCACATGATTAGAAAAATAGGTTGTGGTAACTGAATTCCTAAAGCTACACCATGATTACATACATACACATCTTTACCCTGCGCCACAATCACTTTTTTTATATATTGATCAAAAACCACAAGAAAAACAAAAAGCCCACAAAATATTACACGGGCTTTTTTTTGATTTTTAGTAATAGAAAAAACCATTTCTTTATTCTTTTGTCACATTCCCTCGTGCTGCAGGATATGCACGAAGTCGTTCAATCGCAATTTCCTCACCAGTTTCTTCATCTGTACCATATGTGCCATTTTCCATTTTTTCTAGCGCATCTATCACATCACGCAATTGTGTTTCTAGTGATTGTTCGAGTGCAAGGTTATCTGCATATTGTTCTACTTCTAAAGCATTTTCTCCCTGTTCATTTCCAATATTATCTGGAAAATCCGTTTTGTAATCCCCTTCTACTGTTTTTGTTGCAAATTTTTCTAATTCCTTCTCCAATCGCGCTTTTTCTGCAAGTAATTGTTCTTTTAATTCTTCCAATATATTTTGTTCAATAGCCATAATATTTACATTACATTTTTTCTAAAACATCACTACACAAAGCAATGTATCTATAGTGTATCAAATGCGACATATACTGTCTATAATGGTTTATAAAAAAATATTTTCCAAATGATCTATTTTCACCATTTTTTTATCACACACATGCACAGAGACCGCATCAAATTGCCACTGTTGATTCCAGAGATTCTGTTGTTTCACATAAAATTCTGCTGCACGTTGTAATTTCTGCAATTTCATCCGTGTAATTTGCTCTTCTGGAGTCACGTGCAAATCGCCCGAGACATCCCGCGTTTTCACTTCGACAAATATCAATTTTGCATCTTTCTCAGCGATAATATCAATTTCACCAAGACGTTTTCCTTTTGGATTATACCAATTGCGTGCCAGAATTTTATATCCTTTTTTTCGCAAAAATGCCACAGCATAATCTTCGCCTAGTTCCCCAATCTGTTTTTTCTTTTGTCTAAAAAATAACATCATAGCATAACAAAGAATAGTTTCTGTCATTATAGCATGTCGTAAGTGATAAGGATGAAGTTATAGGAAAAAAATATAGCAATCTTTTTTGTTGTGCTTTGTAGAGACGCGATTTATCGCGTCTTTTGACTAATGACGTATATTGTAATTGCACCATCTTAACCGAAGTAAAGCGTAGAAACTCGTAAAGATTCCGAATTTCTCCACAATCCTGGATTCCCGTCTCCGCGGGAATGACAAATTTTTTAAACTTGTGCGATCTAACACTCTAGATATCTAGCGATCTAGTAATCTAAACACTACCTGCTACTTGTTACCCTCTACACAATAAATCGCTTCTCTACACGTTGAGAAAACAAAAAACGCCTATCTTTTGGAGTAGCGTTTTTTATTAAACATTTTCCGGTGAACTTTCTGCGTGTGATTTCTTCATCGAGAAATGTTTAGAAAGATTCACCGGGCACCAAGTGGCCCGAAAAAGTATATAAACTTGGGCATGGCGCCCGGTATAGTTCGCATGCACGAACATGTGATTCGTATCGAAGTGGTCTCGCACCGGGTGAAGTATGCGATATACTTACTGAACACATGTACTGTCTGTACATACGGTTGTAGATAACATTCCCTGATAATTTTGTTATCTGCTACTTCCACCATCCTACGGATTTCCCCTATTTTGTTTAAAAGAACTGTTCCACTTTATTTTTGTATTTGTTTTGCGGATGTTAACCTCATAAAATGAAGCTAACGATTTTTTATTTTTGTTTTTTGAATGCGATAATTGGGAACATTGAAATGTTTTACCGCGTGCGCTAAGAATTTTCTTAGCACAGTAGGACAGGGGAAGGATTTCCAACCACAAATAGGGGGAAATTGTGATTGGAAATTCTTCCTCCGTCGACATATTCTTTTTTTAAATTACTGCGTTGTGCATATCTTTCTCGCCTCACTTACAAAGTAATTATAGCATTATTTTTGAAGGTGGTCAAAGTTAGTGAAGTATTTTTAGCTTAAATACAGGATTTTTTACATTTTTTTGACATATTTTTATAAAAATTACAATTTTAATAAAAAATAAAGTAACTTTCTTTTTAGTTTTTTATATTATTTTTCCACAAGTTATCCACAATTTATTGCACACAGTTCATTTAAAATGTATGTATAACAAAAAATCACCATACACTGGTGATTTTTCAGAAAAATTTTGTAAAATTTGCTATTTATTATTCTATTGTGGCATCTGTCATATTATCAGTTACTTTCTCCTCCTCAACTTTGGTTTCAAGATTTGATTCAAGATCAACATCTGCTTCTAAACCAACAGAATCATTATTTTCTGGATTATATATACCACCACGTACATCTTCAAGAATTGCACGAATTGTATGTCTACTACTGCCCACCACCAATTGTAAATTACTGACTACATAATCAATAGAATATGATTCTGTGCTATTTAAATTTGTGTATCGAATTGGATATGTCTTATAGACTCCATCATTAAATGTAGTATTCTCTGTCGCGATAGCAGTTTCATCAAGAATAATACTAAATGCCTGTGGTAATTTTACTTCATTTTCCTTTAGCGCCTCTTGTAAAAGATTTGGATTTTTTACATTAATTACAAATCCAAATCGCACACCATGTTCAGGATCATTATATGCGTAAAGATCAAATTCTTCTTCAAGAGAAGAAGCTATTTCTTGAGGAATGTTCATTCCAGCAGAAAGAGCAAATATATGAAATGACACCGGATTACCATTTGTATCATTTACAGTGAACGCAACTGGCTCAACTATATCGTCAGCAATTATAGTTTTTTCAATCTTTGTAAATTCAGCAACAATATCACTATCACTCGTTTGACTTTCTACATTAAGTACAAAATAATTTGGCATATCGGTAGAGTATGTTTTTTTTGGTTGCTCGGATTCTGCTGTAGATTTATCAATAACATCCTCGACCGTTTCAGGCATTGTTTGTTGATTTGATTCGACAGAAACTTTCTGTTTATCAAACACAAATATCCACACAACCACTCCAATAGCCCCTAAAATAAACAAAATAATAAAAATAATCATCATGATTTTTACAATATTTTTTGATTTTTTTGATTGTTTTACTGATTTTGATTTTTGAACCTTTGATGCAATATCTGCAGGTGTCTGATTCGTCTCTTCTGCAAAGTCTTTTTTTATTTGTGGAGCAAAAGATCCTTTTTTGGAACCTTCTTGTTTTTGTTGTACATTTTGTGCTTCTTTTCCCACTGTTGTTATTTCACCTTTTACCTCCTCTGTTAAAAATGGATTGGGTTCAGTAGATTTTTTTTGTACTTTCTTTGCAATTAGTGGCTTTTTATTCTGTGATCCTAATATAGATTTTTTTGATGTTTTTTTAGAATCATTTGTATTATCACTGTCTTGTCTTAACTCATTATCTTTTGCCATTGTATGAATTTCAAAGACTTGATTCAATTCTTCTTTTTGTTTTTGCGTTTGTTTTTCTTTTTTATCGGCCATAAACCATCCTTTTTATAAAGTAAAAAGACGTTACAAAACGTAACGCCTTTTATTATACCACACATTTAAAATAAGTGTGAGCTACACCTGAGGTTTCTCCATAAGCACCTTCATAGAAAGATTGATGCGCCCCTGTGAATCAATCTCTTTAACCTTAACATTAACCTTATCACCAATCTTTACAACATCTGTCACTTTCTCAACACGTTTATGTGCTAATTCACTAATATGCACCAACCCATCTTTTCCAGGTAAAATTTCCACAAAAGCACCAAAATCCATAATTCTGACAACTGTTCCCTCATACACCTCACCAGTCTCCACCTCTTTTGTGAGATTGTGAATAATATTTTGTGCTTCTTCACCCCCATTTGCTTCTGTTGCTGTAATAAATACACTTCCATCATCTTCAATATCGATACTAACTCCTGTTTTTTCAATAATTTCATTGATCATTTTCCCACCAGGTCCAATCACATCGCGAATCTTATCTGGATCAATTTGCATTGTGATAATACGCGGTGCATATGGTGACATTTCCTGATTCGGCTCTGCAATCACCTTGAGCATTTCTCCAAGAATATGCATTCTTCCCTCTCGCGCTTGTGCAAGTGTTGCACGAAACATTTCTGTGTTAATTCCTTTCATTTTTACATCCATTTGTAGTGCTGTAATACCTTTTTCTGTACCAGCAACTTTCAAATCCATATCTCCATAATGATCCTCTGCACCCTGAATATCAGAAAGCACTTTATAATCACCAGTATCAAAGTTTGTCATCATTCCCATTGCAATACCACTCACTGGTCGCACAATCGGCACACCTGCATGCATCAGTGAAAGTGTTGAACCACATGTTGCAGCCATAGAAGATGAACCATTTGATTCTAAAATCTCAGAAACAAGTAAAATTGTATAAGGAAAATCCTCTTTTGAAGGGATTACTGGCACAAGCGCTTTCTCAGCCAATGCACCATGACCAATCTCACGACGACCAGGGCCGCGCATAAACCGTACCTCTCCCACAGAGTATGGTGGAAAATTATAATGATGAATGTAACGCTTTTTCTCATCAACTTCCATCGTATCAATCACTTGTTCGTCACCAGGCGCACCAAGTGTCGTCACAGTGAGAGCTTGTGTCTCCCCACGTGTAAACAATCCCGATCCATGCGGTCGTGGCAACACACCAGTGTCACATGCAATCGGACGAATTTCTGTTGTCGCACGTCCATCTGGTCGTTTATCTTGTTCGATAATATTTTTGTGGACAAATGTATCACATACCTCGTCATATACCAATGCAAAAATATCACTGAAATTCTCCTGTTCTTCTTCAGAAAGTTTCTCACGCAATACTTCTTCCGCTTTTTCTTTCACCGCTGCTGTTTGTGTACCAATTTCTTCTTTTGTCCCAAACAGCGCATCTTCAATCCCTTCAGCAATCAATGTCTCACGCATCATTTGCTCCATATCCGGTGTTCCAACCAAAAGTGTTGCTACACGTTTTTCTTTGCCGACTTCTGCTTTAATGTCTTTGATAAAAGCTGCAATCTTTTTAATCTCAGCATGTCCCGCATCAAACGCCCGCACCACATCATCTTCCGGTGTCTCATGTGCACCTGCTTCAATCATATTGACACGTTCTGTTGTCCCAGCAAGTGTCAAATTCATCGTGCTCTTTTCTTCTTGTGCTTCTGTCGGGTTAAGAATAACTTGTCCATCCACCATACCCACTTTCACCGCTGCCACAGGACCATCCCATGGAATATCGGAAATAGAAAGCGCTGCAGATGCCGCAATAATAGAGATAATATCTGGATCGTTTTCTCCATCAATCGACTGCACAGTGATCACTACCTGCACCTCATTGCGCATACGCATGTCAAAAAGCGGACGAATTGTGCGATCCACCGCACGCCCAGTCAACACTGCCTCATCACTCGGGCGCCCTTCTCTTTTGATAAAACGTGATCCTTTAATTTTGCCTGCTGCATAAAAACGCTCTTCATAATCCACCATCAGTGGAAAATAGCCCATTACACCGCTTTTATCTTTACTCATCACAGCGGTTGCTAATACTTGCGTATCACCATAACGCACAGTTACAGCACCACCTGCTTGCTTTGCAAGTTGACCTGTTTCAATAACAAGCTCACGTCCAGCCACTTCTAATGACCATTTCTTTTTTTCACTCATAAAGAGATAAGTGTATAGCTGTACCACCTATAAATATACAGATCTATAGTGTTTTTTATGCTGACACTATACATATGTATTTTCATAGATTTACCACTACCACTTTGATATAAAAAAATTAATTAATACTTCACTTAGAATGCCATTTTTTTAGTAAAAAGTCAACAAATATTCTTATTTCGTGACTATTAAAAATGATATGTTATAATAAGAAAAAATTATATTTTGCACATATGTTTGGTGTAAATTTCTTCAAAAAAAATACAAAAGAACTATCAGAAGATTCAGAAATTTCCAAGAGTCACCAAGAAACTGTAAGTTCATCTCAGAAAAATTCCTTTTTACCAGATGGTGTTTTTGACGAGCTTCAAGATTCTGTAAATATATGGCACGCACAAAATGAAATTGAAATGAAACAGCGTGGCATCTCCACAGACATTGCAACAATGTTTATAATAACAAAAGAAGAGCCCGAAGAATGTGAGGATATTTCATTTGAACAAATGAAAGAATCACCATTGCAAAATGATTCTACTGAAGTAAAAGAAACAGAAGAAATTCTAGAAAATGTTGAAGAAAGAAGTGAAAACAAAACACAAAACGAGAATGTCATAGACGAGGAGGAGGAAGAAATCACTCTTCCAAACGAATTATTACCAACATCAGAAACTGAACTCATATCTCAAGTTTGCGATGAATATATGGAAAGCATTTTCTTTGATAAAGCACACGAAGCTTTATTAAAACGCAATGTCCCTAAAGACAAAATCCCAAATGCACTTGAAGATCTTTTTACAAAAATGGCCAAAAAATCTGTAGAGTCTTTCAAAGGCACAATAACACAATTACTTAATGAAGTAGGTCTAGATGAGATTGAAGTAGCAAACTACATCTATTGGCGACTTAATGAATATACAAAAGATAATGTCATGTATCTTGTAAAAGAAGGTGACAGAGAAATGCTTGTCGCAGATAATTTTGTAACTGAGGAGTTACTTGAATATTTCTATAATGATGAGAATAGTACTGATGAAAAACTAATAAACGACAAAGGAATACCCATCGTCACAAGTGAAAAACTTGATGAACTTCTCGACGACATAAACAATGTATAACACAAAAATGATTACTCAAAATAACAATTTTATATCAATAATCCAAAACATTAACTTCAAAAACAGAGATGCTCAACAAAAAGAAGCTCTTATAAATGACATCAGCACAGCACTTACGCATCGAATTCTTATCGTACTTGTAGATAATGCAACAGAAGAAAAAAGAGAAACATTTATCAAAAAAATCAACGAAAATAAAGATGAACCAAGCAAAATTATTTCATTTGCCGACTATTTTGTGGAAAATTCTACAGATATTATTAATGAGGAAATCAAAAAATATACAGAAGATATTCAAAACATAATCGCCATAACCACACCAAAAAATTAAATTAACACTCCCTGTTACACAACTAAGTACAGGGTGTTTTTTTATATACTACTTACCTGTTATTACTATAATTCCCAATATTTTCCTTTAACCTTAAATCTCAATCCAAACCTTAATCAAATAATTTAGAAGGAATAATTCCAAAAAAGACTTCATGCGGTGTTAAATATCCCAATCTTTTACGTGGACGGTGATTGAGAAGATATTGTACATGCTTTACGTTTTCTATACTAACCATACCAAAATCAGTTTTCTTTGGAAAGAATGTACGCACTAATCCATTAAAGTTTTCATTGCATCCTCTTTCCCATGAATGATACGGATGTGCTCTATACACATCCATATGGATCTTCTTTTCAAGATCGGAATCCTCTTTACCTAATTCAGTTCCATTATCATATGTAAAAGTATATCGTTTACTCTTACTAATTCTTTTAAAACTTCTTTGTAAAATTTTATGCATATTTATTGCAGAAACAATATCTATTTTTTCAATAATGCCATAACCACTTTTTCTCTCAACACTTGTGATTAATCTTTTTGTTTTATCACTTCCAATAATCGTATCACCCTCCCAATCTCCAATTCTTTCTTTTTTATCTACAATATCTGGTCTTGTGTCAATTCTTTTAATTTCTTGAGATATTGCACTTGGTGTTTTATTGATAATATGTGCAAAAAATTCTGTGTGCATGGGTCTCTGAAACAGAACGTGAATATACATTTTTATAAAAGTTATTTTTAATAAAAAAATATGCATAAAAAAACA
>PDPP01000005.1 GCA_002747515.1 Candidatus Moraniibacteriota bacterium
AAACATAACAGATGTCATTGCAACAGTTTCACACAATACACCAATCTATATCATATTTCTTTTAAAGATGGTATTAGCAATAGCTGTCATGCTACTGATCCCTTCTTTAGTACTAGGACTTGAAAGAAAATAAAGAAACTTTTTTGTGGTATACTAGCTGTATATATACACAAAAAAAGATCTTATATGAAAAAAAAGAACATTCTTACTCTCTTTGTTATATTTTACATTGCACTACTCACACTAGAGCCAGTAGTTGTTTATGGTGGGATAGCGAGTAAGATACGAGATGGGGTTAATGCTTTTATAGAGCAGGATCTCAATATTAATATTAATGAAGGTTTGAGACCAATAACAGAAGGAATAAATGTGAAGGATAGAAAAGAGAAAATGCCTGAGGTTTCTATTCGTTTTTCCACACCAAATCCAAAGCCTGGAGAGCCTGTGACGGCATTTGCTGATGTTTATGGGGTTAGTAATATAAATAATGCATACTATACATGGTATTTGAAACGTGATGGCGGTGGAACTATGCAAGATATGAAATTGGCGGCAATTCATGCTGCAGCTGAACTATATTTTAATCCTTTAACGTTTGATCAACCGATGAATGGTGGTGATGGAGATGGTGTGGTAGAGGATGCAGAATGGCCAACGACAGATACTGATAATGATGGATATAGAGCAAAGATGGGAGGAGACACTGGTATAGATCGTGACTCTGGTGATGGAAATGATTATTGTTATATTTATGATCCAGAGTCAGGTATACAATATGAACTTGAACCAAAGGATTTTGATGTGAAGAGTGGTGATAACGGGTGTCCATCTGGATATGAGCCACGTTGTATGGTTGAACATAATACGATGCAGTGTCCTGTGCTTATTGATTCTGTGGCGACGCAAGAAGAGGCCGAACAAACTGGAGGTTTATCACATACTACAGGAACAGTTTCTGAAGGAGGAGGTATGCGATTTACAACAGTGAAGCAGTGTTTGGAATCGGGTGTACCGACATGTGATGAAGGAAGTCAGCGACTGTATTGTGAAGATTCTACTGGTTCAAATATGTATGATGCAAATAAATATTATTCTTGTAAAGATGGATTATGCAAGGATTATGATAGCTTGAAGGATTGTCAAAAACATGAGTCAGATAAAACATGTAAAAAAGGTGATGCACTTTCTGCAGTAAACTATGATTATGGTGGATCAATTAATATACCAACACCATTTTGTGTAAAAAAAGACGAAACCACAAACCAATTATGGTTTGATCCAAATATCGAAGGGTGTCCACCACCAGGTAGTGGCTCTGGTGCTGGATGTTTAGATCATGGTTCAAATCTCCTAGTTCCAGGATCATGCAAAATTAAATCCTCAAAAAATAAAGGTTGTGGTTCAGAAAGGCATGCTTTTTTGAAAGGTGTTGGTGATGGATCTTTTACTGCAGACGAAGAGCGTTTTTTTAATCTTAATCCATATACAGATCGTACAACGCCATTTGCAAAAAATGATGAAGCATTTGTTGCTGGTCTTGGATTGAAGGAATTGACGTGGAAATATCAGGAAGGCGATGAAATCGGTGTAATTGTTGAGGGCAGGGGATATACAGCTACAAAACATGAAGATGCGACGTATCAAACAGTTTTTGCATTACTTAAACCAGCTTGCAAGGATGAGTTGGATGATAAAACAGAGTATGAGGAGACAGCAAAAGGAAAAGTGATAAAAATCAAAACGGCGGACGTAGATTTGGATAAATGTGTTTTAAAAAATAATCTTTTTGTTAAACCTGGCACATTAGAACATGACGCTCTTGATGTTACATTGGCAATTGAGGGTGTATCAAAAGAATTGAGCACACAATCAGCTGTACCAAGTGGTCTCGGTATCGAAAAAACGATTACAGCGTCAGCGGGGCGAGTACAAGAGGGTACTGTTTCTCAACCATCAAGCCTGTATTATGAGTGGAATATAAAATGTGCACCAGGAATAGAAGGGGGAGAGTTTGGTTCTGTGGGAGAAGATTTTATAAATGAGAATATTTTATCAAAAACAAAGGGTATAAATTTAAAAGACCTTGTAATGATTATGAATTTTCCTGATAAATGTTTTAGAAATGGACAAGGAAGGGTGAAGGTTACAGCAAAAATAAATGAACCACGCACAGGCGGAGGATCAAACTTTGGAAAATCTTCAGAAATATTTAATATATACAATATAAAAGAAAACCCCCTTGATGTATATGAGACAAAAATTGAAAATGGGAAATATAAAATGACAACAAAACCAATCTGCAACGAAGGTATAGACAAAACAGTCTGTAGAGTAATGAACAACGAAGTTGTCGCTATAAAAGCGGAAGAATTTACAGATGGTACATGTAGTAATGAATCAAATACAAACACAATCATTCTTCCATTTACTGGAGATGATGGAGACCTTATACCAGTAACAGCAAATATGAGTAATGTGACGTATGACACAAACCAAAAACAACAAGTCACACGTGTATTTCGTATCACAGAACCATCAGTTATGATTGTTCCACAAGATGATACTGTAAAACGAAAAATTATAGCACAGCAAATCTTTCAGCGGTATTGTATCCCGAATTTCTTAATTCAGAGGAATATGATGTTACATATGAGTGGGATGTAAATGGAGAGAAATATACAGGCAAGAATATTCAATTTGCACCAAGTGGCAATACAATTGTTCGTGTAAAGGCAGTGTTTTCGCAAAACAAAATGACGAGGAAAGCATTGAGAGATGTTTTTGGACTTTCACAGTCGGAAACTGTTCCAGAAGTCTTTGAACAAACAATTCAAATTGATTTAATAGAAAGTGAAGAATTAGCAAAAGGTATATCAGGTCTTATTGCTACAGTTTCATATAATGCACCAAGTTATATTATTTTTCTTCTAAAAATGACATTGGCAATATCTATTATGCTCTTTATTCCTTCTTTATTACTTGGTTTTGGGAAAGAGTAGGCATAATTAAAACAGTGATAATCCAAAAAATAATAGAAAGATCATTTTTCCAAAAAGGTGTATCAAATAAACCACAAAACAAAATTGTTAAAAAAGAGCCATATATAAATATGATATATGGTTTTTTGTTTTGAATATAAAACATATATCCAGAATATAATATATATGCACATAAGGTACAAAATGAAAATAATGCAAAAAAACCTCCTGAAATGAGTAAATTTAGAAAGATGTTGTGTGGTGTGGGCACAGCCCATTCGAGATAAGGTGTGTAAAGAGGTTGTGCATTGAGGTAAATTGTTTGAAAGTTATCAATCTCATAACCAAAGAGAGGGTTTTTTTGGATTAAATGAAGAGAAGTATTCCAAATCATGATGCGGGATGAAAAAGAATTCCTTTCAAAGATAATATTGCTATTATCAAATTTTAGAAAGGCGAGTGAACACAGTGTAATAAGAAGAAGTGTGGTTAAGAGAATGAAAACTTTTTTTTTCTTTATTAAAATAGAAAATATTATAAAAAATGATGCACAAATTGCAAAGATTGTAGAAAAGGATTGTGTAAAAAATAGTGTGCTAGCACAAGAAAAGATCGCAATGACACACAATACTTTAAAAATCTTATAAGATGTTTTGATAAAAAAAGCTATATTTGTAAATAAAAATGGTGCAATGAACATCGCAAGGTGGTTTGGTGAAAGGAAAAAAGCGGATAATCGGTGATCATATGTGACAAAATTTTCAATAAAAAGCAAAAGAGAAGCAATACTTACAGATAATGAGAGTAAAAGTAAACAAAAGAGAATAAAATTATGTGAATTTTTTTTAAAACCGTAATACCACAAGAGAAGTCCTGATATCGTAGGTAAAAAGATCCATTCGATAAATACACCAAATGCATGCGTGTTTGGGTATAAAAAAAGTGATGGAATAAAAGAAAAAATAAAAAGAATACAAAAAATGAAAAAAATATTTTTTGATATTTTTTTTTGTGATGTATTGTGAAAAATAAAGTAAAAAAATGTGCAAAAAAGTAAAAGAAAGAATGAGAGAATGCTTATCGATATATTAAAAACAAAAAAGCGCAATTGATAAAAGGGAATTACGAGTATTGTTAGTAAAATAACAATTTGAGGAAAAAAGTTATTTGTTTTATGTACGAGAGGAATTTTCATAATATGAAGCTATTGCAAAAATAAATAACAAAATTGGAATAACGTGTACAGAAAAGAGGGCAGTATCAAAAAAGGAATGTCCAATAAATATACTCACGCTTATTATAGCAAAGCGTGTAAGTATTTCTTTTTTCTTATAAAAAATAAAAAACATTGCAAAAAATATATTTATAAAAAGAAAGAGTCCAGGTAAACCTAGTTCAACAGCAATATCAAGAAATAAGTTATGTACATAAATCGGTGTGCGATAATCTGCATGTGGATTAATTGTGTATGAATAAGCACCGAGACCAGTTCCGAGAAATGGTCTTTTTTTAATTTCAGCAATAGATTCACTCCATAATTCAATGCGATGTGTCACAGAATGATCTACAAGAGAGAAAGAGGAAACAAATCTTTGTGTTATAGGGTTTTGTGGAACAAGGATAATAAAAAAACAAAATAATAATATAAGCATTGTGAGACGTTTGATTTTTGCGGACAAATTATTCCAAAAGAATATTATACCAGTTGTTATACCAAAAAGAAGTCCAATATAACCCCCACGTGAAAATGTGAGTAAATCTGCACAAAGAATAACTAAAAAAGCAAAAATCCATTTCTGTTTTTGTGTAGAAGAAAAAAGAAATAATGAAAATGGGGCAATCATACCAAGATAAAATGAAAACATGTGAGGGTCTGGGAAAAAAGCAATCGCACGCATCAAGTCGTGAGAGCCAACATGAACAAGCCAACTATTATGTGTAATAACAGATTCTGAGAAGGTGTGTCCGAGAAAAAAAGGTGTGAAAGCGCCCCAAAAAGACAATAACTTGTTAAGTGAAATGAAAAATTGAAGAAAAAATTGGATAATACTAACTAAAGAAACTATTAAACCGCCATATACAATAGATTGCAAAATGATTTGTATAGATTGTGTTTTTTTTACAAAAAATGTTGTTAGGATATAAAAAAGTGGAAAAAGTGTAACAAAAAATAAAATTTTACGCAATGTCCAAAAAGGCACTGGAGAAATAAATGCTGAAAAAAATATCCACATAAAAAATGCTGAAAAAAATGCTGAAACAAATCCTAAAGGTATAAAAATATTTTTTTTCACCAAAGAAATACACAAAAAACATAAAGTTATAATAACCACACATACACGAAAAACCGCGAGATCAATACCGGGAAAAGGACTAAGAGCAAATTGTAATGGCAAAAATAAATAAATAAATGCCATTATATAAAGAATATACGTCATTATTTATGAAAGAGGCGAAATGCACGCAGGAAAGATAATTGCAATTTGCCCACATGTTTTTTAAAAAAGAGATCTTGTGACTTATAGTAACATTTTTTTTGAAATTTGCGAGTTTTTTTGCTACTAGCACCAGAAGAATGTGCAAGTTGTATATTTGGTACGTAAAAAATGGTGCCACCTTCTTTTCGTAAACGTGTACATAAATCAACATCTTCAAAATAAAGGAAAAAATCTTCATCAAATCCACCGAGTTTTTTAACAACATCTTTTCGCGTAAAAAGAGCTGCGCCAGTTACCCAATCCACAGGTATTTTTTTTGAGGTGTTCCATAATTTTTTTTGTAGACCAAAGTTATTTTTTATTATCTGCCAAAGAGTGATTTTATCACCTATTGACCATTCTTGTGGCGAACCATCATTAGAGAGTATTCTTGGTGAAACGATGGTATTTTTTTTAATATGTGTTGTGATTGTGTGTAAATTATAATCAAAAGAGTGTGTATCAGGATTTAAAAAACAAATATATTTTGTTGTAATATTTTTTAAACCAATGTTATTTGCGCGGGCATAGCCAATGTTTTTATTAATCTCGTAGATTTTTTGATTGTTGAAGTTGTATTTTTGAAGATCTAATTTCTTTGTGTCATTGTTTACAATAATTACATTAAAAAGATGTGAATAAGAAACATGCGAGAGATCCTGTAGACATCTTTCTAATTCAATATGACTTTTATAATTAACAATAATAAATGAAATCATAAATGTTTTTTGAGGTCATTTAGTGCTTTGTGAACAGTTTTTGAGAAAGGGGCATGTCTCTTTCTATCGTAATAGTTTTTGATTTTCCGAAGGAAGATGTGTGTGGCAAAATACGGTTTTTGGATGATTGATGCATGTTTTGAAAAAAATAATGCACCAGAGAGTACAAGATGGTATATTTTAGTTTGTGGCATGTTTTCGCTTAGTTCTTTGTGATAGGCGTAGGCATTTTTTACAACACAAAGAGTAAAGTTCTTTTTTTGGGCTCGGAGGGATAAATCGACATCTTCATAATAAAGGAAAAACTGTTCATCAAAAAAACCAATTTCATCAATGATTTTTCGTGAAATTGTCATAACACAACCAGAAATAAAAGAATTTTTTGGAAGAATTTCTAACAATGTGTTTTTTGGTGATTTATGAGTGGCACGCATACAAATAGAATGAATCTTTCCTCCAGAAAACCATATTTCACTTTTTGTTTCATCATTAAAAATGATTGGAGAAGCAATACTAGGTCCAATTTTTTGTATTTTTTGAAAAATATGATGCATACAATATGGATCAATGGTAGCGTCAGGATTTATAAGCGTGATTGTTTCAGCATTATTTTTACAAGCGTATCGCATGCCGATATTTGCTCCAGATGCAAATCCAACATTTTTTTTACAAGATATATATGTGATATGTGGAAATTTTGTTTTGCAATATTCTAAAGAATTATCTGTTGAATGATTGTCAACAATGATGATATTTGGAGTGATATTTTTTGAAGAAAAGATGCTTTGTATTGTTGAAATGATATGATGACCGCTATTATAATTAACGATGACAAAAAAATGTTTTTGAAAAGAAGACATACGCATTTATCTATAGGTCTATATTATATCAAGAGCGTTTTGGGCGTATGTGCATTATATCATCACGCGTGATGACACGAAAGATGAATAATACGGTTGTATATGAAATTACGGCAAAAAACGCTGTAACAAATTCGTTAAAAGGTAATAAAAAATATATAAGTGTCATAACAAATCCTGCGAGTAAAATCTGTGGAAATTTTATAGGTACGAATGTATAAGGTGTATGACGAATGGCAATGGTTATTGTCGATATAACAACAAATAATTCAGTTATTACAGATACGATTGCTGCACCATTATATGAATATAGTGGAATTAAGATTGTATTGAGAATGATGTTGAGAATTGCTGCGCAAACAAGTGCATACATGAGTTTTTTTTGTAGTGTGCTTGCGATGAGAATATTTGTAAAGAGATGACCATAAAATATAAGCGCAAGGGCAAATATCAATATTTGGAGTACGAGAGTTGATTCACCAAATTTAGCACCACCTACAATACGTATAATATCAGGGGCGAGAAAGAGTGTGCTGATAACAAGAGGGATGACGATAATTGTGAAAATTCTAAATATGATATTTGAGATTTCTATAAAAACATCTTTTTTTGTAAAAATATATTTTGAAAAAAGAGGAAAAATAAGTCCGATGACCATTGCTGGAAAAAATGTTAATGTTTCAATTACTTTATATGCAGCTCCATAAATACCAACATGACTTTGTGGTTGAAAAAAAGAAAGAAGAATTGCATCAATCTTAAAATATAAAAAGGTGACAATGGCGCTAATACCCATTGGCGTAGACTCTTTGAGAAATTTTTTCCAATACACTTTATCAAAACAAAGTGAAATTTTTGTATATTTTCGTGAAAAGAAAAACAGAAGAATAAAATTCCATAGCATGGTTGTAAAAAGTGCAATAGCAACAACAATAAAACTAAGTTTTAACTGAACAACAGTGAGAATGATACAAATCTGAATGATTTTGCCAGACAGTTCTACAAATGCAACTTTATCCATGGCAATATATTTTTGATATAAACCATTCAAAAGTCCATAACCAGAAGCAAATATAAAAGCACCACTAGCAATCAAAATACTTACTTTGAGATCTTGTTCATATGGTAAAAATCCTACAAATAATGTTGAGGAAAGAAATATTATCGTTGAGATTACTAGTCGTAAAGTGAATATGCGACTAAGAATCCAAGATTCTTTTGCGCCTTCGCGAGAAATTTCTCTTGTCGCTATGGAATAGAGGCCAAAGTCGCCAAGAGCACTAAAAAAAGCAAAAAAGGCAAGCATTGTTGTGTATTTTCCAAAACCATCTGTGCCGAGGTAGCGCGTGAGCATACCGATAGCAAAAAGGGCCAAAGCAGTTGAAAATACCTTGGCCGTCCCGTTAATGATGATGTTGTAAGTAATCTTTCGTGCAATCATAATGATCTCATAATACTTTGTGGTTTGATAATCACTTTTCGATCACTGCCTTCTCCAATACTTTCGGTTTCAACACGTGTGTCATTACAAATTGTCATATGAACAATACGTCTTTCGTATGCATTCATTGGTCTGAGAACGATTGGTTTTTTCTCTTGAGCAGCTTGATTTGCAGCATCTTTGGCAATATTTGTGATCATGCGTTCTTTATCTTCTTTATATCCATTGATGTCGAGAATAATGTGCTCAGAAAAATTGTTTTTGTACAGAATTGATCGAAGGATGTGTTCAAAAGCACAAAGATTTGTTCCTTTTTGTCCGATGAGAAATCGTGAGTCAGAATTTGTTTTAATTGAACAAATGTATGTTTTTTTATTCGATTGTGTGTCAATTTTTTCTTTTACAGAGTATGTTGCATCAAAATCCATTAATTGTAATATTTTTTTAGCACTTTCTTCGATAATTTCATATGAATTACTCATAAGTGGACGATAAAATAAATTAGCAAAATTATTTTGGTTGCTCTTCAGTCATTTTCTTTTCTTTGTGCATGACAATCCATTGCTGTGCAATCATAAATACAGTTGATGTGAGCCAGTACAATGTTAGGCCAGAAGGGAATTTTAATCCGATAAAAAGCGTCATGATTGGTACAATGAAAAGCATTTGTTTTTGCATGATTGTTGCAAAATCTAGTTCATCTGTTTTTTTGTCGTCAGATTTTTTTGCTGGGGTTTTTTCTATGTTTTGTTCATTTTTTACTTGCATCATTTTGAGTTGGTAAAATTGTGCTGCTGCTGTAATCACGGCAATTGCTGCAAACGGCTCTGCAAGATTCATAAATCCAATGAAAAATCCATTGATTGCGTCAGGTTGTGGGATAAAAGCATAGAGGTGTTCTGTGTTGACAGAGAGGTGATGATTATTGGATAAATTAATAATCACACGGTACATCGTAATAAAAATCACCATCTGAATAATCAGTGGGAGGCACCCTGCTGCAGGATTAACCTTGTGTTTTTTATAAAGTGCCATGGTCTCTTTTGTAAGTTTTTCTTTGTCATTTTTATATTTATTCTGCAATTCTTTGATTTTTGGTTGAATTTCTTGCATTTCTTTTTGCGATTCAATTTGTTTGCGTGACAGAGGGATAAGTGCAAATTTAATGATAAGCGTCAAAATGATAATTGCAATACCAAAATCATCAAAGATGCTATAGAGACCAATTAATGCATTATATATCGGCTGGTAGATAAGTATAAATAATATTTCCATAAAGTTATTTTATAATAAGATTGTTTTTTTTCAATGCGTGTAAGATTACTTTTTTTGATTCTGCATATGATAATATTTTACCATGATTTATATAAGATATCACGATATCTTTACCAGGAGCAATTTTTGGTAAAATATTTTTAACAGCACTGCGTAATATACGTTTTTGTTTATTGCGTTTTACTGCTAGTGGTGAAAATTTCTTTCCAACAATAAAACCACATCGTACATAGGGTATATTGTTATCAATCCAATACAACAATACGCCACCGGAGTAGTGACGCTTGCCTTTTTTGAGCACATACAAAAGTTCGTTATTGTCGCGTAGGCGGTTGTGAGTGCCAAGCATATGGTATCTGCACAAATATTTACACTGCAAGTCGTGCACGTCCTTTTTGGCGTCGTCTTTTCAAAACAGCTTGTCCAGATCGTGTTTTCATGCGTGCAAGAAAACCATGTACGCGTTTTCGCTTGCCTTTTTTTGGTTGGTACGTTCTTTTCATAGCAATGATATTAAAATTAAATATCCCAATAATGTTATCATAAGAAAAGTAAAGCGTCAACTTAAAGAAGATAAAATATGAAATATAGATCAACTTATCCACAAGTTGTTAACAAACTGTGGATAAATAGATAATTTTTCTTTATTTTGGGAAGGTGATATAATTCGCATACGCAGTTATAAAAAGGTCATCTGTGAATATTTTGTGGATAGTGTTAATTAGCAAAAAACCTTATAAAATAAGGGTTTTGGAGTGCTTCAAACATAAATTATGTGGCAGAGTTATCAAAAATAATATGTAGTTATGGAAAAAATAAATAAGGAAGAATTATGGCGTTCAGTTTTAGGGAGTATTGAGCTGTCAATATCAAAAGCAAATTTTAGTACATGGTTTAAAAACACAAAGATTTTGTCAGTAGAAAATGATCATGTTGTCGTTGGTGTGCCAAATGGCTTTGCAAAAGAATGGTTGGAAAATAAATATCAATCATATATTTTGCAAGCTTTGTATAAGGAGATGCCAAATATTAATACAATGAGCTGTGCGGTGTATTCTCCGCAAGAATGTGTTGAGGAAAGTTTTGGTACGACAGCACAGAATGATGACGTGTCTCCAAATAATCATGATTCAGAGATGACACAACAACAAACAGATGTCATCTCAAAGAAAAAAATGTATACCGAGCCAAAGTATACTACACGACCACAAAAAGTAACACAAACGCAAGTTAATCTAAATAGTCGCTATACATTTGATAATTTTGTTGTTGGGGATCATAATGAGTTGGCAAAAGCTGCTTGTCATGCAGTGTGTGAAGATCTTGGAAAAATCTATAATCCACTTTTTGTTTATGGAAAGGTTGGTCTTGGTAAAACACATCTTCTGCAGTCTATTGGAAATCAAGTACGCTCTGATGATGCACAAAAACGGATTATTTATACAACATCAGAGAAATTTACTGCAGAATTAGTGAACGCAATTAAAAACAATAAGGCAGATCGTTTTAAGGAAGAATATCAAAAGGTAGATCTTTTAATTATTGATGATGTGCAGTTTTTGGCAGGAAAAGAAAAGACACAACTTGAGTTTTTTCATATATTTAATGCGCTTTATAATCTCAATAAACAAATTGTTATATCAAGCGATCGTCCTCCAAAGGCAATTAGCACGCTTGAGGATCGTTTACGTTCACGATTTGAGGGTGGAATGATTGTAGATGTTAGTCAGCCAGATTTAGAGACACGTATATCAATTTTACAAACTAAAGCGATGGAACGAGGTTTTTATCTCAGTGATGATGTCTTGCGTTTTATGTCAGAAAATATCAAAAATAATATTAGAGAGCTTGAGGGGGCGCTTAATCGTGTTATTGCTATTTGCGATCTTCATAAAAAAGAACCTACACAACAACTTGTAGAACAGGCACTCGGAAAAATTATTGAAAGCAGTAAAAAGAAGTGTGTACAACATAAAAATGTTATTGATGTCATTTCAGAGTTTTATGAAGTGAACACTGAAGAATTAATTAGCAAAGGGCGTAAAAAGGAAATTGTGTATCCACGGCAAATCGCAATGTATCTTTTGCGTAAGGAACTAAACATGTCATATCCTGGTATTGGGAAATATTTCAGCGGTCGTGACCATACGACAGCACTACATGCATATGAAAAAATTAGCAGAGAAATTGAAAGCAATGAACGATTAAAAGAAGAAATTGATTTTCTCAAAGAAAAGCTCTATACAGCATAATAATAAATTAAACCCAAAAATATGAAAGCAGTGTGTACATATGAAAATCTCAAAGGGGCATTACAAGCAACAGAATTTGCAACAAGTAAAAGTGCGACGCTGTCGATTTTGAATAACATTCTCATAGAAACGGACGGGGGACAACTCTGTTTTTCTGCGACGAATTTGGAAATCGGCATTGTCAAAAAAATTCAAGCAAAGATTGATGCGCCAGGAAAAATTGTGGTGTCAGCGAGTCTTTTGGGGAGTTTTTTGACGGCACTTCGTGGTACAGAACACGTCAAACTCAGCGTGGATGGGCGGATATTGACGCTGGAGAGTGGTGCACATAAAGCAAAAATCAACGGATATGATGTCGATGATTTTCCCATTATTCCACAAATGAGTGGGCAGAGTACAATTGACATTACACTGGCGCAATTCAAAGAAAGTATTGCAAAGGTCCTCAATTTCACATCACGCACAGAAACACGCATTGAACTTACCGGTGTATTCATGTCATTTCAACCCGAAGAGGTGTGTTCGGTGGCGACAGATAGCTTTCGACTCGGAGAAATGTGCATCCCAAAAAACGAGCTCATCACACGAAATAGTGGATCTGAAGAAATGATTGGTGATGGTGCGCAAATCATTTTGCCACAACAACTGTGCGCATATATCAGCAAATTTTCAGATGATCATGAGACTATTCAATGTGCGATTGAAGAAAATCATTTGTTTTTTGTCTGTGGCGACCTATATGTGACTGCGCGCCTCATCGACGGCGCGTATCCGGATTACAAACAAATTATCCCAGAGAGCGCGGTGACAAAGGTGCTGATTAAAAAAGATGCGCTTTTGGAAGCGATGAAAGTCACAACGGTGTTTACCGGACGCGAGAGTGGTGAGATTCATTTTGATATTGGTGATACGGTGCTCAAAATCACGACAAAACACCAAGAAATTGGAGAAAATACGACAGAACTTGACGTACAAACAGAAGGACCGGCCCAAAAAATCGTCCTCAACCCACGCTTTGTCATCGACGGTGTGAATCGCATTGATGAAGACACTGTGGAAATCTCCATCAACGGCAATGCCGCACCTGTGATGTTTCGCGGTACAGGTGACACACAATCACGCTATACCTATATCGTCATGCCGGTTAAAAGTGCATAAATATGAAAAACATCGGTGATTATCTCACGAAAAAAAAGATCAACACACCATCTGCACACAAAAAAGCATCTGCGGACATCGATGGAGAGACGGTCATGCACTTATTTTCCCGTGCGGTCCGTGCAGAGTACGGCAGGCAAGGCGAAAAAAACATCACACCACAGTTTTACAAAAACGGTGTCATTTTCGTCAAAATTCACAATTCCATCTGGGCGCAAGAACTCTGGATGCACCGCGGATTTTTTGTCGATACATTAAATGATAAAATTGGAGGCACGGTTGTGAAAAATATCAAAATTGCAACATAAAAGGGGATAGGTTATAGGGAGTAGGGGAGAGGGAATAGAAGATAATTTGTAGCCGGTAGCAATCTAGTGCTCTCATATTATGTCATCTCGACCGGAGCGCATGCGGAGTGGAGAGATCTCAGGTGTTCACATATCTATAATGTCATAAAATTAAAAGCCATGGCTAGAGAACTAGATTACTAGATGATATAACACTTTTGATTTACCACTTAGTTTGAGATTCCTCCACTCCGCATGCGCTCCGGTCGGAATGACAAATTTTTTAAAATTGTGTTATCTCGACATATTCATACTCTTTCTATTGTGTCATAGAAACCAAAAAGCCACTGAGAAACAACTGTTTCTCAGTGGCGTGGTTTATTGCACCATTTCAATCCGCTCAATGCCACCGGCAAAGAGAGGATTGTCTTCTGTCCACTGTATGCGAGAAGTGCCGTTTTCATTGAAAGTGTGTGCATGCATTTCACGCTCATCCCACACCTTTGTTTTATAAAAGTCATGCAGAACTTTATTGACATTAAAAACATTTTCTTCATGACGTAACATTTTTACAGCAGCAACAAGGCATTCTTCAGTCCATGCTTTTGTTTTATAAAAGTCATGCATAGATTTATCGGTTTTTTCATGACGTAATATTTTTACGACAACAGAAAGGAGCTCCTCAATGCAAAAATCATCTTTTGGTACAAGTTTAAATGTTTTTCGCAATCCATTCTCTCCATTCCAAAAATCTTGTGTGATAAGTACATTATTTCCCTCAAGCCACTTGTACAAATCTGTTGTGCTATCAAAACGTACACGACGCATGTTAGCGATTTTTGGGATACAAAATCCATGATTAATTATTTTACCACTGTCATTGAATTGAATAACATATCCATCTTTAAGTTCTGTTGCAGCTAGACCTACAAAGAAAGAACATGCAACTATAAGTATGCATATAAAGCATCCGCCAAATATACAAAATAGAAAAAGAAATCCCAATGGTTTATTCATGACTGCGATAACTAATAAAAAAAGCACAAGTCCTATTGATTTAAAAAGGATTTTTAGCAACCGTTCTCTCAGAAAATTCACTACTTTTGCAACCTTTTCCGATGTAAGAACACACTCTTCATCCTTGCGTGAATATGTCAACATATTTCACCTCCATTGATTGTATGATTGATTATATTTTTTTGTAAAATTACAGATAATACAGCGTAACATTATTTTGACATGTGTGTCAATTTTAGGGAATAGGTGAGAGGGAATAGAGGATAGTGTGTAGCGGGTAGCGTGTGGCCGGTAGCTTTTAGATGGCTAGATCGCTAGATGATTAGATTACTAGATGATCTAAAATTTTTTTGATTTATTTTTTACCGTTTAGTTTGAGATTCCTCCACTTCGCATGCGCTCCGGTCGGAATGACATTTTTTAAACCTGTGTCATCTCGACCGGAGCGCATGCGGAGTGGAGAGATCTCGGGTTGTCACAAGTCTATATGTAGAATATATGATATGTATTGTGTTTTATCTTGCTTTTTTATATGACGTGATTGTAGTGTACGAAAAAACCTGCCACGCAATGACAGGTTTTTGTGCCCTAATCAACTAATTAAACTAATACCTAATCAACTAATTACTAATTACGAACACTAAAACGCAACATCCACTTTCGCATCGGCTGTGGCGGTGTTGCCGGCA
The DNA here is from genome assembly GCA_002747515.1 of Candidatus Moraniibacteriota bacterium. Classification (GTDB taxonomy): domain Bacteria; phylum Patescibacteriota; class Minisyncoccia; order Moranbacterales. The sequence goes on from PDPP01000005.1 coordinate 15,154, forward strand.
CTGTCTTCTACGGTGACGGAGATTTTTATTTTTTGATTGTTTTTGTCTTCAGGAATCGTGTAGGTGTATTTTTTGTCACGTGACTCGTGGATGGTGTCTCCGTCTACAGTGTATGTGATTTTTTTGATGTCGTATTCTGTTTTTGGATGTACTGTGATTTTCACAGAATTTGTGTTCACAGATGATGGCACAGAAAGTGTGACAGTGACATCATATTTTTTGAAATCATCTTTTTTGCACTCGTCCGGTTCTTTGTCAAAGATAATATCGTCATCTTCTTTTTCCCAGTATTTTCGTACGCCTTTTTCCCAATTTTTGTATTGTGGATCGTCTTTTGGTTTATCTGGTTTGTCACCGCGTGGATCGTCTTTTTGGACGTAATAGAGGATATTGTGTAGTTCAGCAAAAACACGGTCTTTTCTCTTACTTTCAGGGCAATATTTGTTTGCTTTGCAATATTCATCATCTTTGCCGGGGATTTCACACACCTCGATTTCATCTCTCTCAGGAAGTTTTCCGTCGAGAATATCTTTGTCTGTCTCATGTGCATCTTTGTCGTATTTTGGAAACTCTTTGCCAGATGGTTCGGGATATGCTTCAGTGATGAAATCACGAAAGATTGGACCGGAGGCATTGGCGCCGACACCGCGCGCGTTCATCGACGAGTTATCATTATTACCACTCCACACGCCGATAGCGACATCTGGTGTGTAGCCCATTGTCCATGCGTCGCGGTTTTCATTTGTTGTGCCGGTTTTTGCGGCAACTGGTCTATTGTCAAAGCGTAGCGGATTGTTTTCACCAAATGCTGGTGCACGATACTTGTTTTTTGAGAGAATATGTGAAAGCATTGCGACGTGCTCTTCTTCGATGATACGCTCACCCTCTGTATTTTGTGTTTCAAAAATGTTTTCGCCATTTTTATTGGTAATTGTAAGGATTGCACGTTTTGTGTGTTTTATGCCGCTATTTGCAAAGACAGAAAATGCTGCGGTGTGATCGAGGAGTTTAACTTCACCGCCACCGAGTACAAGAGAGAGACCATAACGGTCCGGATTATTGAGACTGGTGATACCGAGTTCTTTTGCAAATATAATGACTTCTTTTGGGTTAGCGAGATAGAGTGCTTTTACAGCTGGGATGTTGAGCGACATTGCAAGTGCTTCCTTGATTTTCAGAGGACCACGAAACGTACCATCATAATTTTGTGGTATATAATCATCACTGCTCGATACGCTAAATTTTGTCTCGACATCATAGAGAATAGTTTCTGGCGTGTAGCCTTTTTCAAACGCGTGTAAATAGGCATATGGTTTAAATGATGATCCTGGTTGGCGATCGCGAATTGCAACATTGACTTGACCGTCAATTTCTTCATCAAAATAATCGCGTGATCCCACCATTGTCACAATATCTCCATTTGTCGGATCAATTGCGACAAGTGCGGCATTTTCTGCATTGTATTTGGTTTTGTTTTCTAGTGCATGCTCATGGACAATTTTTTCAGCAATTTGTTGTTTGTCCCAATCAAGCGTTGTGATGACGCGCAAACCTTCTTTTTCGAGATATTCATTGCCAAATTCTTCTTCGAGATAGTCACGGACATACATGACAAAGTGTGGCGCTTTGATATTTTCGGCGTTTTTGGCAATTTTTGCCAGTACATCGACATTTTTTGCATCAGTAGAAGCTTCTTCTGAGATATAACCGAGTTTTGCCATTTGATCGAGTGCATATTCTTGACGAATTTTAAGTCGGTCCGTGTGCGATCCATATGGTGAATAGCGTGATGGTGCTTGCGGGAGAGAGGCAAGCATCGCCGCTTCATCAAGTGTCAATTCAGACGCGTGTTTATTGAAAAATGTCTGTGCTGCCGCTTCGATGCCATAGGCATTTGATCCATAGGGGATTTCGTTAAGATACATGCCGAGAATATCGTCTTTTGAAAAACGTAGTTCAATTTCAATCGCGAGTATGAGTTCTTTGATTTTGCGTGCGATGGAGCGTTCTGATGTGAGAATGGAGTTTTTGACGAATTGCTGTGTAATCGTGGAGCCACCGCGTCCTGATCCGACATGAAAGACATTGGAAATCACAGCATTGATGACGCCTTTGACATCAAATCCTGGATGATGGTAAAAATTGTGATCTTCCAGTGCGATTGTTGCCTGTTTTATGGCAAGTGGGATTTCATCGTGTGCGATAAGTGTGCGTTTCTCTTCACCGTGGATATCATAAAGAAGCACAGTGCCAGTGCGATCATAAATTTTGGTACTTTCATCAATTGCTCGTGTGTTTACCTTGCCTGGTTCAGGAAGATCTTTGGCAAAATAAGCAAACACACCAATAGCTGCCAATAAACCAACACCACACACTATGGCACAAATTTTGAGTGCCAACATACCATATTTTTTCCAATTTTTCTTTCCGGTTTTTTTTCGGTTTTTTCTGCGATTTTGCATAGGCGTATTATCTGATGGTTGTATTTTATCGTGTACTGCACATAATTGTGGGCTTATGTGTTTTTTCTGCCAAAATGCCAATTTCATCACAAAATTTCGCAGACACTCTTTGCACATCAGAGGCTTGCGTCGTTTTGTGCCAAAATTGCGTGACTTCTCTTTGGTGAAGTCGCTTTGGGAATACATTCTTTTCATACCTCTATCTTACACGGATTATGTATTTCTGGGAAATCAATTCTCCATATTTTAGCAAAAAAAGACTGTTTTGAATAGTTTTGTCTTTTGTGCTTTTAATATAAAAAATGATTTTTTAATAACAATATCATGTAAACACTTATTTATAGAAATACTACACAAAGAAATTAGTTCATCAGCACAAAAACAAAAAAGAATACTGTCATTTAGGTATTCTTTTTTATATTTTTGCATTGTGATAGAATATTTTTAGAAAATTATTTTTCTAAAAATGTTAAATCATTTTCTGTAATATCCAATTGATCTAATATCCAAATATGACGTGGGTTTGTGGGATCATATTTACCAACGCTGAATCTTCGCACCTCTGTTGAATCATTTTTGATAAGATGCCACACGCCGATATTGTTTTCTCTGTAAAACAAATCTTTTGTAAAACATGCGCCAGGTGTCTTGCCTGTTGTACCACGAAATGTGCGAACACTTCTATTCCATGCCATGTTTTGTGCTTGTTGCACAGATTTACCTTTTACGATATAGTAATCTTTTAAGATTTCAAAAACATCTCTAAAATCTCTTTTGTGACCATCTATTCCAAGTGCCAATGAGATAGCAAGGTAACCATCAAATCCTGCAAAGTCGTCCATGCCGGTAATTTTTTGTTGTTCATACATTGCGACACCTTCGTCATCTTTTGAGCGGTCTAATCTTGTGCTCAAGAGCTTCAATTGTGTTTTTAAGCCCTCTTCTTTTCGAAGTGCGTGAACACCAATTTCATGTGCGATAAGTCCTTTGAGATAATTTTCTTTTACTTTACGACCTTTTGGAATAAATATTTTGTTTTTTCCTACAGAAATTGCGGTTCGTGTATCATCAATGACAACTTTCCAGTGATGCATTCCTAGTTCTTGCAAATAATCTAGAAATACCGATTTTATTTCTTCATCGGAATATATCAATTCATTTTCTTGATTTTTTCTTTCTGTTACATCTTGTGGAAGTGTAAAATCTTCATCAATATGCGTGAGGTTGAGAGTGTTGTGAGGTCCACTTTTCAACTGTATCTGGTCATATACATCTTCTGTGTGAGAAAAAGTATTTTTCAAACGCTCTGCAGCCGCCTTAATCAGTACATCATCTGTAGTGTTTAGGGCAATTTCTGTTTTTTGCAAAAGAGAAGAGAGGGTATAATCAAAAATCTTTTTTTCCGGTGCGCCATTGATAAAAACAGAGTATCTGGTAAATTTTTTGTCATCTCCATTTTGTGCTGCTTGTAACATGCGATTTTCCGCAATTTTTTCATTGATTTTCCACAGATACACTTTTTTGACAATAGGGTGGTCACACTCTTTAATTTTTTCTTTCAGTGCAAGTAATTCCTCTTCTTTTTGTTTTGCGTCAAATTTTTCTAACTTTGGATAGGATAATTCCGGATTTCGTGTTGCATTTTCCAAAAAATCTTGTTTTTCTTTCGCGCGTACACCAGACACAAACTTTTTTTCATCGTCAATCGGTGTATTCATTAGTGCGTATTCTCGTTTTCCCGTGAAATAATTATAGGCACTTAATTGCTTGATGTCTGCAAGTTCATTATGTAGTTCCTCATCTATATATTCTTTTTTGGCTGGCTGTGCTGGTTTTTCAAAGTTGATCATAAGAGATTAATTCGTATTTTGATATAATTAAGTCTTGGATTTCAGGTTTTTGCAAAATGGACATTTCTTCTTCACGTTCTCTATTATACGGATAAGAACAATTTTTATCAAAATATCCGGGGTGTGACACAAGTTCAGTTATTGGCGCGTCATTTTCTTGTAAATTACGATATAACTTTGCAAAACGAATCGGATGCCATGAAATATAGTGATCAGGTGTTGCGACGTTGTTTTTTTGAATAATTTTGCGATCTTCGACAAAACGAGATCTCAGGGGGATTGCATATTTTTTTGCACATTTTATTGTTTCGTGCAATGTATATGGTCTCAAATGACAATGTTTGTGACCATCCATGTGCGATGGCAATGTGCCAAAAATTTTTTCAAATTTTTTGATTTGTTTTTCTGTTTCTTTTTCACAATTTTCTTCGGTGACATTTATGTGTAAACCAACAGAAATACTTTTGTTTTTTAATAATTCTTGTGCATCAATATACTTCTCATTAATCATGACGGTGGTGCTGGAAACGATTTTGTGATTAATCATGTATATAATTCCGGTATTAAAGCGGGGACTCATACCATAATCATCTGCATTGATAATCAATTTTTGTTTCATGTGTGTTTTATATAAAATATGATTTATTTTTTTTGCTATATCTATGATATATTTTCATTTTTTTGTTAAAATTATTTGTTTGCAACCTTAGATGCTGCATTGATAAATGCGGATAGGTTTTTTTTCTTTATTTCGTCATCACCTACAATATGCAAAAGATCAAATCCGGGTGTTGTGTTCATTTCAACGAGAAAAGGTTTTGCATTATCGTCAAAAATAAAATCAAGAGAATAGTTTGCATGAGGAAAAACAGAGAGAGTTTTTTGGATTTTTTGTGATAACTTAATGATGCTTTGGGGAATTTTGTTTTCCGGCACTAAGACTGCGGTGGCACCTTGGTGAAAGTTTGTAAAAAGAGAATCTTTTGCAGCAATACGAGATAATGCATAGATTAATTCGTGATCAACATAAATTAAACGTAAATCTGATACTTCATCTTTTTGCGAAAATCCAGGAATGCCTTTTGTACTTTTGATAAATTCTTGTATAATCACAGGAAATGTAAAAGAATCTTCTTTTAATGCGCCATCTTTATCGCCAATATAAATACCAAAACCACCAGAGCCGTGAAGTGGTTTGATAACAACCTTTTTATCGGGGATTTTTTTAAGAGCATCTTTTAATTCGCTGTAGGTGTTCGCAAGTAGAGTTTTTGGCATGCAATCTTGGAAAAGCATGTACTGGGATAATTTATCATTTGTGATTGTACGAAAGAGTGGGTGGTTGTAAATTGGTGTTTTTTGCATAATCTCCTTTTTGAGTCCAAGTAAATCATAATCACGACTTCCTTTAACTTTGTCATAAATCACATCAACAGAGACAGGCTTGTTGATTTTTATCCAATTTTTTCCATCAAATGTCCATGCTTTTGTAAAATAATTTTTTTGTACATTAAACCATTTGAGTGATGCGCGATAAAATATTACACCAAACTCATTTTGTGCTTGGGTGTAAAATTCTTCAAATGATTTTTTTGTGGGATTGTTTTGAGAATTAAAAGGAACTTTTTTGTGCCAATCATCTCCGTAGTAGATTGTACATATTTTTTTAACCATAATAATTTATAATTTATTTACTTACATCCACCAAAAATTGGCGGAGGTTTCTTTTGCCGATAATCATATCGTAATTGAGGTCGCTGCGGTCTACAATGTTGACGCGAGTAGCAATTGTTTTTTTGTCCATGATAAATTTAATTCGTATCATTGGTCGAATAGTGACACCGCTTGAGGACCATGTTACAGCAATGTCAGCCAAATCGGGTATGTTATTCTTATATTTTTTCTCTATTTTTTTACCTAGACCTTGCCCCTTTTTTGTAACTGTGCCAAATTCTTTCTTTATATTAATCTCTGCAAACGCATCTACCACGTGGCCAAAACCGAGAGTGCGGGCGAGCTCTGTGTCGATAGAGGTGGAGTAGGCGCCGGTGTCGATTTTGGCTTGGGTGTCGATTTTTGTTTTGCCATCTCTACTGACGATTTGTACATCTTCCACAGAGCCGATGACGCGTTTGCCGGAAGTGTTTTCGAGGTCTTCTTCGATTTCACCGCCGAAGAGGTTTTTGCCTACGCGTGCGCCACGGACGGCTGTTTTGATTTTTAAGCCTTCGACGCGTTCAAGACGTTTTTTGAGGCCGGCCATGTTGGCGACTTGGATCGAGAGTCCCGGGCGGGCATTGAGTTCGAGAAAGACCGGTCCATTATCGCGGTCAATGGCGATATCTGCGCCGAGAAAACCGAGTCCAGATGCTTCTTGTGCTTTAATCGCGAGTGTGAGCATTTCATCCCAATAGGGGATTTTGATACCGGAGAGCAAGAGGCGTGTGCCCGGCACATATTCAACGACTTTTGACTTACCTTGCACAGCGGTTGTGGTGATGCCACGCGCCATGTCGATGCCGACACCGATGCCGCCTTGCTGGAGATTGGCCTTGCCGCCGGATTCTTTGGTCGGGAGGCGGAGCATCGCCATGACAGGCACCTTGTTGTAGATGATGATGCGGATATCGGGGATGCCTTTGTATGCGTATGGACGAAACTCTTTAGAGAGTTTGAGGCGCTCTTCAAAAAACGCCATATCCGGCGTGTTGGAGAGTGAAAACTCCCCATCCAAGATGTGTCGCACATGTGTTTTGAGGTCATCTATAGTGATCGTGCTACCATTGGACCGGATCCATGTGTCAGTGGTGCCTTTTTTGCGACCATATACGACGACGATGCCATCGCCGCCGAGGCCGCGGTTTGGTTTGAGCACAAAACTCGGTGGTAATATGCTCCAATCAAAATTTTCCAGTGTGCGCCGTGATGAAATCTGTGCGATGAGCCGTGGCACTGGCACGCCGTTTTTTTTCAGAAGCATTTTTGAGGTGATTTTTTCGTCAGCGAGGCGTTTTGCTCTTTTGAGATTGTGCGGGCGGATGTATGTTAGGTTACGCGCATTCATCCCGAGAATTTTTTGGCTCGCAGTGAGTAGATTAAACATAAAAAAGGTGTGATTATTGAATTTTTTTGATCACATCTCTGAAACGATAGTATTCCGAGAGGCGTAAACCGGTCCATTTACCCATAAAGAGGTTGATGAGTGGAATAATGAGCAGAACAATGAAAGGATGTGTCAGTGTGAATGTGGTGATGTATGTCCCAACCGGTGTTGTCGGCGAGAGAACAGTGTAGCCGATGAGTGCGATAAAGAGTGTTTCAATTGCCAAAATGATCGCTGTGCGGTTGCCTTTTTCAATTTGCACGGTGACGAATTTTTCTACGAGCGTGATGATGACGAGAATTGGAAAAATCGGTGCAGCGGCAAAGCCTGTACGATCAAAATAGCCAGCAACCGCCAATGTAACCAACACAGAAAAAGACACAACAGAGAGATTGATGGCAACACGTGGGAGATAGAGGAGGCGAAATCTTTTGAGTACATAACGCATCACCATACCGACAAAAAGCACAATCACATAAATTGTCACTGCATACTTGATATCAAACCACCGTTCACGCGCGATAAACACAAATGCGAGTGTGATAATCGATGGGGTATAAATACCAAACGCTTTGATCCCGACAAATTGTCGCAAAATCACCACAATTGTCACAACAACAGGAAAAAGAAGGAGGAGAATGATCGTGTCACCACTCACACCTTGATCAAGAAGTGTATTAATGATTGGGCTATACTCGTTCATATATTCATGTGTTAGGGATTAGTGCTATTTATTACAAAATGTATGTTGTATTTTTACAAAAAAGGTTTCTTCATATACAGAAATGCTGTGTCATAGCTTACGTACAAATTACTGAGTACGAGTTACGAATTACTGATGCAAGTGTTGCGCATATCCACGCGAATTACAGTGGCACATCGCGACTGCAAGTGCGTCTGCCGTGTCGTCCGGTTGTGGGACACTCTGTAATTTTAACATATTTTTGACCATTTCTTGCATTTGTTTTTTATCAGCACGGCCATATCCTGTGAGAGACTGCTTGATTTGTAGCGGTGTGTACTCTGCAACAGGCAAACCATTGTGATGACACGTCTGCAATATGACGCCACGTGCTTGCGCGACCGTGATGACGGTTTTTGCATTTTTGAAATAAAATAATTCTTCCACAGCGACCTCATGCGGCGCGTATGTGTCAATAAGAGACATAATACCATCGTAAATTTCTTCAAGTCGCTGACATGTTGAGAGGGATTTGTCTGTCTCGATATGTCCATATGCCACTGTTTTTTTGTGCATTGTGCGCGCGTCAAAATCGATGACGCCCCAACCGACAATCGCAGTGCCAGGGTCAATGCCGAGTATCCGTATCATGTATGTGATCATTTTCAATTATAATGTGTGTATCTCTACGAAAATATATTGAAAATCAACGTAGAATTATAGCATTTCTATGCAACATTGTCAAAGATTTCCACGACATCGTCGAGGTCTTCGATAATCTCATAGAGTACTGTGTATGCCTTTTTGTCTTGGTCAGAGAGTGTGACTGGTTGTGTCGGATTGTACACAAGACGTGCCTCATTGACGGTGTCTGTGTCGATATTTTTGAGTACCGCATGCAAATCGTGTGTTTTGGTGATGATAATAAGGTTTTTATCCTCGACAATCACGTCTTCCGCCCCATATTCGATTGCTTCGAGTTCTGCTGCTTCGATATCAGTCGGTGTTGTGGAGATATAGCCGACAAAATCAAATTGAAAACCCACACTCCCGCTTGGCACAAATTTCCCTCCATTTTTTTTGAGTGCGGTTTTGACATCTGTGAGCGTGCGGTTGGTATTGTCTGTAGCGCACATGATCATCATCGCTGACCCACCAGGACCCATCGCCTCATATGTGACTTCTTCGATGCGTGCACTCTCATCACCACTACCACGCTTCATCGCACGCTCGATATTGTCTTTTGGCATGTTTGCTTTGCGCCCCTGATCCATCGCGAGCTTGAGCGCACTGTTGGTCTCGGGATCCGGCCCACCATTTTGCACTGCTACCGCAATCGCTTTGGCAATACGCGAAAAAATTTTAGAACGTTTTGCATCCTGTGCGCCTTTGCGATGTTTAATCGTTGACCATTTATTGTGTCCTGACATATGTGTGTAAAAATTAAAAAATACAGTAGAGACGCGATTTATCGCGTCTATCCCTCGAGAATATACTGCGTCTATCCACTCATATCATCACATTTTTTACACATTTTTGCAATATTGTTGTGAAAAATAGAAGATGAAATATGGAATGTGGAATATGGCATGTAGAGACGCGATTTATCGCGTCTTTTGGCGTTGTGACTTTACAGATTATTATTTTGCGGATGTGATAAATGTATTTATGAGTTTGTGATTATGTTATTCTCACGAAGGTGGAAATCCAGAGTAATGTACACAAAATGTTTGCATACACAGAGGTCCTGAAATAAGTTTAGAATAACATTTTTTATTGCATGCTCTTTTCTGAGATTCTCAAACAAAAAATAAAAAAGTGTAGTAATTTTTCACTGTTTTATCTACTATATACATATAAAGTTCAAAAGTTGAAGGATTACGATTGTCTAGTAGTCTAGGTATCTAGTAATCTATTTTTCTTTGCAAAATGTGTAGTCTTTGCGTGTGGGGATGTGGAGGTTTTGGCAGGGGTTTTTGGATGTTTTGATGGGGTGTATTTTTCCGTGGATTTCTTTTTTTGTGTTGTTTGTGAGAAATTGGTGCACACTGTTTTGTGTGTATAAGATGATGTGATTGATGAGAAAATTGATTTTTGTGAGAAGTGACTGTGATGCGTTAGGGGAGTGTGTTTCATTGAATTGTGGTTTTTCTTTTGGGTTGTAGATGGCGTTGTAGGCGATTTCTCGCTCGAGGCGTTGTTGTGAAAACATTTTTTCATTTGCGAGTGCTTGTGTGATAATTTTTTGCTCTTTTGTGTTTATAGGGATAATCCATTGCCACTGTCCATTGATTTTTTCATATGATGCATTATCTGGGATGGAGATGTTTTTGTCGCCATATTTTTTTGTATGGGATACTGATCCATCTGGCCTGCGGATTTCGATGATGCCTTTTTTGTTTGGGAGGGAAATTGCTGCATGTTTTCTTTTGATGGTTTTTGTTTTACCTGGTTTGATGTAGAGATTTTTGCTGATGGGGTGGTTGATGAGTTTTTGTGATTTTGTGCCTGTTGCGATACTCCAATTTTTGAGATTAATTTTTTTCTTTGTGGTATTTTTGATGACGATGTATTCATTTCCAGAGTCTTTGCCTGCTGGATTTGGGACGACTTTTGTGATTTTGATGTGGTGACGGGGATATTTTTTTACTGTGACAGTGAAGTGTTTTATGATTTCTTCACTTTTGTCTTGGATGCGGAGTGTGCCATGATATGTGCCAGTGTGTGCGTATTTGTGGCGTGTATTCCATAGATAGCTTTTGCGTCCGTCGCCAAACTCCCATCGGACTTTTAATTTTTCACCGTCTTTATCTGTCGATTGTGCTTTGAACTGTGCATACACATTTTTGTATACATTTTTATCAATGGTATATTTTGTAATTTCTGGGAGATTATTGAAAATATTTTTTTCACCTGGTGTAATGTTTTTGCTCATGCGCCATGATTTTGTTGTGTCATCATAATTATGTGAGACATCTTCTTTGCTGGACTGATATGCAAAAGTACTCATCACTTTTTCATTTGGTGCAATGAGTGAGAGTGTTTCATTGCTGTTGTTGAGTGCAAAAGAAAAATCTTTTCTGTATATGACAAAATATTTCTCTGCATCAATTGTATGTGTATGTGTGAATGTATATGATCCAGTAGAAGATGCATCTTTTAGTGTCCATCCTTCCAGATTGATGGGATGATTGTGTGGATTGTAGATTTCTATAAATTCACTGATGTTTTCATCACCAGAAGGATTTGGCAAAATCTCAGAGAGAAATAATTGTGGGTATGTTTTGAGAAGGGGATTTTCATAGTTTTGCGTGTTTGGTGTTGGTTTTTCCCAGTACCATTTGTCTTTTGCGTAGTTGAGTGATTTGTTTTCGCGTGATGATGTGTATGATATGGATGAGAGTGTTTTAGTATTTGGTGCGACGAGAGATATAGTCTCATTGCCAGAATTATTGAGTGCAAAGCGAAATTCTGTGCGATAAACTGTATAAAAACCTTTTGCAGGAATTACTACGTCATCGATGAGATATTTGCCAGATTGACTCGCGTCTTTTAGCAGCCAATTTTTGAGAGAAATATTTTTATCATTAGGATTGTAGAGTTCTATAAATTCATTTTTTTCTTCGTTATCTTTTGGGTTTGGAAATATTTCATTGATGATGATTTCTGGATAATCTTTTGTGAGGGGGTTTTCTGTGTTTACAGTATTTGGCGTTGGTATTTCTGTGTACCACGCATTTTCATCATAATTCCACGATAGACCACTTGTGGATTTTTTATAAGCATAATGTGAGATGATGTCATCGGTATCAGTTTCTAGGAAAATTTCTTCATTTGAATTATTGAGAGAAAAAGAAAAATTTTTTTTATTGTACAGCGTAAGAAAACCTTTTGATTTAATAGAAATATCATCAAAAATATACGGTTTTTTTGTCTTATCATAAAGCTTCCAATTTTTGAGAGAAATTTCTGTGTCACCAAAGTTGTATATTTCAATAAATTCCTTACCACTATCAGATCCGTATGGATTTGGCAGAATTTCATTGATACGAAGAGAAAAAGATTTTTTCTTTTCTTTTTTATCATCCTCTTTTTTTGTTTTAGATGTAGTTGTTGTGGTGTTTTTTAGTGTGTCTTTTTTTGTGCACAATGCACTATCATTTGTTTCTTTTTTTGGTTGCGTATTATTTTTTGGACTATGGGCATCATTTACAGGTTCTTCTTTTTTGTTTTCGTCACCTTCTTTTAGATTTTCTTGTTTCTCTTTTGTGTCCAAGTCGTTTTGTGAAGTAGGTGTAATTAATGTCTTTGATTCTGTTTTTTCTTTTTCAGCAAGTGTTTTTTGTGGTTTTTTGCTTTCAGTTTTATCAGAAATATTTTTTGGTGCTTTTTCTTGTTGTGAGACATCATTTTCTTTTTGCACAGATAATTCTTCTGCAACACAAAAATGATGCAGAAATAAAAAAATACAAAAACAAAAAACAAAAAATTTTTTCATAGAAGTGAAAAAAATAATTATGTTGTATTTTTGTTTTTGATGGTTTATAAGCATAACAATTTTTCACAGGAAATGTCAACAACAAAAAATAAAAAGCATAATTATTAGTAGCGTAATTATTTTATATTTTCAAAATTTTTTTATTGCATGGAATGATTATTTTTTACTCAAAAACAACGTGCAATATCATCACATTGACTAATGGAAAATTGTTTTGTATAATTTTTTGTTGTGCGTGATTTTTTATTTATATAGCAAAGGGAGAAAAAAATGGATGAGGGAAATGTTGTACAAATCACACTTCCAAATGGTAAATATATGTATGTAGGGATATCAACATATTATGAATTCTATGCAAAAAAAATAGGGTTGAAATGTGTGAAAGTTCGCTATTCTGGGGATTGCTCATATTATAATATTAATGAAAGAGTGCATGAAGGACGTGCAATCACAATAAATGGTGTGTGTGCGTCAACAATGCTTGATAAAATTGCTACATATAAAGAATGTATAAATTTTTGCGCACAATAAGAAAAAGCAATTCTCTCAACGAGGAGAATTGCTTTTTAAAAATTTGTTAATATGTGAAAGATACAAAGTATCTTAGTTGTCATAAGCTGAAAAATGCGGTGCTGTTATATGAGAATACACCTTGCATTCTACAATAACTCCTTCACATTTACTCTGATCATTTGTTTCATATACAGGTCGTAGACCAGCTTCTTGTAGTTCTTTTGCAACTCTGTTGATATTTTCTGTAGTTGTGTCAGTTGAGGGATTTTTAAAATTGATATCAACACACGTTGCGTCGTAGTGACAATTATTTTTATGTCGTGACGTTGTCGCTGGCCACCCTTCAGTTACACGCCAATCACCTTTTCCTTTTTTGTAGGCATTTTCTATTTTTTTTGCGACCGAGTCAACAAGCATGCAATTATCTTTGCAAGGAACATTCATGTTTCGTGGTTGAGATGCTGGTGGGGTTTTGTTGATTCGTTGTGCAACTGATGAAGAAGTGCCTGGTGGAATTTTAATGCCATTTGCTGTTACTCCACCACCTGTCGGTGTGCCACCGCTTGTAGATGGGCTACTTGTTGAAGGGCTTGTTTTTTTTGAACAATCACCTGTAAATGTCCATGTATCTGCAATTTTGAAGCCACCATCAGCAATCAGTGCTGTATCTGCTTTGAAAAAAGAATTGATGATCGTTGTTATTAGCATAAATGCCAAGAGGAAAATAGAGATGCCGATAAGTGTATTTTTGATAGCTGCCTTTGCCATAGAAGTCATGGATGAATTGCCAGCTGACACTATGTACATAATGCCTGCAATTGTGATTACAGCAATTGCTACAATAACAATGATATTTTTTATATAATCGACTATGTTATAAATCCCTGCGACGAGATGACATATAGTACAAGCATTGCCTTTATCTGAGCCATCTCCACATGGCACAATCCCAGCAGCATCAACAATTGTGCTAAAAGTGAGACAAACAGTAAATAAAAAGAAAAAAACTAATATTTTTTTAAACATAAAATAAATATTTATTTTTAATACATTTATTATGCCATAGACATGGTAAAAATCCTAATTTATTAAGGTTTTTTGTAAAAACATAATAATATCTTCATCGTTGTTTTTTAGTTTTAGCAATCGAGGTTGAGTATAAAATGTAATTTTTTTGCAAATTGTTTTGTTTGACAAAACAGGTTTTTTTGTTATAATATTTTTTAATTGATTGATGAAGCTCTTTTCTTGCAGAGAGTCACATAGATATGTGGAGGAATATCGAGTTCATTTGTAATGTAATGTGTAGTCTCTCTCAGCAAAGGTACCACTGACAAAAGAATGGCAACCATTGTCCTTTTCATAAATAAGAGGAAGTATTGCTGTCATGTACGATCGTCAAATAGACTAAAGGATATCTCCGTAAAACTTGTGCATAATATTAAGTTTATTGTCCTGAATGGGTGTTATTTATATAACAGTACGTCCGCTATGACTTCTTTTGATAGAAGTGAGAGAACCCCAGATCGAATTCCCCTGCTCGAGGGTCTGGCTGAGCATCAATCAATTTATAGAGAGCATGTGTTGTGCACCACATGCTCTTTTTTTATTTTTTATAATTTTTTTGTTCTTTTGCTAATACTTCTTTTTGTCTTTTTTTTACATCATTCCAGAATTCACCGTTTTTTCTACCATGAAGTCTCTCTGTATATTTCTTTTTGCATCTTTTAAATACATTTTCTATAGTAATTTTTTCTTCTAGTTCGAGGTGTTTAAGAAGATTGAGATAATCCCACAATACATCACCGAGTTCATCTTCGAGATAGACATTATTTTCTTTTTGTAATTCTTCTTGCACCTCATCAAGTTCTTTTTTTATCTCATCAAAATACGTACTACTGCCTTTACACCAGTCTTCAGATTGGTCAATTACTGCTTTACTGCAAGTGAGTGAAAGTATATCAAAAAAATTACTTAGTAGTTGTTTGTGATTTTTGTGCATATAATTCGGTTGCATGTTTTTTTTGTAGTGTCATGATTTCTGATTTAATTTTGTAAGGGCTGCCGACGCTGCGAAAAAGAAAGCGGGATTGTTCTGCGGCGGTTTGGACAGTGATGTCGCCAAAGTTGAGGATAGTGGGGAAAAATCCTTTCACATCAGTAGAGACATCTTGGATTTGATGAAATTTAAGTTCGCTCACTTGGCGTGAAAAAAGTCCTTTTTGTTCGACATTGACGATGCGATGTGTAGTAATAATCCAAATATCAAGATAATAATCAAACCAAATGACAAATCCATAAATCCAGATAAAGAGGAAGAAAAATGTCTGCAGAAAGAAAAAAAGTACACGTGCACCTTCATGTGCAAAGCTGTGAAAAATGTAAGGATGCATAATAAAGCTAATTATCATTATGCCAAGAAGTGCAAGTATTGGGATATATTGAATAAACATATTGAACCAGTGTCTGTGTACGATATGCAAAATTTTTTCGTTTGGATTTTGTGACGTGAAATAATATTTGAGAGATTTCATGATTAGTAATATAGATTATTATTGTAGAAAAAGTTTTCAAATGGAATATTGATAAATAGCGTAATATTTATAATAATAAGAATGATTGTTACGATGATATATACAAAAACAATCGGTTTTGTGAATCGTGGGTTTATCGAATATTTCTGTAGATTTGTCACAATAAAGAAACTTGTAAGTGCAACACCGAATATAAACAGTGTATAAATGGTGCTAAATAATATTTCCATAGTAATATGTTTATAAATTATTTTCCGAGATGTGTATATCCATGTTCTGTCACAATGCGTCCACGAGGAGAACGTGCAAGAAATCCCTGTTGCATGAGATATGGTTCATAGACATCTTCGATTGTTTGTATTTCTTCTGAAAGTGCGTTTGCAATTGTTGATACGCCAACGGGACCACCATCAAATTTATCAATAATAAGCGTGAGAAACTCTCTGTCTGTTGGCTCAAGTCCATTTTCATCAATATCAAGCATCTTAAGTGTATTTTTTGCTACAAAATCATCAATAATGATATGTTCATGTACATCAGCCCAATCACGTGCACGTTTGAGAAGGCGGTTTGCGATGCGCGGTGTTTGACGTGACGCACGAGCAAGTCGTGCTGCACCATCATTGTGAATATCACATTCCAAAATTGATGCACTTCTTTTTATAATACTTTCAATATCATCGTGATTGTAAAATTCTAGTCTGTGAATTACACCAAAACGATCACGAAGTGGTCCAGTAAGTGTACCCATACGTGTTGTAGCGCCAATGAGTGTAAATTTTGGTAAATCTATCTGGAGCGCTTGTGCACTTGGACCTTTACCAACGACAAGGTCGAGTTTATGATCTTCCATTGCAGGGTAAAGAACTTCTTCAACAGATTTATTTAATCGGTGAATTTCGTCGATAAAAAGTACATCACCATCTTGCATGTTTGTAAGTATAGATCCAAGATCGCCGACACGTTCAATCGCTGGTCCAGATGTTGTTTTAATATTGACATTCATTTCACGTGCGATGATATTTGCAAGTGTTGTTTTACCCAATCCAGGAGGACCATATAAAAGAATATGTTCTAGAGGTTCGTTACGTTTTTTTGCTGCGTCGAGGAAGATGCGCAGTTGTTTTTTGATTTTTTCTTGTCCGATATAATCATTAATTTGTTGTGGACGCAATGTGTAATCAATTGAAAATTCTTGTGAATTTTCATTTGTTTCTTCAATAATTGGTTTTGTTTCTGGTTGTTCGTGCGTGATAAGTGTCATACAGAAAAAAGGCTTAAATAAAAGAAAAAATTTTCATTCGTAGTATATTGTAACACTACTTGACAAGATTTCAAAGGTGTGCTAGTATTGATAGTCCGGTTAGGAAGGGAATTTAAAAATGTGGTATTTTTGTATCTGTAGGCATATTATGGGCTTTTCTATCTTTTGAGCTCATACGGAAGTCGTTTAGTCCAGATCGGGCTCTTGTGGTTTTGGCTGCGGTTCTCCTCGACTCTTCTTCTCCCCGCGTGAGTCATTGACCTCGCGGGTATGCTGCCTACAGTAAAAGGAGGTAGCCATGTCTACAGATACAAAAACATCAAAAAACCACTTACATTTTATGTAAGTGGTTTTCTTTTTTATAGTGTTGTGACGCGTCGTGCTTCTTCAAGTGTTGTGACACCTTCTAGTGCCTTGAGAATTGCGTCTTGCTCCATGGTGAGCATACCGTTTTCGATTGCTTTTTTCTTGATATCAGGCAAGAGAGCATTGTGTGCAATTAATTCACGTAAATCATCATCTAAAACAAATACTTCAGAAATCACTGTTCGACCTTTGTATCCAATTCCATTGCATTTCGAGCATTTACCAGGAGAAAAAAGTTTATTTGTTTGAGGTTTAGGAATTGAAACGAGTGGTGAAATACTATCAAGAACTTTTGTGATAATTGCTTTTTCGCTTTCTTCAATAGTTTTTTCTTTTTTGCATTCGCACAGTGTACGCACAAGACGCTGTGCAATAAATCCATTTACTGCTGTTGTAAGGTCATCTGTGCTGACACCGAGATTAATGAGTCGTTGTATTGCACCAACAGAATCATTTGTATGAAGAGAAGAGATAAGAAGATGACCTGTGAGAGCTGCGTTGATTGCAGTTTCTGCTGTTTCTTCGTCACGAATTTCACCAACTAGTATTACATCGGGATCCTGACGCAAAAGCGCACGAAGTGCTGTGCCAAATGTGTAGCTACCTTTTTTATTGATTTGTGTTTGTAATATACCATCAAGTTGATATTCAATCGGATCCTCAATTGTGATAATTTTCATATCTGGAGAGCTGATTTCGTTGAGTATGCTATAAAGTGTTGTCGTCTTACCAGAACCAGTTGGACCAGTATTAAGGAGGATGCCATACGGTTTTTGTGCTTGCGTCATGATGCGATTAAGATTGTAGTCACGAATACCAATGGAATGAACATCAAGTTTTACACTGTCTTTACTTAACAAGCGCATTACAATTGTTTCTCCATACCCACCTACAATAATTGAGACACGCACATCTACGTTGTTTTCAGAAGCATTTTCTTGTTCGTACATGATGCGGAAACGACTATCAGAGACACCTTGACGGATTGTTGTAGGAATATTGCTAACGACTTTGATTTTGCTGAGCAGGAGTGGGTAACTGACGATTGGAATTTTGGCTATTGATTGTAACACGCCATCAACACGCATACGGACATCCACTTCCTCCTCGCCAGGCTCGATATGAATATCACTGGATTTAAGAGTTGCGCCATAAGATAAAATCATTGGGAGGAGGTCAGTTTCTTCTGCATTATTTACTGTTTCATTCATTGATTCAAAGTTTTCAGAATGACTAGAGGCAATTTGTTGTGTTTGTTGACTGACAAATATCCCACGAGATAATGATTGTGTCATGAGGTCTTCGTACAATACTTCAATTAACTCGCCTTCAGTTGTGACACGCATTACTTCTTCAATTGTTGTGATACCTTTTAGAGCTTTAAGTACACCATCTTGTGTCATAGTAACAAGCCCTTCTTCAAGTGCGGCTTTAATGATGTCTGTTTCAGATTCCATATCAAGAATCATTTTTTCAAGTTTTGGACTCATCGTGAGAACTTCAAATATGCCAACACGACCCTTGTATCCAGTATTATGACATTTTTCACATCCGACTGATCGCCAGATTTTTTCAATATTTTTTGGCACCTCTAATTCGGCTTTCGGAGAGATGAGAGAAATCATTTTCATGAACATTTCAACAGTTTCTTTTGCCGGTTCATATTCTTCTTTGCAGTGCTCACAGAGTTTGCGCACAAGTCGTTGTGCCATGAAGATGTTTGTTGCTGATGGGATAAGAGTGGGTTTAATACCAAGTTCCATGAGGCGGGGAATTGTCGCAACAGCGTTATTTGTATGAAGTGTAGAAAGCACTAAATGACCAGTAAGTGCTGCATTTACAGCTACAGCAGCAGTTTCATCATCGCGAATTTCACCGACGAGTACAACATCGGGATCTTGACGTACGACAGCACGAAGACCCTTTGCAAATGTATAACCGCGATCTTTCGCTACCTGTGTTTGAGAAATTCCATTAATTTGATATTCGATTGGGTCTTCGATGGTGATGATTTTTGTTTCTTCTGATTTGATGTGATTGATGAGTGTGTAGAGAGTTGTCGTCTTACCAGAACCAGTTGGACCAGTTGTGAGGATCATACCAGCATTTTTGACAATGTTTTTTTGAATATCATCAAATGCTTTTCCTGCAAGTCCGAGACTATTAATGTCGACTGTAACACTATCACTTTTGAGTAGACGCATTACAATACCTTCAAAAGCCTTTCCTGGAATTGTAGATACACGTACATCAATATTTGCTTCTGCAGAATCAAATGCGAAGTGACCATCCTGTGCTTGATCGCGGACATTAATCTTCATTTTACTCATGAGCTTAATGCGGTTTGTGATGAGTTTATATGTATGTTGTGGAAAATCCACAATATTTTGAAGTACGCCATCAACACGAAAACGCACTGCTACAGTTTCTTTTTGAGGTTCGAGATGAACATCACTTGCACCGAGGATAACTGCACCAGAAAAGAGAATATCAAGTACTTCTGTAGTAGGGAGTGCATCGAGATTTTTTTTTAGTGCGAGCAGCTTTCCTATACCTTCGTTGAATTCTTCTAAGTCTTTGCCGGAAAGTGTGAGGCGCATTGTATCAATTGCATCGATGAAATATGCATTTTTGTACTGCAGAAGAAGTCGTTCAAATGAATCTGGTGATATGACAAAGATTTCTACTGTCCATCCACGTACGTCTTGGAGTTCTTTTATAAATTCACGCATTTCAGGATTTTCTGGTGTCGGTGTGCCGAGTTTCATGTTTTTTCCTGTGGTATAGAAAACGGCAACATTGTATTTTTTTGATTCTTCCTCAGTGATTGTGGTTACATCATCACTAGCAACTGGAGTGATATTGAGATCAATATATGGTAAATCAAGTTTCTTTGCAGTGTATGAGGCAAATTCTTCTTGGCTTTTTGATTGTAGTTTTTTGAGAGTACGGTCAATTTCACTTGAATGACGGGTGTTTTGGGATTTTTGGGGTTTTTTTATTTTTACTACCATATATTTTTGACATTATTTTATTTCATTCTATCATCTTATCAGTACAAATAAAAGAAATTTTTTGCATAAATGTAGTAAGGAGAAATATGAAAAAATATTTTTTTAAAGAGAGTATGTGTGAATAATTTAATTATATATAGATATCTATTGAATTGCTGGTGAGAAAAATCAAAAAATTATCCAATATAATTAGGCAAATAATATAAGACTTGTAAAAAAAGTAGGTGAAATTACTAACTCTTTTTTAAGAATTCGGAATAGTTGAGGAAAATCTCATCCACTTCTCCACATACTTCATCTTGTGTGTGAGCAAGAAGTGGTACTTCGTATACATATTCAGAAAGCATTTTGATTGTGCGTGTTGTGTCATGTTCTAATGCGATATTTGATTTTTCTGTATTAATAAGTGCAATAAAATTATTATGTTCTTTTTCATAAATGAGCACAAAGACTTTCCCTTTTGGATAATTTTGTTTTATCTTTTTAAGAATTGCATGAATGTGATGTTTTTCTGCTTTTGTTTGTGTGAGATCATTTTGTGTAATAAGGCTCGTGACAATAGCGTCATTTAACTGTGACGTTCCAAGATTTTTCATTGCGCGCCCCCAGAGCTGCAGAAGGGAGAAAGTTTGGTTGCGGTAGAGATTTCGAATGATTATTTGTTGATCAGCGCCGTTTTCAAGCAATTGACTGGATAATGTTAGTGCGTGTGGTGTTGTATTGTGGTTTTGAAAACTATTTGTTGCACTGATGATTCCTGTGAGAAGTGATTGGGCACATTCTTTGGATATGTGATAGTTTAGCTGATTAAATAGATCACTTACTACCTCTGAAACAGAAGAAGAAACAGCATTGACAAAGTTTACTTGACCAAATTGTTCATTCGCACTTTTGTTGTCAAAATTTATAATAGGAAGTTCATAGAAGATGTCAGGAATTTCATCATAGAGTTTTCCCATAGCTTCCTTATCTGTTGCACCAACTGTAATGATGAGATCATAGGGAAATTTATCAGGAAGAAAAGAAAAATCACGTGAATCAATCATACCACGTTCAGGAGTAATGTAGACATTTACTTTATCTTTCAGTGTTTCTGTACGTACACCAAGAATTTTATTATATGTTGTATCAAAAGAGAGAACGAGGTCTCGTGATCCTGCAATTGTATGTGTTAGTTCTGTTGTTTTAGGTCGTGTGAGAAAATTGAGTGATACAATTTGTTCGTAAGGGTCTGAAAAGCCAATTGTTGTTTTGATGTCATGATAAAAACAAAAATGAGCGATAGCAAGTGCGCTACAAAAAAAATCATTTTCTGGATTTTCTGGAAGAAGAATGAGAATATGTGTACTCTCATTTACCATTTTCTCAAATTGTCTTGTGGGTGACTGTGACATAATAAATAATATTTGTAGGATAGTATAGACTATCAATAGCATGTGTTTTTGTCAATTTTTGTACACAGTTTTTATTTTTTCTGTATTTATTATGATAATTATATCGTTGATTTTGTTCACATTTTATTGTATGCTTTATTCTATATGAAAAAAGTTATTACGCGGACAATTGAAGAAACGCATACACTTGCAAAAAAATATATTTCTCATAATACACCTTCCATTATCACACTGCAGGGGGATTTAGGTAGTGGGAAGACGACTTTTACGCAAGGTGTTTTGCGTGCGTGTGGCGCAAAAGGACCATATACATCACCGACATTTACGATTA
Organism: Candidatus Moraniibacteriota bacterium; assembly: GCA_002747515.1. Taxonomy (GTDB): domain Bacteria; phylum Patescibacteriota; class Minisyncoccia; order Moranbacterales. Next base: position 37,165 of record PDPP01000005.1, read on the forward strand.
TGAAAGAGTATGATGTTGATATGTATGGTTATGAAAGAATATATCATATCGATGCGTATCGTATTGGTAAAGATGATATGATAGAATTAGGGTGGAATGATTTGATGAATAATTCTCGTGCGTGCCTGATTATTGAATGGCCAGAAAATATCGCAGATATTTTACCAAAAGATGTGCAAAAAATTCTGTGTGCATGGGTCTCTGAAACAGAACGTGAATATACATTTTTATAAAAGTTATTTTTAATAAAAAAATATGCATAAAAAAACA
>PDPP01000006.1 GCA_002747515.1 Candidatus Moraniibacteriota bacterium
TATAAAATAGATGTCCCAGCATCACAAGCCTCAGGAGACTACACAGGATCAGTCACATACACAGCAACAACTGATGCAAGTGGATACTATCAATAAACACAAAACAAAAAAGGACAGGAATACTTTCTGTTCTTTTTTGTATGATGAATTGAAAAGATTAAAATATTTTTGTTGTGAATTATAATTGAAAATTATTCTATATTCTGATATAGTAGCCACGAAAGTGGATGTGAATCATTTTTTTTGATATGCAAACCAAATGTTCATGTAATCATTAGTGATATAATCATATGGCAAAGAAGAAAGGTACACAAAAAGGGGAGACAAAGAATGTAGGTGCTGTAGTGGATGAAATACGAACAAAATTTGGTGACGGAATGCTCATGAAACTTGGGGAAGTGAAGAAGGTGGATGTGGCAGCAATCTCAACAGGTTCGCTTTCACTGGATATCGCTGCTGGTGTTGGTGGTGTGCCACGAGGGCGTATTATTGAGGTGTATGGTCCTGAGTCTTCTGGTAAGACGACATTAGCACTGCATATTGCAGCAAATGCACAAAAAGATGGTGGTGTAGCTGCATTTGTAGATGCAGAACACGCACTTGATCCAGAATATGCAAAAAATATTGGTGTAAATATAGATGAACTTTTGGTTTCTCAGCCTGATGCAGGAGAGCAGGCACTTGATATTGTAGAAATGCTTGTGCGGTCTGATGCAGTAGATGTAATCATTGTGGATTCTGTGGCAGCTTTGACTCCGCAGTCTGAGATTGATGGAGAGATGGGAGATCATCATGTGGGCAAACATGCACGACTCATGAGTCAAGCATTACGAAAGCTTACATCAATTGTGGCAAAATCAAATTGCGTTGTGATTTTTATCAATCAAATTCGTATGAAGATTGGTGTGATGTTTGGTAATCCTGAAACAACGACTGGTGGAAATGCACTGAAGTTTTATTCTTCAGTGCGATTTGAAGTACGTCGTGCAGCACAGATTAAAAAGGGTGATGAAGTGGTAGGAAATCGAGTGAAGGTAAAAGTTGTGAAAAATAAAGTAGCACCACCATTTAAAGTTGCAGAATTTGATATTATGTACAATGAGGGAATTTCTCTAGCTGGAGATGTTTTGGATGTTGGTGTTTTACAAAATGTGATTACAAAAAAGGGAAACTCTTATAGTTATAAAGAAGAAAAACTTGGTGTTGGACGAGAAAAAGCAAAGACAGCATTGAGAGAAAATCAAAAATTGCTTGCAACAATTGCAAAAGAGGTACATGAAGCGATCAAGAAAAAAGACGAAAATGAAAAAGAAACCAAAGAATAAGTGTGTATATTTGAGGTACAGATTTGGCTAGTTTCTTTTTTATGGTACAATGGTATTGTCATATCAAAAACATAAAATAAAAAAGTTATATGTCATTATTTTCCTCACATGCTGACTCATATCTTGGTGTTGATTTTGGTACTCAGTCAATCAAAGCAGTTGAATTGAAGATGATAAAGGATAAGCCGCATCTTTTAAATTATGCGTGGGTCAATGTAACAAATATTAAAGAAGTGCCTGATGAATATGATGGGGATTATGCAAAGCGTCTCAGTGGTGCCTTGAAACAACTTTTTGCAGAATTGAAGCCAAAGACAAAAAAAGCAATTGTCGCAATTCCAAGCTTTAATGGTTTGGTGATGATTGTTGATTTTCCACGTATGAGTGAAAAGGAAGTTGCAGATGCAATCAAATTTGAATCACGAAAATATATTCCAGCATCTTTGGATGAGGTGAATGTGAGTTGGGAGATTCTTGATAAAGAAAAAGAAAAAAACAAGAACAAGAAAAAGAATAAGGAAAAAGGTGAAGAGAAAAAAAGAAAAAAAGAAAAAAACAATCAGACAATGCGTGTTCTCCTTGCAGCAGCACCAAAAAGCGAAGTACAATACTATGATAGTATGTTTGAGGATACAAATGTGCGTATTGACTTATTAGAATTAGAATCTTTTTCTCTAGCACGTTCTATAATTGGAAATACACAGGGACGATTTTTGTTGGTGGATATTGGAGCAAAGACAACAAGCATTGTTTTGATAGAGGATGGTATTGTACATGTAAGTCGTAGTGTTGATATCGGTGGAGTGGATATGACAAATGCAATTATGCAGGGTATGCAAATTACACGTGAAAGAGCGATTGCACTGAAGGAGGGTGGGGGTGATTTTTTTAATGGTGCAACAAAAATTGGGTTTCCTTCACTGAATTTTGTTGTAAATGAAATTAATCGTGTACTTAATTCGCAGAAAAGTAATGTAGTGGAGTCGCTTGTTCTGTGTGGTGGCGGATCAAAGTTAACGGGTCTTCCAGAGCAAATGGCACAAATGACTGGGCTTAAGGTAACTATAGGAAATCCATTGAGTCATATTGTTTATGATGAGAACAAAAGTGGAAATATTAAAGAGTTAAGTCCATCATTTGCTGTCGCAATTGGACTTGCTTTGCGTGCAATTGAAGAAAAATAATTATTATAAATAAATAGTAAATATAAAAATATGGTTTCAGGAGTTGGCTTCAAAAGCGAGGCAAATGAAGAACAAAAAAGTGTTCCTCGAAAGCGCATGGTTTCTGGTGGGTTATTCGTTACTTTTATCATTCTTGTTTTGACAGGTGGAGCACTCGGTGGCTTGAAGATGTGGGAAGGTGATTTGAATGGCCAAATCGAAGATCTTGATTCTCAGATAAAGCAGATAAAAAAAGATGCAAATAGTAGATTGGATGATAGTCATGTATCTGATTTTGCGATGCGTGCACAGTTTATGAAAAAAGAATTGTATCGTGGACGTACAACTAATGAAGTTTTGGATGAAATCGAGCGAATTATGGTTTTGAATGATAATCCGACAGATGGCAGTTCTGTTCTTGCGCAGGTACTTGATCTAATGCGTACAAGCACAGGTCTTTCAGAAGAAAAGTTGCGTCGTGTCGATACTATAAGAGATCTTTTGGACAAGGTACAAGAAAGTGAGTTAAATGCAATTATGGAAAATTCTGATAGGTCTGGTGGGCGTGTAGTTCTTAAATCTTTTGAACATAACGTTGGTGCCTATCAGAAAAAGAATGTTAATGGTGTTAACACTGTTGTTATAGGGCCAGGAACTGTTACGATTTCTGCTGATGCTGATAATTTTGATGTAATGGCACAACAAATTGAGAAATTTAAAAATAGTGAATATTTTGATAAAGTTTCAGTTGGAGAAACAGATCGTGATGATTCTGGTCGCATTATATTTACACTTACAATGAGTGTGACAGGTTCTGATAAAACGCCATATGAGATGTATGACCCAGCAAAAAAAGAGATTGAAGAACTTCCTAAAGAAGAGAGCGGTAGTGAAATTTTTGGAACCGAAGATGTTGCTGAAAAAACTGAATCTCCTGAGACTGTTGGTTCAGAACAAAAAAGCGAATAAATTATAGAATAGATATTGTTTTAAAGAATATAAATAAATAACACAAAAAATATGGTAATTCGAATATTAATGTTTCCAATTGCACTTTTTCTTTTTTTGTACGTAGTTATTGCACAGATAGTTCCTACGTATCAATCCGTAAGATCGGCAGGCGTTATATTGGAAACGAAAGGAGAGGAATTAGAAGAAGCGAAGAAGAAGTTGAATATTGTAGATGCTTTTATAAGTGATATTGAAGCACATCCTGATGAGAAAGAATTTGTTGCGTCTTTTTTGCCAAATGAACAAAAAGAGGAAATCATTACAAATGACATTTGGCAAATAGCCAGAGATGCACAGGTGCAAAATGGATTTTTTGAACTTTTTTCTCTAGGATTTTCTGATACAGGAACGAAAAAAAGCAAATCATCTGTACGTGATACAAAATTGATAGAGGGACGTGTTGTTGTTAGTGGAACATACACTGAAATTCAAAAATTTATCGATCAATTGTTTCGATTTGATCGATTATATGCGTTTAAGGCTATTAATATAACAAAACCTGATGTAAAAAAGGGAGAGGAAAATATCGGACCACAGATTTTGAGTGGAAGTATTGCTTTTGCTTTTGCGTATGCGCCAGAGAGAAAGGTTACAGAAACTGCCTTATTAGGAGAATCAATTGATTATGATTTGATTAAAACGGTGATGAATTCTGTGGCGTCAAAGACACCGCTTGTCTCAGAATCACATCAAAGACAAGATCCATTTTTACCATAGAGGATTAATATGAATGAACAAGAGGAACAAAAAATAAATAAAGATGAAAAAAACCAAAAGGTAGTTACTGGCAACGGTGCTGATGATACATCTATGGTTGCAAAAGCTAAGGAATTGGGTGTGAAATTACTTAGTGAAATGCCACAAAATGCTAACAAAAAATCTATTCAGATGATATCTGAGGATATTGCGCGGAAGAATAAAATGGCAGTGTTTGATGTGGATAAAAAAACAAAAACTTTGCATGTTGCGATGGCAGATCCGCAGGACGTTAACGCATTGAATATTTTGCGATTTTTGGCACAAAAAGATCGCATGAATATTGAGTTATATCTTATACGGGAAATTTTGTTAGAAAGTTTATATAGTCTATATGGTAGTGCAGAGCGTGCTGTGGAGGATGTTGTGCAGTCTTTTGAAGAAAATGAGGGTGGTAGTAAGAAAAAGGATTTTAATATTGTTGGAGAAAAAGAAAGTATTCAAGATGCACCTGTTGCAAAACTGGTACATGTAATCATCAAACATGCACTTGATGGTAAGGCGTCTGATATTCATATTGAACCAATTGATAAGACATATCGAGTGCGATTTCGTCAGGATGGTATTTTACATGCTTCACTTACATTTCCGCTTGAGGTAGGACGAGCTGTGATATCACGTATTAAAATTCTTTCAAATTTAAAAATTGATGAGAAACGAAAACCGCAGGATGGACGTTTTCGTATTAATGACAAGGGAAATGATATTGATTTTCGTGTCTCTAGCCTTCCGGTTGTGGAAGGGGAAAAAATCGTGATGCGTGTTTTGGAAAAAGATCGTCAGACATTTGATCTAAAAGAGCTTGGTATGATGGGTACACAGTATGAGATGTTTCTTGAACGGATAAAGGACCCATTTGGCATGATTCTTATGACAGGACCGACGGGTTCTGGTAAATCTACCACTCTCTATGCTTTTTTGAAAATTCTCAATGGTGAAGAACGTAACATTATTACACTTGAAGATCCTGTGGAATATTTTGTGCCAGGCATTAATCAATCACAGGTAAAGCCAGAGGTAGGGTATACATTTGCAAGCGGATTGCGTAGCATTTTACGTCAGGATCCAAATGTGATTATGGTTGGTGAAATTCGTGATAGTGAAACTGCGGAGCTCGGTGTACACGCTGCACTTACAGGTCATCTCGTGTTTTCCACAGTTCATACAAATAATGCAATTGGTGCATTACCTCGTTTTATAGATTTAGGTATTGAACCATTTCTTATCTCATCATCAGTACGTGTAATTGCAGCACAACGTCTTGTGCGAAAAATTTGTAAAAATTGCAAAGAAGAAATGCATGTTCCTGATAATGTTATAGAGAAAGTGAGAGCAAATTTGGAGGGTGTGAGTGAAGATGAAATGAAAAAATATGGATTAGATATTTCCAAAGGGTTTAAATTTTATCGTGGCAAAGGGTGTAAAAAGTGTGAAAATCTTGGTTTACGTGGACGATTGGCGCTTTATGAAGCAATTGATCTTGATCGAGAAATGCAGGATCTAATTGTCGAAGAGGAAGGAAATGTTCTGCAAGTTGAAAGACTTGCACGTAAAAAGGGGTTTATTACTCTGAAACAGGATGGTATATTAAAAATGCTTCTTGGCCTTACAACTCTTTCGGAACTTGAGCGTGTTACGGAAGGAGATATGACAATTGGTGGAAAATTAGATGAAATTATGGATGAAGAAGCAATGCAAGAGGATATGAAAAAAATCGGTAAATCATATTAAATAGAAAATAATTATGACACAAGAAGAGCAAAATGAAAAAAAGATGATTATGATCGCTGAGGACGATGCGTTTATCGGTGATATATATGAAGTAAAATTAAAAGACGCAGGATTTGATGTTGTATTGGCAAATAATGGTCGTGATGCGATTGAAAAATTGGAATCTGGTGTTCGACCGCACATTATTCTTTTGGACATTGTGATGCCGTATATGGATGGATTTGATGTTCTAGAAGCGATTAATAATAGAGAGGAATGGAAAGAAATTCCTATTGTGTTATTGACGAATCTTTCACAAAAAGAAGATGTGGATAGAGGCATGTCATTAGGTGCAAAAGATTATTTGATTAAGTCGCATTTCACACCAACAGAAGTGTTATCAAAGGTGGAAAAATATATTTTATAAAGAAATTTTTCCGTTTTTTCGTATAAAAACAAAATTTATGAACTCACTGCATGCTGAACAACGTATAAAAAATCTCTTACGCCTTGGCGCTCAACAAAACGCATCAGATCTTCATTTTGCTGTTGGCAGACATCCAACTTTGCGTATTGATGGAAAGTTAATCCCTCTTGAACAGGAGGCTGTTTTAGTTCCAGAAGACACGAAAGCATTTGCAGATTATCTTTTGAACGCACATCACAAAGAAATATTTCTTGAAAATGGTGAGGTGGATTTTTCATATAATTTAGAAGATAAGGTGCGTTTCCGTACAAATGTTTTTTATCAGCGTGGCTTTGTTGGTATCGTTATGCGTGTGATTAATAGTGATATTCGACGATTAGAAGAGCTTGGTGTGCCAAATATTGTGTATGAGTTTGCAAATTTTTCACAAGGTCTTTTCTTGGTAACGGGGCCAGTCGGTCATGGTAAATCAACGACTTTAGCAGCTCTTGTTGATTATATTAATCACAATAAAAAACATCATATTGTTACAATTGAAGATCCAATTGAATATATGTATGAGCAAGATCGTTGTATTATCAATCAGCGTGAAATCGGGCAAGATTCACAGACATTTGCAGCTGCATTGCGAGCTGCATTGCGTGAAGATACAAATGTAATTTTGATTGGTGAAATGCGCGATCTTGAAACAATTAGCACAGTGATTACTGCAGCTGAAACAGGACATTTGATTTTTGCAACATTACATACAAATGATGCAGCGCAGACGATTGATCGTATTATTGATACATTTCCTTCACATCAACAAAATCAAGTGCGATCACAATTGTCAAGTGTATTGCTTGGTGTGATGTCGCAGAGACTTATTCCACATACAAATGGTGGACGAGTTCCAGCAGTTGAAATTATGATAAGAAATCATGCAATTGAAAATTTAATTCGTGAAGATAAGACATATCAAATTGATTCGGTTATTGAAACAAGTCAAAAGGAAGGAATGATTTCACTTGATAAATCTCTAGCTGAATTACTTCAAGCTGGTGATATCAGTTTAGATCATGCGATGACCTATGCAAAAAATCGTGACTATGTACGCATGCTTGTTGGTCGTGGAGAGAAAATTCATATTGAAGAATAAAAATATAAAGTATTTTTTATGAAGTTTAAATTTAAAGCAAGAACACAAGAGGGAGAAATTAAACGTGGAGATATCGAAGCAATCGATCGTGAATCAGCCACTAAATTATTGCAAAAAAGCGGGATGGTGCCTGTGAGTATTCGAGAGATTAAGCGCAGTGAATCAATGTCAGCAACAATCGAACGATTGACATCTTCTGTTTCTCAAAAAGATCTTTTATTGTTCTATCGTCAATTATCAACACTAGTAGGAGCAAAAATTCCAATTGCTCCAGCACTACGCACAATCCATAATCAAACGGAAAATGCACAGCTACGTGTTGTTGTGGCAGAAGTGGTTGCCGATGTGGAAGATGGTATTTCTATTTCTGAAAGTTTTAGTAAACATAAGAATATTTTTACGCCACTTTCTATTAATATGATTAAGGCAGGTGAAGTTTCTGGAAGCCTGCAAGATGCAATTGATTTTGTAGCAGAAAGTGCTGAAAATAATTATCAGATGAAAGGAAAAATTCGTGGTGCGCTCATGTATCCACTTTTTGTGATTGCTGTGGCAATTGTGATTGGTTTTGTAACGATGACATGGATTTTGCCAAAGCTTACAGTTGTGATCAAGGATCTTCAAGCTGAAGTGCCGTGGTATACGCAGGTAATGATTAATATTGGGGATTTCATGCAAATGTATTGGTGGGCTGTTCTTATTGTTATATTTGGAATTATTGGATCTGGTGTTTATTATATTCGTTCTGAAGATGGAAACAAGGAATGGGATCGTATGAAATTGCGTATTCCAGTGGTAGGAGAGTTGTTTAGATATGTATATATTACACGTTTTTCTGAAAATCTTTCTGTATTGCTAAAGGGTGGTATCCCAATTGTGCGTTCCCTTATTATTGTTGCAGATGTGGTGGATAACATTGTATATAAAAACATCATTCTTAAAGCTGCACAGGATGTAAAAACTGGAGGAGATATTAATTCAGAGTTTTTCAAACATGAAGAGTTTCCACCAATGGTTTCAAGTATGATTAAGATTGGAGAGGAGACTGGTCGTATTAGTGAAATTTTGGATGATGTCTCACGTTTTTATAAATCAGAAGTTGATCAGATTACGCGTGATTTTTCATCGATTATTGAACCGATTTTGATTGTAGGATTGGGTATTGGTGTTGGTATCTTGGTGATGGCAGTTTTGTTGCCAGTGTATAATATTGCAGGACAGATGTAGTTACTCCTTGTGAATAAATAGGGGAGTATCATTTATTGATATTTTGGTGTATAATAGTTAAGTAAAGATAAAAATAAAAAAAAGAATGGAGGTGACACAAGAATGAAAAAAGGTTTTACATTGATCGAACTTTTGATCGTTATCGCTATCATCGGTATTTTGGCATCTATTGTTTTGGTATCATTGAATAGTGCACGTCAAAAAGCTAAAGATGCTTCTGTGAAGTCATCAATCTCATCAACAACGCCAGCTGCAATTCTTTGTATGGATGATGTACAGGAAATATCACAGCCTTCAGTTGGTTCACCAATTTGTAATGGTAGTGAGGCTAATTGGCCAGAACTTGATCCATCAGGTACGTGGTCAGGAGCAACTGGGCACAGTAGTGATGTTGCAAATGGTACGTTCTCATATCAGGCGACATTTGGTGAAAATTCAGGATGCACAGCAACTTGTACGCAAACAGGTTGTACTTTCAACGGAACTGCATGTTAGTATAGATGAACATCTTTATACTTGCTATTTTTTTAAAATGGCAAGTATGAAAGGTGTTTTTTAGAGGATGCACGTATGATTTTATTTGCATAGATACAGAAATGATTAAAACAACAATGTTTTGTAAATTTAAAGAAATGTATGACACTCGTCCATTTTTTGCTGCGACGATTGTTTTTTTTGTTTTATTTTTAGGTTCTTTTATTTTTTTTATATATTTTTCACACGGAGATCCACATTGGGGTGATCAGTATTTTCATTTTGCGTATGCAGAGCTTCTCAAAATCGAAGGAATTGATGTAGTGAATAATTTTGATTGGATTTATCTCTCTGGTCATGGAGATGGTGGTCGTTATGCAGTAAGCTTGTTTCAAATCGCATTGATTCCATTTACTTTTTTTTCAGATCATCTTTTTGGTATGAAAGTGGCTGACATATTTTTTATGAGTGTCTCAGTCAGCTTGTTCTACTATGTTTTGCGAAAGTTAAAAGTGAAATATCCAATCTTTTTTACAGCGCTTCTTTTCTTGTATGCATATTTGCCAGTACGTTTTCTCATTGGTCGTGCTTTTGTGCTTATTACGACGGTACTTCTTTTGGAGGTTTGGCTTGCAGTTGAAAAAAAATACAAATTGCTGTTTTGGACTTGTCTTTTTCATGTACTTTGGCATCAGGCAACATATTTTATGCCAATTGGTGTAGTTGGTATTGTTGAACTGAGCAGGTATTTCATCGAAAAAAAGATTTTTATCAAAAATATATTAGCAACAGTTGGTGGTATTTTTTTTGGTATGGCGTTTTTTCCAGGATTTCCGATGTCCATAATTAATTTCATCAAATTGATTTTTGTGATTCAAACAGGCTCGATGGCATCATCAGTGGCAGGTGAGAGATCTTGGAGTGGAAATGAATTGTTCGCAAAAAATTTCATGCAAGATTTTGCAACACTTGATTTATTGTTGGCACTTTTCATCTTTTCTGTTTTTAGTGTTATATATATTTATATTTCTTTTAAAAAGGGACAAAAAGAGAAGAAATATAGTAATGATAAACTCATTGGGTTATTTAGTTATTTTATATTCACAATCATTTTGATGTGGGCATCTATAACGATTAGTGGTCGCGTTTTTGATTTCTTTATTACTGCTGTTGTTTTACTGAGCGCTTTGATTTTTACTTTTTTGTCAGATTGTATACAAATCAAAGATATGTTATTTCAAAAGATGCTAAAGTGGGCTGTGGTGGTTTTTTCTGGAATTTTGTTTATAAATACGTATGTTACGATGTATGCACATATGAATGCGTTTGATTATACACCATCGCGTAAAGCTGCTGAATGGGTTGCTGAACGATCTGAGAATAAAGAACGTGTGTTTTTGCGTGGTTGGACATCTTTTACAGTGATATTTGCAAGCAATCAAAAAAATGTGTATTCCATGGGGTTGGAACCATTAGCACTTCGGAAATATGATGAAGATATTTATTGGAAATACTATAATATTTATTGGCATAATTATTATTGTGAAAGAAACATAGACTGCAAAGATTTGCTTGAGCGAGAAATGCTATATTTGAAAGATCAGGATGATTCACTTCGCATTGCAAGAGAAAAGAAAAATAGTGAAGATATTATAAAGTTCATCCGAGATGATTTGAATACAAAATATATTATTTCTGATAATGAAAGATTTTCCAATACTATTTTACGTAGTGAGGAGCTTATAGCTGATCAATTCTACGTAAAGACTGACAAAGAGTTAGAAGGGAGATACATGGAATATTGGGTTTTTGAGCTAAAGTAGTAGAAGGTATTCAAGAATGTAAAATGCAATAATCTTTTTGTACAATAAAAATGACTGCAGATAGAAAGGTTGCTGTGGGTATATTGGGATATAATAGTGCAGCATATTTGACGTATTTATTTGATTCTCTGGATGATCAGGATTTTCAGAAGAATGTATTTTATTATTACATTGATAATAATTCTACTGATCACTCTATTAATCTTGCGAGAAAACATAAATTAGATATTGAAATTATCACAAACGAAAAAAATGATGGATATGCTGGGGCATATGAGGTTTTCATGCGAGAGAGATTTGGTGAGGGTTATGATGCAGTTGTTTTACTTAATCCTGATGTGATTGTTGATAAATCATGGATTAAAGAACTTGTTTTATATGCGTATAGTGATGATTCTTTTGCTTTGATTCAACCAAAAATATTGCAATTAAAAGATGGATATTTGAAATCTGAACAACTCAGTTCTTGTGGTGGTTTTTTACATTATCTTGGATTTGGTATTTTGAATCGCGATGTCGAAAGTAGTAAAAAAATCAGTTTTGCATCAGGATCTTGTTTATTGATTAAGAGTGAATTTTACAAAAAATGTGGCGGACTAGATCAAGATTTTTTCATGTATCTCGAGGATGTGGATATTTCATGGCGAGCACAAATTTGTGGTTATGCGTGTGGCGTTGCAGAACAATCGATTATATGGCATCACTATGTTTTTGATCGTTTTGATGATAAAAAAAGAAAAAAGTTTTACTATTTAGAGAGAAATCGTCTTGTTTGTATGTGTAAAAATTATTCATACAGAACGCTTTTTTTATTATTTCCAGCTATTTTTATCATTGAATGTGGTGTGTTTGTGCATGCTATTATAAAAGGGTATTTTATGCAGAAATGTTGTGCAAATATTGATTTTGTAAAAAACATTGCATTTATAAGAGAAAAACACTGCATTGTGCAATCTTTACGAGTTGTGAGTGATGGAGAAATATTTAATCAAATGATTGCTCGTGTGCGCTTTGATGAGTTGGATGGGATACCGCTAAAAATGGCAAATATTTTTTTTGTAGTATATTATAAGATTGTGAAGTTTTTTCTATAAAATGGAAGAAAATCAGGAGGATATATAATTGTTATAGTAACTTATGGAAATTTTAAAGAGAAACTGGAAAAAGCCAATTATCGCAACATTGATTTTGTTTATCGGATTTTTTGTAGCGCTTTCATTCTTTTTGATTTTTTCTGGAGGCGATCCACGACCAGATGATCATTACTTTCATTTTAAATATGCGGAACTTTTAAGAACAGAAGGGTGGGATGTTGTGGAGAATTTTCGTTGGATTTATTTGCATAGTGGTCCTGATGGTGTACATCATTATTCTGTGAGTCTTTTTCAATTCTTTCTCATTCCATTTACATATTTTGAAGATAAATTTATCGGCATTCATGTTGCAGATGCTTTTTTTGCTAGTGGACTCATTGCGATTATTTACTATATTATGCGTAGAGAAAAGGTGCAACATGCGCTTTTTTTTACAATACTTTTTGCAGGATCAACATTTTTTCTAAATCGTTTTTTGCTTGGTCGTGCATTTGTGCTCATGGTTGGTTTTGTGTATTTGGAAATGCATTTTGCTATTCGCAAAAAATACACTTCATTATTTTTTATGGTCATGATACACATTTTATGGCATCAAGCGACATATTTTATGCCAATTCTTGTTTTGTGTTTTGTTGAGATTTCGCGGTATGTAGTAGAAAAAAAAGTATTTTTGAAAAATTTCTTTGCAGTTGTGCTAGGTACATTGACTGGCATGGCCTTCTTCCCAGGATTTCCAGGTTCACTCATAAAACTATTGAAGCAAATTCTTATTATAAAAGACAGTACCACGTCTAATAGTATGGGAACTATGGGTGGAAGTGAAATGTTTACGAAAAGCACAGCATCGATTTCTGCTGGACATATAATTGCTGGTATCGTATTGTTTGCGTGTTTTTGGGCGGTTGTGTATGTGTATTATGCTTATAAAAACGAAGATCCCCGTGTAAAAGGTATAATCAAAAAAGAACAAATCATTTGGTTTGTGTGTTTGAGTTTTTTTGTGGCATTTATCTTAGTGGCATCATTTATGGTTACTGGGCGATTTTTTGACTTTGCATTTCCTGGATTTGTTTTTTTAGCAGGGTGTACATTTACAATTCTCATTAAGACTAACCTTATTGATGCGCAGGCATTTGAAGGGAAGTATTTTGCAATTATTTCATGCATTCCGCTATTTTGTGTTTCAGCTTTCTCATTTTTTTCGGTGTATGACAACGCAAGTTCTTATGATGTTGCACCTATAAAAGCGTCTGCAGATTGGATTAATGAACGATCAGAAACATCTGAAAAAGTATTTTTACATAATTGGAGTTACTTTGTGACGTTATTTTTTGCAAATTCTGATAATGTGTATTCTATGGGACTGGAGCCGACAACTCTCAAGACATATAATGAAGATTTGTATTGGAAATATTACAATCTTTTTAAGAGTGTGTATTATTGTGAAAATCGTGGTGATTGTAAGGATGAATTGTATGATGAATTAATGGTGAAGCGTACGAGTTCAGATGAGCGGAATATGTTTAAAAAAGAAAATAGTAAAAAGATTATTAATTCAATCAAAAATGATTTTGATGCAAAATTGATATTTTCAGATTCGAGAGAATTTAATGGTGTATTGTTGTTGAATGCGGAATTAATAAGAGACTATAAGATTTTTGATGTTGAGAAAAATGAAGGAACGCCAATACAATTTGCTGTTTTTCAACTAAAATAATATGAAGAAAAAAATTGTTGTTGTCATACCATGCTACAACGAAGAAAAAACGATTAAAAAGGTCATTAGAGATTTTCAAAAGGAATTGCCAGAGGCACGTATTTTGGTCGTGGATAATAATTCTTTTGATAACACAAGTGCAAGAGCACGAAAAGCAGGTGCAGAAGTCATCACAGAAAAAAGACAAGGAAAAGGATTTGCTATACAACGATCACTAGAGGAATTTCGTGAAGAAATATTTGTTATGGTAGATGGAGATGACACATATCACGCATATGATGTACACGAACTTATCGAGTTAGTGGTCAAAGATAAGGCTGATATGTCTGTGGGAGATCGTATGCACAAAGGCAATAGAGATCGTGGTGCATTTAGCATAAGTCATTGGTATGGTAATGTATTTCTTACAGGTATGCTCAATCTTTTTTTTCGCACAGGGCTTAATGATATGCAGTCGGGTCTTCGTGTAATGAATAAACGATTTGTGAATTCTACAGCACTTCTGGCGGGAGGATTTGCAATCGAACCAGAATTGACGATTCAGGCTGTTGAGAAAGGTATGATTATCAAGGAAGTTCCAATTGATCTTGATGCACGTCCTAGTGGAAGTCATTCAAAAATTTCGGCAGTGCGTGATGGCACAATTGCACTATATACGCTCATATCACTTTTTCGTGATTATAAGCCTTTACAATTTTTTACAACTCTTGCAGTTACGTGTTTTGTAACAGGTGGAGTTTTTGGGTGGTATGGAATTGATGGATATTTTGAGACAGGGAGAGTAGATCATTTTCCGTCACTTATTGTATCTGGATTTTTTATTATTAGTGGATTAGTAAGTTTTATCGCTGGACTCATACTTAGCTCAATTAAAAGACGACATGATGAGCTTGTTGTTTTACTTAATCGAATTAAATAGTAAAAAAACACTTTCTTTTATTTTGGTTTTTGAAGAAGAGAATATACTATGAAAAATGCAGTAATTATCGTGAATTACAATCAAAAAGAATTATTGCAAAAGTGTCTTACATCACTTTTTGTACAAAAGTATGATGACTTTACTGTTTTTGTTGTGGATAATGGATCTAAAGATGGATCAGTTAATATGGTGAAGAGGAATTTCTCTTATGTAGATGTTGTTGAGATGGGATATAATTCTGGATTTTGTAAAGCAAATAATGTCGGTATAAAAAAGGCAATTGACAAAGGATGTGAAAACATTATTTTTCTCAACAATGATACAGAAGTGGATGAAAATTTTCTCGAGAAACTTGTGAATTGTGTGGATAGTGAAAAAAATATTGATATGGTTGCACCAAAAATTCTCATGCATTCTGATAAAAGTATTATTGATTCAACTGGGATAATTATCACGCCTGATGGCATGGCACTCAATCGTTGCGTGGATAAAAGGAGTGATTGTGTTTGTGCTCGTGATATGAAAGAAGTATTTTGTCCAACTGGTGCTGCAGCGTTATATAGTGTGAGACTACTGGAAGACATAAAGCAAAATGGCATGTATTTTGATGAAGATTTTGCATATTATCTCGAAGACGTGGATATGGGGTGGCGTGCACGACTTAGGGGATGGAAGTGTTTCTACACACCATTGTCAATTGTATATCATCACAAAAATGCTACAGCAGGTGCGCGATCAAAATTTGTGGCGTTTTATTCAAATAGGAATAATTTTTATAATATTATAAAAAATTATCCATTAACTCATGCATGTAAAGCATTTTTTCTTGCATTTTTTAAGTATCCTTATTTAACATGGTGTAATATAAATGGGAAAGGTGTCGTGAATAAATTTAATGAAAATACTTCTTTTGTAGATCTTTTTGTAGTTACAATTTGTGGTTGGAAGGATGTTTTTATAAATTTACCAAAATTTTATAAAAAGAGACGATACATACAAAAGAGAAAAAAAGAAGTGGATGTAAAGGCGTGGATCAATGATTTTGGCGTGGGCTTTTTTGAGTCGAAAAAATGAGTTATTTTTAGATAAGATTCAGTAAATAATGAATAAATTAAAAATGAGCCAAAAAAAAGAACTTTCATCAATTGTTATTACATGTCATAATTATGGGAGATTTTTGGGCGAGTGTATTAATTCAACGCTGGCACAAACATATCCTGTAAAAGAGATTATTGTAATAAATGATGCAAGTGATGATGATTCTGAAAGTGTTGCAAAAAGTTTTGGAGATAAAATTCAGTATTTTGCAGTAGATTTCTGTAATGGACAAAAAACACGAAATTTTGGTTTGCAAAAAGCATGTGGTAAATATATTCTTTTTCTCGATGCGGATGATTATTTGCGTGAAGATTGTATAGAGGAAATGCAGGAGGAGATGGAAAAAGATGAAGAATTGTACATCGTGTATTCTGGTCGGTATAATGTGGGAAACAAAAACATTATGAAAAAATGCGGTCTATCAAATGAAGAAAAGTCTTTAGATTATAATTATAATATTCTTAAATATTTGAATTTTATATCAATTACGTCGTTGATTAGGCGAGATAAGTTTGAAGGATTTGATGAGAGTATGCAAAGATATCAAGATTGGGACGCATGGCTCACGTTATTGGATGGTGGTAAAAAAGCAAAAAGAATAGCCAAACCGCTTTTTTTTGCACGTTTTCATGGAAAAAACCTTACAGTAAGAACAAATCAATGGAAAATGTTGTACCTATTTCATGTAAAGCGACATGGATATATAGGGGGCATTATTAGTCTTTTTTTGTCTGCTGTGTATGGAAAAAAGTTTGGATAAATATATTTCATCTTTGATAGTTGTATGGTGAATATCATTTTTCAATTTAGAGGGTTTTTGAGTTCAGATTTTGTATGTAAAGTTTTTTAAAGACATGAGTTATAAAAATAAAAAAATTTTAGCAGTTGTGCCAGCAAGAGGTGGAAGTAAAGGAATACCAAAAAAAAATGTAAGGATGTTGTGCGGGAAGCCGTTGATACTTCATGTTCTTCATACGCTTTCTAAAGTGCATTTTATTGATAAAATCGTTGTTACTACTGATGATGATCAAATTGCGTGGATTTCTCAAAAAGTGCCAAATGTGGAAATTATTAATCGAACAAAAAAATTATCCAATGATAATGTTACATTGGATCCTGTAATCATAGATGCATATAAAAAATTAGCAAAAAAAGAAGAATTTGATTTTATATTCACATTTCAACCAACATCACCATTAATATCAGTTTCTAGTATAAAAAAAAGTATTCAAAAATTAATTAATAGTAAAAATGATTCTTTGCTATCTGTTGTAGATGATAGGCATTTGCGGTGGAGTGGAACTTGCGATAATCCTGTAATGCTTTTTAAAGAAAGAAAAAATAGACAGGATCTAGAGCCAGTATATAAAGAAACTGGTGCAATTATTGCTTGTTCAAGAGAAACATTATTGTCTGGTAGCAGAATTGGAAAAAAAATAGAACTTATGGAATTGCCACAAAAAGAATCAATTGATGTGGATCATTTTAATGACTGGATGTTAGCGGAGCAGATATTAAAAATGCCAAAAATTGCTTTTATTGTTATAGGTAGTCGCTCAAAAGGATTGGGGCATGTTTATAGAGCACTTACTATCGCACAACATTTCAATGTGCGGCCAATTTTTTATATAAGAAAATCTGAAAAAATTGCTGCTAAAAAAGTAAAAGAGTCTTTTTATGAAGTGAGAGAATTTCATTCAGATGAGGAATTAGATAATTTGCTTTTTAAAGATGATATCAATCTTATTATAAATGATACATTGGATACTAGTGTTCATTATATCAATCTTCTAAAAAACAATAATCGTTTTGTTGTATCTTTTGAGGATTTTGGAGAGGGTGTAGAAAATGCACATTTAGTATTTAATGCTTTGTATGAAAGTTCTCATAAAAGAAAAAACAAATATTTCGGGTATAGATATTTTTGTTTAAGAGATGAATTTGTATTTGCACAGAAAAAAATTGTCTCTAATGAAGTCAAAAAAATACTTATAACATTTGGCGGAACAGATCAAAATAATTTAAGTAAGTTTATTTTTGATTGCTTGAAGGATACGAATTATGAAATAGATATTATTGTAGGACCTGGATATTCAGAGTTTAAAAAATTAAAAGGATATATAGGAAAACGAGCCAGTGTACATCAATCAGTTGAGAGAATGTCTGATTATATGTTGAATGCGGACATTATTATAACAAGTAATGGCAGAACGACTTTTGAGGCGGCAAGTCTTGGTGTGCCATCGATTGCAATTGCACAAAATGAAAGAGAAATGAAACATTTATTTGGAGATGTCACGGGAACGATTATAAATTTAGGTTTATGTCAAAAAGTTGATAAAAATATGTTTTTACAATCTTTTTATAATCTTGTTCAGAGTCCACAAAAAAGAAAAGATATTAACAAGAGAATGCTTAAATTGAATTTACAAAATGGTATTCATCTTGTTATTAATAAAATATTAAATGAGTATAATGAATTCAAAAAGTAAAAAAAAATTTACAAAGCCTTATATCATTGCAGAGATTGGGGTAAATTATTATGATATTGCAAGAAAAAATGACACTACGCCAATGGAATCTGCAAAACTAATGATTACAGAGGCTGCACGTGGAGGAGCTGATGCTGTAAAATTTCAGTCGTATAAGGCAGAAAAATTGGTTTCTGTAAATTCTCCAGCGTATTGGGATAAAAACGAGGAACCTACAGAAAGTCAGTTTGAACTTTTCAAGAAATTTGATCATTTTGGTGCAAAAGAATATAAAGAACTTGCACAATTTTGTGTTGAAAAAAAAATTGATTTTTTATCCACACCATTTGATTTGGATGCAGTTGAATTTCTTGATGAATATATGAAATATTTTAAAATTGCATCAGCAGACATTACAAATTTTCCATTAATTCGTGCTGTTGCAAAAAAAAATAAACCAATATTATTATCTACAGGTGCATCCACAATTGAAGAAATACAGAGAGCATTAAATGAAATGAGGAAAAATAATTATGACGAGACAGTCGTATTATTGCACTGCATTTTATCATACCCGACGAAAAATATTAATGCTAATTTAAATAGAATTAATATACTTAAAAGTGAATTTCCTGATTGTGAGATAGGGTATTCTGACCATACTGTGCCAGATAAATGCATGGTTATTACAACATCTGCATTTGTACTTGGAGCTATTGTAATTGAAAAACACTTTACTCTTGATAAAACCCTTAAGGGTAATGATCATTATCATGCTATGGATGTAGAAGATTTACAAAAAATGCGTGCAAATTTAGATTTGCTATATGACATTTTATCAATAAAAGAGAAAGAATATCTTGCATGTGAAGAAATACCACGAAAACAAGCGCGGAGAAGTCTCTTTGCATGCAATAATATACAAAGAGGGAAAAAAATTGAATATAGTGATTTAATTTGTAAACGTCCAGGCACCGGCATTAGTCCAATTGATATAGATAAAATTGTAGGCAAAAGAGCAATAAGAGATATAAAAAGTGATGATATTTTAGTATGGGAAAAAATCAAATAAGTAGGATAATAGATTTTTTTTGGTATCAAAAAGCAAAAGCGAAATTGAATTTAGAATTCATAAATTCTTCTGAATATAATAAAATTATACGTGTAATGTATGATAAGTCCTGTGATGGAATAAATAGCGCTAATTTAAATACTAAAAATTTTAAATATAGACATTTTAAAAAAAATCATATATTAGGCGCATGGCGTTGGCTTGGAGTGTATGAAAATAGAGAATTGATAAAGAACTTTGTTTTTGATGAAAGTAAAAAAGGAATTGATTTCGGCGGAGCAAGGGGTCCAATAAGTTTATTTGCAGATATTTGTGATTGGCTCGAATATGATATTTTTGGTAGAAAAGTTTTGTATAATAATTTGTCAGAAATAGAGAATGAATCATTGGATTATATTTGGACAAGTCACACTTTAGAACATATAAAAAATATTGATGAAATTTTTTTAGAAATGGAAAAAAAGTTAAAGAAAAGAGGTGTTTTTTTGTGTCATGTTCCTTCATATACATGCAAAAGGTGGAATTCTGGAATTCATAAGTACAAAGATGAAAAAGGAGATTCATCACATGTGCATACCTTTTTTTTGAGTAGTCAAAAAAAAGTGAATGAAGTAAAAAATAATTTTGTTCCAATAGATTTGTTTGTGTCACATTTTTTTCATGTAGAATATTCAAAATATGTTGGTGACAACTCTATCTTTTTAGTTGCTCATAAAAAATGATGAATGATGATATTTAATTATATTTTTAAAAATAATATTGTAAAAAATTTTGGTGTTTATACCATAACATCAGTTATTAGTCAGGCATTGCCTTTTTTTCTTTTGCCGGTGCTTACTGTATATCTGACACCATTTGAATATGGTTTTATTGGTATTTTTCAGGTATTACTTTCATTTTCTATTGCATTTGTTGGCATGGGAATGTCATCAAATATTACAAGAAATTTTTTTAATAAGGATAAAAAAGATATTGCTGTACTTATTTCAAATTTAGTTGTGATTCTTTTGATAATGACGTGTATCTTGTCTTTTGGAATTTTTTTATATTCATATTTTTTAGGATCGCCATTTGGTATGCCGTTTCGTTGGATGATTTTTTTGCCGATTATTGCATTTATGAATATGCTTAGCCAATTTAATTTGACGATTTTACGTAATAATAAAAAATCTTTTCAATATGGATTTTTGGAAATTTTGAAAACTTTTTTTGGATTGATGATAAGTATTTTACTTGTAGTTATTTATCTTTACGGATGGGAAGGTCGTTTATATGGAATATTGTTTGCAGAGATTTTTATAGGTGTAATTGGTATTGTTGTTTTATTTAGAGAAGGTTATATTATTTTTAATATAGATAAAAAAATAATGAGAGAGATCTTAACAGTTTCAGTGCCTCTTATTTTTCATACTATGAGTATCACTATCATTATGTTAAGTGATAGATTTTTTTTAGATAAAATGATTGGAAAAGATGCAGTGGGTTTATATACTGTAGGATATCAATTTGGTATGATTATGCTTTTAATTATTACAGCTTTTAATAATGTGTGGGGTCCATGGATATATGAACAATTTGCTAATATAAATCTAAAAAAGAAAAAAAAGATAGTCATTTTTACATATTTATATAATATTTTTGTAATTTTTCTTGCAGTTTTTATCGCATTCGCATCTTCCTTTTTAATAAAGTATATAATTGCAAAAGAATATTATTCTGGTTCAATTTTTGTGATATGGATTTCTTTGAGTTATGCCTTTTGGGGTATGTATACGATTATTTTTCCATATTTAGTTCATGTAAAAAAAACATACTTTTTAGGAATTATGACGACAGTAACTGCAGTGTTGAATTTGTTATTAAATTACTATTTTATTAGAAATAATGGTGCAATTGGTGCTGCACAATCAACACTTATTTCATACATGATTTTGTATATTTTTGTATGGATATATGTTCAAAAAATATATCCAATGCCCTGGTTTTCTTTTTTAAAATTTAAAAAAATAAATGCATTTCATAGATAAATTTTTAAAATTTGAAAACAAGCAACATCTTTTTGAAAAAAAAATTCAGGGAGTTTATTTTTGGCAATATGTGCGTTTTACTATATATTTTGATGTTCTCAAACAAAAAGAGGATATTTCAGATGTTTATGCAAGTGCAGATATAAAAAAAGGGCTTTTGAAAAAAATCTTTCTTTTATTAAAATATGCATTTCTCATTTTTAAAAAAAATACATTTTTAAACGTGAAACAAAGTGATATTTTAGTTTTGAATCATGCACGGCGTATTAAGAATGGTAAATTTTATGATTGTATGTATACAGATGATTTGTTGAGAAATATTGACTTATCATATTGTGTGATTGAAAATTCTTATAATGGTGTGCACTTAATTCCAACACGAACAAAAAATTTATATTATACAGATGCTCTTTTTGTGCTAAGGGTTTTGAGGAGAGGTTTATTTTCTTTTTTTAATATTTATAAAATTGATGAAGATGAAGCAAAATATATTACTTATTTAGTAAAAGAGATTAATAAAATATTTGATGTAAATATTTCTGAAAAATATATTTTGAATAAAATACAATACGCAATTCTAAATTATAAAGCAACTTATAAATATTATGAAAAAATTATAAATATTGTGAATCCTAAGGTTATTTTGGAACTTGTCTCATATGATATGGAAAACATGATTTTTAATGAAATTGCAAAAAAACGAAATATACCAATTATAGAATTGCAACACGGGACAATGGGAAAATATCATGTAGCGTATAATTTTTATAAAAAAGTTGACTTATTGGCATTTCCTGACTACCTTTTTGTTTTTGGTAATTTTTGGAAAAAAACAACAAGATTGCCAATTAAAGAAGATGATATTAAGGTTGTAGGATTTCCTTATTTTGAAAAAAGAATTAATGATACTTATAAGTCTAGCCATATAGACGAAAAAAAGAATATTGTTTTTATATCACAATTAGTTATCGGTTCAAGTTTGAGTAAATTTGCACGTGATGTTTCTGAGAAAATTGATTGCAATAAATATAGAATTATTTATAAACTGCACCCATCTGAGTATGAAAATTGGAGAGAGATGTATCCGTGGCTTAACACTGATACAATAAAAGTGATTGATAATAATGAGAAAGATATATATTTTTTTCTAAAAAACGCTGAATATCAAATAGGTTGTTTTTCAACAGCTATTTTTGAAGGATTTGGCTTTTACTTAAAAACTTTTATTTACAAAACATATGGAAGTGAATATATGGAAGATCTTTGCAAGAATGGATATGCAAAAATTGTTTCAAATTCGGATGAATTAATCAAGCTACTTGATGATAAAAATAATGATCATTATTTTAAGGGAGAGATATGGCAATTTGGTGCGTTGCTAAATATGAGAAATGAATTAAAAAAAATTATAAATAATCATTAATATATTTGTCAAAATGAGAATTTGTACAGAATAGCATTGTAATAATTTTTATAAATTGGGGCAGTTTTGCAAAAGTGTGGTATTATTCTTTATATAGGGGAAACTTGTTTTTAAGAGTGCTTTGTTATGCGAAAACAAAATGCATTTACGCTGATAGAACTTCTCATTATAATGGCGATTATTGGTATCTTGGCTGGAATTATTCTTTCTGTTTTAGACATAGCTCGTGATAAAGCAAAAGATGCTTCTTTTAAGTCAAGTGCAAAAAGTGCGTATTCTGCAATGAAGGCGTGTTGTATTGGAGATGCTTTTATCCAAGAAAAGGTATCTGGATCTGGCAGTGATGTGGGTGTGTGTAGTGATTCTGGAGTTTTTGATGGTTTATATCCAGGAGATGATAGTATCGGTACTGTGGTAGTAAATGAGCAATGTGTGGAAGGTCGGTTTGAGGTTGTTGTAACACCAGGATTATTAAATGCGGGAGGTTGCGAGAGTGTAACATATGATGAGACGGGTGAGATTTCTTTGATTGGATGTGAGTGAATTTAGAATATAGAACTGGTGAAGTGGGGGTATTTAAGAATTAATGAAGAAAAAATAGTGATTTTTATAATACTTTTTTTTGTTTATGGACTTGTTATCGGCAGTTTTTGCAATGTAGTAATCTATCGATTGCGTACAGGTGAGAATGTTGTGTCTAAACAATCGCATTGTCCGCATTGTAAAACACTAATTAAGTGGCGAGATAATGTGCCGGTGTTGGGGTATCTTTTTTTACATGGAAAATGTCGTAATTGTCATAAAAAAATTTCTTTACAGTATCCTGTTGTGGAGTTTTTTACAGGATGCGTATTTGCAAGTGTGGGGTATTTTTGTAGTATAGGGTCTTTGGAATCATTGTTAGCTGGTGTGTTCTATGCATTAGCATTTGCAGGGCTGATAGTGATATTTGTTTATGATTTTAAATATATGGAAATTCCGATGGGCATAATGTGGAGTGTAATTGGATTTTTTATTTTCGCAAATATCTCTTTAGATTTTTCGCTGGGAGTAATTGATGGGATTTGGAATAGTGTGACATTTGTAAATGGTTTTAGTGCACTTGTGGCATTTTGTTTTTTCTTTGGATTGAGTTATTTTTCTGATGAGTCATGGATGGGGTATGGGGATGCATTTATTGCAATTGCTATCGGGTTATTACTTGGTCCGATTGGGACATTTTTAGCGTTACTTGTGGCATTTTGTGTTGGCGCATTGTGGGGTATTTTTCTTATATTTGCAAAAGGTCGGACGATGAAGACAGAGATTCCATTTGGTCCGTTTCTTATTTTTGGTATGTATTTTATTTTTGTTATAAGAAACATCTTCCCTGATTTTGTGGAATACTTTATTTAATCAATTAGAAAAATATATTTTGTAGAGAGTGATTAATGTATAAAAATTGAAAATTCAATCAAGATTGTGGTATAATGATGATATGAAAAAAATAAAAAGATATAGAAAGAATAAGAAGGGTTTTTCACTTCTTGAAATGGTGATTATCATGGCGATTGTGTCGATTATGACAAGTGTGATGTTGGTGGTCACATTGAGTGAAAAAGATACAAAAGAGATTGAGGCTGCAGGACGTGAGATAACGGCTGCAATTCGTGAAGCGCAAAATTATGCATTAACTGGTAAGCAACAAGGTGCAGGATTGCCATGCTCTTTTGGTTTTTTTCTACCAGAGCTGAATATTGATAATGTGGATACTGGTAGTTCACGGATTGAAGTGCGTGGTTCGTATCGTCTGATTGATGGTGCATGTGGTGCTGAGAATATAAGATCTACATATACCGATGCACATAGAGGGCGATTGTTTTTGGAAAAAGATTTTTCAGATACACGTATTGAAATTTTTGGATTTACGAGTTTACGAATTACAGAAGGCAGTGGAGCACACCAGACAGATTTTATAGCATTTGGCGTGCCATATGGAAAATTTTTTGATCAAGAATCAGTTAACACGCCACCGAGCATCGGTACAGAGTTTGTTGTAAGAAAGATGGGTGACAAGGAAAATGAGTATCATATTTGTGTGCATGATACAGGACTTATTGAGACAATTGGTTTTGTGAAAAGGAAGGATAGTAATGAAGATGAAATTGTGTCTACGGCATGCAAATTTTAAAGAAAAATTGTATTTATGAAAAAAAATAATATACAAAGAGGGTTTTCCATTGGAGAAGTGTTGATTGCAATGTTTATATTGCTCATCGGAATGATAGATGCAATGTTTCTGACTGTGCGAAGCATAGGTGATCTTGGCAATAGTCGTAGTGCAATTGTTGCTTCGTTGTTGGCACAGGAAGGAACAGAGCTTGTACGTAATGTACGAGATAATACAGTAACTTCAAATATGTGTGGCTCCTCTAATGAAGAGCGATGTACAGCTTTTTCTGAAGAATTTGGTTTTCCGAGTGCTAGTCAGACGGGTAGTAATTGGTGTACGCCTGATATGTATCTTGGGGATCCTATGGCAAATCATCCACAATCAGATGTTTTGCAATGTGGTGAGCAGAGAGAAAATTTGTTATTAAATAAGAGTGGAAATCTTTTTTGGTCACATGATGGTGGAGGAGAATGGTATAAAGGATTTAGGCGACGAGTATATCTTGAGTATGGATATACAGATAGTGATGAGGGTGCTGATAGTGATGGAGACGGTCACGCAAATGATGTTGATGAAAAATATGTAGATGTGACAAGTGTGGTGGTGTATGCAGGTGGGGAATTTCCAGAGAATGCGCCAGAGAATATTGAAAAAAGATGTCTCAAGTCAAAAAATTGTGCGTATGCACAGACACGTCTGACGTCGTGGATCAATTATGGTGATTAAAATTATATGAACATTTTTAGAAAAAAGGTCCAAAAAGGTTTTACACTCGTGGAGATGATGGTCTCGATTTTTATATTTCTCATTGTTATGACTGCGATTGTACAAATATTTGTACAACAAATTCATGTATATCAGCGTGCACAAAATATGCAAGAGGATATGGAAAATGCACAGTTTACCATGAATTATCTTGCTAAAACACTTCGTACATCAACGGTTCTGGGAGAAGTGACAGGTGGGTCTGTAGGATGGGATCGTAATAATTTTATAGATCAGGATGGCACAAATCACGAAACAGGTCAAGAAGGTAATGATTTTCATGGAGCATTAATTACAAATGTTAATCAAAGTCTTGTAATTTATGATTTTTCTCAAGATAGATGTCTTAAATTAACATTTTATGGTAAAGGCACTTCTCCTGATGGATATTCTGGAGGAGCACTTATTATGGAAAGAAGTGCAGCTGACTTCACTGTTGATCCAGCACATTTTGTAAATTTTAATGAAATTGATCGATGTTTAGATAATGATGTATATGTAGAGCAGCGACGTTTAACGACAGGAAATGTTGATGGGTCATTTTTTGCCTCTCCGACACGTTTTAAAGATAATTTTGCAACAAATGAGAGACTTACTGATGCAATTGGTCGTGTAACAATTGCAATGAAAATTTTGCCAAAAAATCTTGATGAAAATGATATGGAACCAGTGTATATGCAAACAACCACATCTCTGCGAGATTATCCATCTGATTTGAGTTTTTAATCTGTGATCAAAATTAAAATATTATGAAAAAACAAAAAGGTTCGATTATTGTCTTTGCACTTATTACGCTTTCATTTATCTTAATTGCAGCATTTTCTGTAGCGGCAGTAACATTAATGGAACGCAGAAGTGCTAATGTGTCTGTGAATTCGGCAACGGCATTTCAAAATTCCGATAAAGGCATGGAAGAGTTTTTGCAATCTGTGTATAAAGATCTCGATCAAAGTAATACATTGGATGATCTCGCACAAGTACTGAATGAAATATATGAAGGTGCAGGTCAATATACATGTATTCCAAGTGGCAATGAAAGTATTCCAGCACGTATCGGCAGTGATGGCTCTAATGGTGAAGAAAAAACAGAATTTATTATCACGGCATTTGGAGAAAAAAGTGATTCTGATAATGGAAACGCTGGATGGAACAACAATGAATTGATTGCGTTGGATGAATGTACGGATTCATTGGCAAGTGTTGCACGGTTCAAGGTGGTGGGAAATTACAGCAATGCATCACGTGCAATTTTTTTGAAGTTGCGAGATAGTCTTGTGCGGGGTCTTGTAGCACGATGGTCATTTGAGGATCGAGCAAAAATGGGACGTATTGTTCCTCGAGAAAATGAAAGGCGGTCTTTTATTGTGCAGGATATTTCAAAGCAAGACCATACATTGACTTTATGTCCGATGCGCATTGAAGATAAGGCGGATGAAGATCCAGATTTTGTAGAGATAAATGCAGATCTTGGTGGTGGGCAAGCTATTGATTATAAAATTGTTAATTTTGCTGATTGTGGTTCTGTAAATGAAGAGTCTGGTATGAGCCCATACAAGAGAAATGAGGATTCAGATGATGATGGGGAGGAGCGTCCAAGTGGTGCATGGGTAGATGGTATCGTAGAGGAACAAACTGGAGCATCATCTGACATCGGTAGCAATTCATATAGCGAAGCAATTTATTTTGATGGCACTACACATCTTGCAATGTATGTGGAAGATGGGTGTGATGATGATTATACAAATTGTGTGGAAAAAGGAGAAAATAAAAAAGAAGATCAATTGCAAAATTTCACAAAAGGTTTGAGTATATCAATGTGGATTAAACCTGATGTGGTAGGAACTAATCAATGTCTTTTGTCGAGAGGTGAAAGTGATGCGGAAAGATTTAATATTTGTTTGCAAGATCGAAAAATTGCATTTCGTTTAGGTGAAGAGGAAGTGACAACAAATGATGTGATAGCTGAGAATAATATAAAATGGTATCATGTTGTTGCGCGATGGCATAAAAAAAGTGGTCATATGCAAATTTGGGTTGATGGTGTAAATGAAGAAAATGGTGAAGGTGGTGCGTTTACTGCGCCATCAGGGACATTGTTTGTAGGATCGGATCATGAGGGTGTGCAAAATTTCACAGGTGCGATAGACGATCTTTATATATGGGATCGTGCAGTGACAAATGCTGAAATCTGGCGTTTATGTACCGAAGCAGAAAGTAATGATGGATCTAATCATGTAACAACGAGTCATCCAGGAGGGTGTCCACAGGAAGCTGAAACATTACCGGATCCATAAAATTTATAGGAGCCTGTTCATGCCTCCATATTCGATTGTAATTTTCACATGATGAAAGAGAGAAGGGTGAACAAACTCTGAAATTGGAGAGCTCTTGTGGAGAGCTCTTTTTGTTTTTCTGCAGTCTCTCGTGTAAAATGAACGGAGAAATATATTTAAGGAAATGTGTAAAAAATATGGTGATAAAATTGACAAAAGAACAAGCGAAGGAACGAATGGGGAAGTTGATGAGTGAAATTGATCGATTGCGTGTACTTTATCATGTTAAAGATGATCCTGCGATTGATGATGTAGTTTACTCATCATTGATGGATGAATTACGGTCTCTCGAATCGATGTATCCAGAATGTAAAAGTGATACATCACCGACGGGACGTATTGGTGGAAATCCACTTGATACGTTTAAAAAAACAAAGCATAAAGTGCGACAATGGTCATTTGATGATTTGTTTAATTATGAGGAATTGATTGCGTGGGAGGAAAAAGTAAAGCGTATGATGCAAAAAACTTCTGTAAGTGATAGAAAGTTGGAATACTGTTGTGAAATTAAAATTGATGGACTGAAGATTATTCTTACATATGAGCAAGGAAAACTGATTACAGCAGCAACACGTGGTGATGGCGTCATTGGTGAGGATGTGACACATAATATCAAAACAATTCACAGTATACCACTTGAACTCAAATATCCAATTGATATTGTTGTTGTGGGAGAGGTGTGGTTACCAGAAAAGGAGTTGCAAAGAATTAATCAGGAGCGTGCACAGCGTAATGAAGTGCCATTTGCGAATGCACGAAATGCAGCAGCAGGGTCAATTCGTCAATTAGATCCAAAAATCGCAGCAAGTAGGAAATTGGAGATGTTCATTTATGATATTGATTTTTTGGAGAATTATGAACAGTATTTTGCAATGCCGCAAACACAAACAGAAGAGCTACAGAGATTGCAAAAACTTGGTTTTAAAGTAAATCCAATCTCATTACAATGCAAAAATGTGGAAGAGATTGAAGAGATGTATGCATCGTGGGTTGATAAACGTAATGATCAGGAATTTGCAATTGATGGTGTAGTAATTAAGGTTAATGATAAAGTAATTCAAGAAGTGCTTGGGTATACTGGTAAGGCACCACGATTTGCGATTGCATACAAGTTTCCAGCAGAGCGAACGACAACTGTTGTAGAGGATATTACTGTACAAGTGGGAAGAACTGGTGTACTTACGCCAGTGGCACATCTTGCTTCTGTACATGTGGCTGGTACGACTGTGAGTCGTGCCACATTACATAATGAAGACGAGATTATTCGACTTGGACTGAAGATTGGAGATACGGTTGTAATCCAAAAAGCTGGAGATATTATTCCAGAGGTCGTGGAAGTTCTTGTAAATATGCGTACAGGTAAAGAAGTGGATTTTGATATGGTGACAGAATGTAAAAAGGTGTGTGGTGGTGAAATTGTGCGTGATGTGATTGGTACAAAGGGAAATGAAAAAAGTGTAGCGTATTATTGTAAAGATAAAAATTCATTTGCTATTCAAAAAGAGCAATTACGGCATTTTGTTTCAAAAAAAGGCATGAATATCGATGGATTGGGAGAAAAAATCATTGAACAATTGATGGGTGAGGGACTTGTGTCAGATGCGGCAGACCTCTTTGAGCTTAAAATTGGCGACATCGATCACCTTGATCGTTTTGCAGATAAATCAGCGGAAAATTTAATTGATGCGATTGATGCGGCAAAAGAAGTACAGTTAGAAAAATTTCTTTTTGCACTGGGCATTCGATATGTTGGAGAAGAAACTGCGGTACTCATTACACAAAACCTCATGAAAATTTCTTCAAAAGAAATCACTGATCTGAGAAGTCTTGTTACAGTATTTTCACATGTAGATTGTGAGAGATGGCAAAGTATTGATGGGATTGGTGAGCGAGCGGCGGAGAGTTTGGTGGAGTGGTTTACAAATGATAAAAATGCACACATGTTAGAGCGTATGAATGTGTCTGGTGTGCATATAAAAATTACCGAAGTGTCGGATAAAAATAATGGGATGAGTGGTAAAGTGTTTGTGCTTACAGGGACGTTGGCGTCTATGACACGTGACGAGGCAAAAGAGAAGATTCGTGCAGCTGGAGGCAAAACAGCATCGAGTGTAAGTGCGAAAACGGATTATGTTCTTGCGGGGGAAAATGCCGGATCAAAGTTAAAAAAAGCACAAGATCTCGGTGTGAAAATATTGGATGAGTCAACATTTATACAATTGATGAATTAGTGTGTTTGTGCGATACTAGAGGAAATAATAATTTTCTATATAATATGAAGGAAGAAAAAGAGGTGGTACATGATGCTGAGATTGTGCAAGAAAATTCTATGAAGGAATACTGGTATAGTGGTTTTTGGGTTCGTGGTGCAGCATCGATTATTGATGGATTTATAATTGGAATACTTATAGCCACAATTGGTTTTCCAATTGGTTTTGGTTTGGGGTTTATGGCAGAAATTGTTGATGTATTATTTGTGGAAATATTTGTACAATTTCTAAGTTATCTCATTAGTCTTATCATCGGATGGGGGTATTTTGTTTTGATGACATATAAATTTCAAGCAACGATTGGAAAAATGGCAGTTGGTGCAAAGGTTATTGCAGAAAATGGAAAAAAACTCACTCTCAAAGAAGTTTTTCTTCGTGAGATTTTGGGAAAATTTCTTTCAGGAATTACGTTGTATGTTGGTTATTTTATGGCAGGATTTACGAGAAAAAAACGAGGATTGCATGATATGATTGCACAGTCAGTTGTCGTGTATACTGATATGCAAAATGGTCCAAATAGAATTGCCGTGTGGGTAGTGTATGGTGTATATGCTTTTATTGTAACTTTTTTATTGATAATTTTTGGAGTTATTATTCTATTTTTTGGATGGATTTTTATGAATGAAACAAGTCAGTATCAAGAAGGTGAACGATACGATAAATATGAAATATTAGGTGACACGAAATTTAACCTTCCAAATGATTGTTTAATCAATCAATTATAAAAAAGTTCTTAAAGCCGTTGCTCTTAGAGCGAATATCACGTATAGTGAGAATATACGTGACTTTTGTTTTGATAATATTTTTATATAGTTTTATGGAATTAACACAAAATAAAATAAAGGACATTGCAATGCTTGCGCGGATTGGTGTGACAGATGCTGAAATTGATGAATATCAAAAAGACATTTCTTCTGTTTTGCACTATTTTGAAAAACTGCAAGAGTTAGATACAAATGATGTGGAAGAAATTGGGCATATAACAGGTGTGACAAATGTATACCGTAGAGATGTTGTGGATGCAGTGGATGAAACGGAGAAAGAGAAAATCATGGACAATGTGTCAGATGTGCATGATGGATATATCAAGGTAAAAAATGTGCTTTAGAGCATTGGAAATCAAATAACTAGATATCTAAAATTTCGATAAAATATATGTAGGTTGTTTAAGATATCTGGTGGGTTTATAAATATAATTAAAAAATTGTTAAAATTTGATAGATGAAAAGACAATAAAAAGCAGTTGCTAGTCTATAAATTTAACAATTTAGTAGTCTAATATATGATCAGGGAATTACATGAAAAATTGGTAAGTGGAGAGATAAGTGCAGTCAATCTCACGGAGGAATATCTGAAAAAAATCGCAGAAAAAGATGACGATTTTGCAGCCTTTCTCACTGTGACAGAAGAGCTCGCACTGAAGTCTGCTGAAGAAGTGGATAAAAAGATTTCTGCAGCAGAAAAAATCGATTTACTAGCAGGAATTCCATGTGCACTTAAAGATAATATTTGTGTTACAGGTGTGCGGACGACTGCAGCGTCTAAAATGCTTGATAACTATATTGCGCCATATGATGCGACGGTTGTTGCGCGTGTAAAGGACGTTGATGCTGTAATCATGGGAAAGGTAAATATGGATGAGTTTGCGTGTGGGAGCAGTACAGAAAACTCTGCATACGGTCCGAGTAAAAATCCTATTGACACATCGCGTGTTCCAGGTGGATCTAGTGGTGGTAGTGCAGTAGCTGTGGCTGGTGATGAAGTTGTGTGGGCACTTGGTACCGACACAGGCGGATCAATTCGTCAACCAGCGAGTTTTTGTGGTGTAGTGGGCCTCAAGCCGACATACGGTCGTGTGTCACGGTATGGTGTGATTGCGATGGGATCAAGTCTTGATCAGGTTGGTCCAATTGCACAAACTGTAGAAGACGTAGCGATTGTGCTGAGTCGTATTTCTGGTCGTGATGAAAATGATGCAACAAGTGCACAGAGTGGAGATAAGCCATATGAAGATTATTGTGTTGGAGAGTTGGCTGGTGCAAAGATTGGTATTCCAAAGGAATACTTAGGTGATGGTTTGGATGATCGCGTAAAAGAAGTGTATATGACAGCGATTGAAAAATATAAAGATCTTGGTGCAGAGATTGAAGAAGTGAGTTTGCCACATACAGAATATGCATTGGCAACATATTACATCATCATGCCATCAGAGCTTAGTTCAAATCTTGCACGGTTTGATGGTATTCGTTTTGGTGGCGTGGAGAATGTAAAACCAGAGACAATTCTTGATCAGTATCTAGAAACACGTGGTAAAGGATTTGGCCCTGAGATTAAACGTCGTGTGATGCTTGGTACGTATACATTGTCAGCGGGATATTATGATGCATATTACAAAAAGGCACAAAAAGTGCGTGCACTTATAAAAAAAGATTTCAAGGATGCATTGGAAAAAGTTGATTATCTTTTTACACCAACAGCTCCAGAAGTTGCATTCAAGTTTGGTGCAAAAGTGGATGATCCACTCACAATGTATCTGTCTGATATTTACACAATTACGGCAAATCTTGCAGGTGTGCCAGCGCTTTCTATTCCAATTGGTTCGGTGATAGAAGATGGTATAGATTTGCCTGTTGGCGGTCAGTTAATGGGAAAATGGTTTGATGAAGAAGGAATTCTTAATGCGGGATATACTTTTGAAATAAATTCGTAAAAATTTCAATATGGAGGAAGTAATGATGACATTTTTGACAATAATCAGTGAATGGTTTTTTGCATTTGCTGATAGTACATTTTTTCTCATGATAAAATTTTTTTTAGCAATTTACTCTGCGGTTTTAATTGTGGATGTGATTCTTTTGATACATCTTGGAAATGTACGTAATCAATTGCGTGCAATGCATAAGGGTGATTCATCGGTAAAAACTACAAAACGTCAGGATATTCGAATCTGGAATGCGATTATAGAGAGATTGAATTCGGATGATGAAGATCAGTATAAAGTGGCAATTTTGGAAGCTGATCAATTTGTGTTCAAAGCACTTGAAATACAAGGATATAGCGGAGACAATTTTGCAGAGCGTTTAGCGCAGTTGCCGGCAGGTAGTTTCACAAGTATCGGTTTTGTGCGTGATGTGCATACGTTGAGTAATAAGATTGTGCAAAATACAAATGTTTCTGTGACACAAGAGCAGGCAAAAAATGCACTTGGTGTGTATGAAAAGTTTTTAAAAAATATCGATTATCTGTAAATGAGATTGAAAAATAGTTGTGATTATAGATTGAAGGAGTGTATAATAAAATATCAAATTTATAAAGGTTGACAGTATTTTTTGTGGGTGGTATAGTATTTTTTGTACACGAGTTGTGTATGTTTTTGTAGTCTCAATATTTATTATTGGTGGATTATATTATGTACAGTGTAGCGGGGTAGAGCAGTCTGGCAGCTCGTCTGGCTCATAACCAGGAGGTCGGTGGTTCAAATCCATCCCCCGCAACAATGCAAAATGCAAAATAAAAAATTTCATATCAAAAATATTTTTTATTTTTGTGTTTTGATATACAATTAGCCAGGGTAGCTCAGTTGGTTAGAGCGTGGGACTCATAAGCCCAAGGTCGTGAGTTCAATTCTCACCCCTGGTACGGTGTTAAGTTAAAAATGATAAATAATAATTCAAAAGTTTTGTATGGATGATGCATTCAAGAAAAGATTGTATGAATTTACATTGAAACTTGTTGCATTTGTGGACACATTGCCACATGATGTTGTGGGACGACGCACAGCTGATCAGTTGTTTCGGTCTGGTACGAGTATCATGGCTAATGTTGTGGAAACAAAAGGTGCGGTGACGCGTAGAGAATATAGAAATTTTTTCTCCATTGCTCTCAAATCAGCAAATGAAACACATTTTTGGTTTTGTTTGTTGAGAGATAGTAAGAAAGTT
>PDPP01000039.1 GCA_002747515.1 Candidatus Moraniibacteriota bacterium
AGAGATTCCTTCTTTAAATTTCGTTCATGAGATTTCAAATGTAATTGCTTGTCAGAGTTTTGGTGCGCATATCTCTGTATTTCATAAGTATTTGATTGAATCAGAAGAATTTAATTATCTGCTATCAATTTCATATTGGGATAAAGATATTGCAAAAAGAGATTATGATTGGTCAATAGATATTGAAAAAAATCAATGGTATTCTTATGAAAATCATTCTAAGTTTGATCTTGTGACACAGCGGACAATTCTTGCATCATTTAAAATAAAGGAATTTTAAAGAGTTAGTATTTTGCCATCAAGAAGATTTTAATAATCTTTTTGTGGGAGAATATTTTTTTGTGTTATACATAAACATGAAAGAGATATAAATTACTATTGACGAAATCGTGAATATCCTCTATGATAGTGAAAGACTTTTAACAGGGGTGAAATGCGATGACTGTGTAGACAGGCATTTTTTAGCGTTTTACACTCTGCAGTGACAAAAGTTAAACTATATTTTAATTCAGAAAAGTATGAGAAGTGAAGTAATCGAATTTAATAAGTCGCAGCGGAAAGAAAATATTGATTTTTATGCTGGTGACGTTGTGCGTGTATATCGAAAAATTAAAGAAGGTGAAAAAGAACGTGTTCAGATTTTTGAAGGTATGATTATTGCAATTAAAGGCGGACAGAGTAGTTCTCCGATGATTACTGTACGAAAAGTATCTAATGGTGTTGGTGTAGAAATCGTCGTACCAGCATTTTCACCAAATATCGAAAAAATTGAACTTGTAAAACGTGCAAAAGTACGAAAGTCAAAATTATATTATGTACGTGATAAGGCTGCGAAGGCACTCCGTTTCAAATTTACAGATGCATCTGAAATTCTTCCAAAAGAAGTTGTAAAGAAAAAACAAGAAAAAACTGAAAAACAAGTTTCTCAAAAATCAGAAGAGAAAAAAGAAGATAATCCTAAATCAGAAGAGAAAAAAGAAAAAAAATAATTATTGCACAGTATGTCGAGAGGATTTTATAGATATTCTTCTCGACATCTTTGTTTATCATATGCCCAGGTGGTGGAATTGGTATACACACTAGGTTGAGGGCCTAGGCTCCATTGGGGCGTGCGGGTTCAAGTCCCGCCCTGGGCACAGAAAAAACTGGATTTTTTTAAAAAAATATAGTATAGTGAATTTTGTACACAGTTTTTTTATAAAACATTTTATAACGAAGTTTTTTATAAAAAATTTCGGCAGGCTCGTCTGCCACAGTTTTTTATAAATTTCGGCAGGCACGTTTAGCTCAGTTGGTTAGAGCATCTCGTTTACACCGAGAGGGCCGGGAGTTCGAGTCTCTCAACGTGCACACAAACACAATCCGTTAATAGTCATGAGCCGAGGTAGCTCAGTGGTAGAGCAAAGGACTGAAAATCCTTGTGTCGAGAGTTCAATTCTCTCCCTCGGCACATTTGTAAAGACAGAGGGGACTATAGCTCAGTGGTAGAGCACGCGGCTCAAAAATTGCACATTCTACGTTGTGTTATTATATGATATGAATGTTTTTTGTAGGGCTGCTTGAAGAGTAATTTTCAAGTGATTATCTGTCAAATTCGGGGAAATCTACCGTTTTTTATAAAAACCATGACAATCCCGAGCCAAGTCCAGTTGTTTGATCTGCAATTGGAAAGGTGTAGAGACTAGACGGCAGACATCCATTATGATATAGTCATCTGTGGATGAAGGGATAGTCCAGCTTACAAATTCGAAAGAAGTCATGAAAATGATAGTAAGATGCATAACCGCTTGGTCGCAGGTTCGAACCCTGCTAGTCCCACA
>PDPP01000007.1 GCA_002747515.1 Candidatus Moraniibacteriota bacterium
GGATCAGAAATGGTATTTACAACACTTTCTGAAACAGCACAATCAGATCAAACACAAATCAAAGCAAGAGGAATCACAAAATGGATTGGGAATATACGGATGAAGAATTAGGGTTTTGGGAGGTGATGACAGAATGTTTTTTCTTCTTTTTGTGGATTTGAGAGGTTGAAAAGGTGTTTGTATGCGAAGTAGTGTTTATGTTGTAAGGCGAGCGACTTGACAATTTTTGTGATTTTGTATAATATAAGTTACACGTTCAGAAAAAGCTAAATACAAAGATGTTGGAAGAGGTTTTCTAAGTATATGAGGTCAGGATCTAGGAATGGAAACAGTGTGGATAACACCCTCTTGTTTTTTGTTGTTATAGATTTTTTTGAATAATTTTTGAATAATTTATGGCGAAAAAAGATACAGTTAAATTAGAAGGAGTGGTTGTGGAAACACTACCAAGTACAACATTTCGTGTGGAGCTTGATAATGGTCATGAAGTGTTAGCACATATTTCTGGGAAAATGCGAGTGCATTATATTCGTTTATTGCCAGGAGATCGGGTGCTTGTTGAGATGAGTCCTTATGATTTGACAAAAGGTCGCATAACACAGAGGTTGTAAAGTTTTTGTTTTTAAAGAAATTAAGAAATGAAAGTTCGCGCATCAGCAAAAAAAATTTGTAAACAATGTAAAGTGGTTCGTCGTCGAGGCCGCGTTTATGTGATTTGTTCAAATCCAAAACACAAACAGCGACAAGGATAATTTTTATAGATAATAGTAAGAATATATGATTCGTATTGCAGGTGTAAATATACCAGATGAAAAGTGTATAGATGTTTCTTTGACTTATATCTATGGTATTGGAATTTCTACAAGTAAAAAGATTCTTGAAGGTTTAGGAATTGATCCAACAACACGGACAAAAGATATATCAGAAAAAGATGCAAATAAATTGCGCGAAGTAATCGAAAAAGAATTTAAGGTAGAAGGTGAATTGAGACATGAAAAAAATATGAATGTTCGTCGTCTCAAGGAAGTTGGTTGCTATCGTGGTACACGTCATCATAGGGGATTGCCAGTGCGTGGTCAGCGTACAAAGACAAATAATCGTACAGTACGCGGAAATAAACGTGTAACAATGGGAAGTGGTCGTGCTGCTGCAGCCTCAAAGACATAGTCTATTTATTTTTCTTATAACATTTTTTATTTAGATACGAAATCATGAGTGACGAAAAGACGATAAAAGAAGAGAAAAAACCTACTGAAAAAGTGGTTTTTGAAGAGAAAAAGGAAGCTTCTGCGAAAGAAGTTGTTACTGCTCAGCCTCTTAAGAGGAAAAAAAGTGGTAAGAGACAGATTCGTAAAGGTCAGGCGCATATTCAATCAACATATAATAACACAATTGTGACAATTACAGATCTTAATGGAGCTGTTTTGGGTTGGTCTAGTGCTGGTTCTCTTGGATTCAAGGGTGCAAAGAAATCAACGCCGTATGCAGCGAGCCAAATTGTAAATGATGTGGTTGAAAAAATCCAAAAGAATAACATAAAAGAATTACAAGTTTTTGTAAAGGGTGTTGGTGGTGGACGTGATGCTGCAATTCGTGCACTTGCTGCAAAAGGATTTGAGATTAGTCTTATTAAAGACATTACGCCGATTGCACATAATGGATGCACTCGTCGTAAACCGCGTCGTGTTTAATTTTTAGTTAACAGTATACAAGGATATGGCTCGATATAGAGGACCAAAAGCAAAGATTTGTCGTCGGTTTGGCGAAAATATTTTCGGATCAGAGAAATATGATCGTATTTTGTCACGTAAGAATTATCCACCAGGAGTGCATGGCAAGAGTTTTTCACGAAATAAGAGTGAATATGGGAAGCAACTTATGATGAAGCAGAAAGCACGATATGTTTATGGTGTGATGGAGAAACAATTTCGTAAGCACTATGAAGATGTGAAAAATCGTCCTGGTGTCACAGGCGACTTGCTTTTAGCGCGTCTAGAACAACGTCTTGATAACGTGGTGTATCGTCTCGGATTTGCAAACACACGTCCACAAGCACGTCAGATTGTGAATCATTCAATGATTTATGTAAATGGAAAGAAAATGAATATTCCTTCATATGAGGTAAAAGTTGGTGATGAGATCACGATTAATCCATCGAAGAAAGATAACGGATATTTCAAAAATCAAGAACAATACATTGTGAATAAGAAAAATACACCAAAATGGCTTTCGTTGGATGTGAAAGCTCTTGCTGGTAAGATGATTGCTTTGCCAAAGCGTGAGGACTTTGATGCAAATATTGATGCACAGGTGATCGTTGAGTTTTATTCTAAGTAATTTTAGCTTTATTTTTTTAACTAATTTAAATAAAAATATGTCAAAAATTTCGATACCCCAAGCGTCACAGTATACGGAAGGTAAGGAAAATACAGGCATGATCGAGATTCCTGCATGTTTTCCTGGATATGGTACAACTCTAGGTAATGCAATTCGTAGAGTATTACTTTCTTCTATTGAAGGTGCAGCAATCACTTCTGTGAAAATCAAGGGTGTGCCTCATGAGTTTTCAGCAATTGATGGTGTGATGGAAGATGTTGTGCAGATTATTCTTAATTTGAAGCAAGTGCGATTTCGTATGCATAGTGATGAGAAGATGACCGCAACATTAAGTGTAAAAGGTGAAAAGGTAGTAACTTCTGGAGATATTAAAACTTCTGCTGATCTTGAAATTGTAGATGGTTCTCAGCATATCGCAACACTTACTGATAAGAAATCAGCATTGGAGATGGAATTTACAGTTGAAAAAGGAATTGGTTACGTACCATCTGATCAAAATGAAGAAGAGAAAGAAGTTGGATCAATTGTGATCGATGCAGTATATACGCCAGTAAAGCGTGTAAATTACAATGTGGAGAATATGCGAGTCGGTAAAAGAACAGATTATGAAAAAGTAACTCTTGAAATTGTGACAGACGGAAGCATCACTCCGCAAGAGGCATTTGATAAGTCTGTAGATATTTTAGTAGAGCAATTCAACGCTATATCATCAGGTGGTGGCGTTTCAGATGTGACTGATATTGAAACAACTGATGTTGAAGAAGTTGAAGAGGAAAATAAGTAGTATTGTAATAAAGTCATGAAACACCGAAAAACAGGGAGACAATTTGGACGCGTGAGAGCACAACGAAAAGCTCTTATGTCATCTCTTATGAGTAATTTGATTATTCATGGTCGTATTGAGACAACTGAGGCAAAAGCCAAAGAAACAAAAAGTGCGATCGACAAAATCATTACAAAAGCAAAGAGAGCAAAGGGATCAAAAATGGAAATGATTCGAAAAATTAAAAATGATCTCTCTCGCGATGCTGTGAATATTGTGGTGGAGAGCATGGAAAAATTTGATGCACGAGATAGTGGTTATGCACGTGTAATTAAATTGGCACCACGGAGAAGTGATGCGTCGCGTATGGCAATTGTTGAATTAGTAGATTTTGTTGGAAAGACTGATGTTGTTGAGAAAAAAACTGAGAAAAAAGAAACGAAGGTAAAAGCAGAATCTTCTGAAGATAAATAAATTATAACGATTGACTTAATAAAGACATGGAACGACAATATCATCTATTTGATGCAAATAACAAGGTTCTTGGAAGACTTTCTACAGAGGTTGCAAAGATCTTGTCAGGAAAGAATAAAGTAGACTATACACCGCATATTGATGATGGTGACGCTGTTGTGATTATTAATGCGGATAAGATTAAACTGACTGGTAATAAGGAAACTGATAAGAAGTATTATAGTTTTTCTGGATATCATGGTGGCATCACTGAAAAAACAGTAAAAGAGTTGCGTGAAGAAAATGCTTCTGAAATTATACGAAAATCTGTGGTGGGCATGCTTCCAAAAAATAAACTTGGACGTCAAATGCAAAAAAGATTGTTTATTTATAATAATGATGAGCATACAAAACAGATTCATGTAGAACATGCATAAGAACAACTAATTTAAGATATATTATGGCAACAACCAAGCAAGCGACTAAAAGTGAAAAAAAGACATTTGATGGTGCATATCATGCTGGAGTAGGGCGACGTAAAACTGCTGTAGCTCAGGTGCGTGTATACTGTGATGAAAAGAAATCTACAGATATTATTGTAAATGGTAAAAAATTTGATGAATATTTTGCGACAGATACGCAAAAAGATCATATTCTTGAGCCACTCAAGGTTGCTGGTATGCAAGAGAAATGTGCAATTATGATTTTGGTGAAGGGTGGGGGTCTTTCAGGACAGTCTGATGCTGCAAAACTCGGTATTGCACGTGCACTTGTAAAATATGATGAAGCACTACGTCCAATACTTAAAGCTGACGGTCTTTTAACACGAGATGCACGTAAGGTTGAACGTAAAAAGCCAGGACTTCGTAAAGCACGTCGCTCACCGCAGTGGAGCAAGCGTTAGTCAGGGATTTGAAATTTTTAAAACCTTTTTATTAGGAGAGTTTTTGTTGTAGTTCATGCATTGTGAAAATATGCAATTAATTGTTTTGAGAGAATTTTTAGAATTTGGAAAGGGTTTTATTGCAAAAAAGTTCGAGAAAAAAGTACGTTCAATGTTTTGACTTTTTATTCGTGATGTAGTAGTATTTGGAAGAGATAAATGAGAAAATTATGACGGAAATATTATTGGTAGTACAGGCAATTGTAGCAGTTTTGCTTGTTGTAGTGATATTGATGCAGAATAAAGGGGAAGGACTTGGGTCAATTGCTGGAGATTTTAGTGGTTCGTATCATACAAAAAGAGGTTTTGAAAAATTCCTTGTACGCTCTTCAGTCTTGCTTTCAGTATTGTTTTTAGGTATAGCGCTTTTTACTGTTACAATTGGTGTGTAGTTTTGCATTGGAAAAAGAGCAATTTTAATGTGTAAATTTTGTTTATAAAACACTTTCTTTTGAAGACAATTTTATCACCAAGAAAACTTTTTTATGCGACGAAAGAATTTACGTTGTGGCGTAAGCTTTTTGTTGCTTTTCTTATATTAGTGATTGTAGGAACATCTTTTTGGTGGGTTATTTCAGTATATCGACATTTTACGGTTCTAGAACCGACATATGGTGGACAATATATAGAAGCGATTGTGGGACAGCCACGATATATTAATCCTTTTTTGTCGCGTTCATCTTCAGACCAAGATTTAACAAAATTGATATTTAACGGTCTTTTTTCTTATGATGAAAATGGTATTTTGCGTCCTGATATAGCAGATCGATTTGAGATTTCAGATGATGCAAAAGAATTTACAGTGTTTTTGCGACAAAATGTCTTTTGGCATGATGGAGAACAGTTTAATGCTGATGATGTTATATTTACGACATCTATTGCAAAAGATATTAAATACGGTGCTGTTGGTGTAAGTAGCGAGATGCGTTTATTGTGGCAGAATGTGAAAGTAGAAAAAATTGATGATTTTACAGTAAAATTTGTTTTGGAAGAACCAAATAGTTTATTTCTTCACAGTTTGAATTTTGGTGTTATTCCTGAGCATATTTGGAGTAGTGTGAGTCCAGAACAATTTCAGCTTGCAGAGTATAATCAAAAGCCAATTGGAACAGGTCCTTATGAGTTTGTAGATATTGATATTAATGAAGATAAAGATCTTATTGATTCCTATACGTTTCGTTCATATAAAAAATATCATAAAGGTGAGCCATATATCACAAAATTTGTAATAAATTTCTATGGAACACGTTTGGATGCAATTGGTGCGTATTCTCGTGGAGAAGTGTCTGCTGTTGCTGTAGATCAAAAAGATCATGTAGCTGCAATTAGTGATGGTGCGCAGAAACAAATGATTGCACTTCCGCATTATTTTGCAGTATTTTTTAATCAAACAAAAAGTGTCCCTCTTGCATATGATGAGGTGCGAGAAGCATTGTCGCGAGCGACTGATCGAGATAAGATTGTCGCAGAAGTTTTTGGTGATGGCGCAGCCGTGCGATATTCACCATTTGCAGAAGGATTTGTAGGTTATGATTCTGAGCAGCAACAAGTTTCTTTTGATCCTGAAAGTGCAAAAGTGCTTCTTGAAGAAAAAGGGTGGAAAGTAGAAGAAGATGGAATTCGTGCCAAAGATGATGATCGCCTCTCAATCCTTTTGCATGTGAGTGGTAGTCATGGACAATTTATAAAGATTGCACAAATGCTCAAGGAGCAATGGAAAGAGGTTGGTGTTGAACTTAATGTGCAAGAACATGAAAAAGGAGATCTTGAGAGCAATATTTTGAAACCACGAGATTATGATGCAGTGCTTTATGCACATCAAATGCGTTTTGAGCCAAACCTTTTACCTTTGTGGCATGCCGAAGAAAAGAGAGATCCCGGTGTGAATTATGCACTTTTTGACGATGAGGATATGAATGCATTTCTTGAAAATGTGCTTAAAACAAAAAAAGAAGATGAACAAAAAGATTTTTATAAAAAACAACAAGAAAAATTGAAATCAGAGGTTCCAGCAGTATTTTTGTTTGCGCCAAAGATTTCTTTTATGCATTCTGATGCGATTAAGGGAATGTCTGTGAAAAATGTTAATAGTTCGCGTGATCGCTATGTGGATGTGAATTCATGGTATATTAAAGAAAAACGCATAAAGAAACAATAAACACAAGAAATTTGTGCAGTATATAATATAATTTGTAAAATAAAAACAATGAATGACATTATTGATGTAAGCAATCTCAGAAAAGTTATATTAACCAGTGCAGATCAGTTTTCTGAAGGATTTGCTGTTGCAAAAGGTGTTGTTATTGATGAGAATTTTGATAAAGTTGCAGTTTCAGGTATGGGTGGTAGTGCATTGCATATTGACGTGCTTCTGACATATTTGAAAGATGTTTTTGCACAGGATGTTGAAAGTAAACATATTACATTTTATCAAAATAGAACATATAAATTACCTGTAGAAGCGTATGAGAATTGTTTGAATATCATTTGCTCACATTCAGGAAATACAGAGGAGACAATTACATCTTTTGAAGAAGCTCTCAAAAATAATTTACCATGTGTGGGTATTTCAGCAGGTGGTCGTATAGAGGAAATGTGCAAAAAAAATAATGTGCCACATATAAAATTGCCAATTCCTTTTGAAAATTTTCAACCACGTATGGCAACAGGACATTTTGTTTCTGCAATATTACAAATTCTCATTGATACAAAAAAGATTCCTGATGTTTCCAAAAAAATTGTAGATGAAATTTCTGAAGAGATTCGTACAGATATTGCTTTGTATGAAAAAATTGGACGAGAGTATGCGAAAAAGTTGGTTGGGAAAACTCCAATCATCTATGCATCAGATACGCTTCAATCTATTGCTCTTGTGTGGAAAATTAAGATTAATGAAAATAGTAAGGTGCCAGCATTTTGGAATTATTTTCCAGAACTTAATCATAATGAGTTTGTAGGA
Organism: Candidatus Moraniibacteriota bacterium; assembly: GCA_002747515.1. GTDB lineage: Bacteria > Patescibacteriota > Minisyncoccia > Moranbacterales. The sequence continues at coordinate 7,456 of PDPP01000007.1, forward strand.
TTTACAAATCCTCAAGCACAATTTTCTATATTAATATTGCGTGATAAAAATGATCATCCGCGGAATATTGTGCGATACGATGCAACTGCAATTGCGTTGCGAGAGAAGGGATTGGATGTTAATATTATTGATATAGTAGATGGAGATATGTTTCGTAAGTTATTTTCTACAATTGGATTGTGTGACTGGATCTCATATTATCTTGCGTTGGAATATGGGCAAGATCCAACACCAGTGGATATGGTAGAGGATTTTAAAAAAGCTATCGAATAATGTATGGTGGTGGTCTTGCATAAATTTTAATTTTGTGCTATATTTATATACTAAGTTACTACTTTTATTAGGCATTTTAGAATAATAATCTTTTTTCGCATAATGTGCGCAATATCGTTTTTTGTCAAAAAAGCAATAAAAATGTAGTCTTTTTATTTATTTTAATCGAATGTAAATTTATATTTTTCACATAATATTTGTAATTTTTATAGTGTTTATGTGAATCTTTAATTATGAAAAAAAATCAAGGAAATGCAGAGAGTGCTACTGCAAAAAAAATAACAAAAGCACAGCGCAACACTAGTTCAAGTGGAGTGGTGAGTCGAACAGCACAAAAAAATGCAGAAAAGTTGCGTTCTAATGCAACAAAGAACAAAACTGCAAAAAAGAGCACAAAAAGAACTAGTGCAAAAACCAAGAAAGCTTCTGTAAAAAAGACGCGAAGAAAAGGTGCGCGCAAACAAACTTTACGGACTAATGCAGAGCGAATTGTGTCTTCTACATTTTCTAATGGGGAGCAGTGTTCTGTACGTATTCCAAAAACAGAAAAAGGAACATTGCGTATTATTCCAATTGGTGGCCAGGAGGAAGTTGGTCGTAATATGACCATTTTTGAATATGGTAAAGATATTGTCATTGTTGATATGGGTATGCAATTTCCAGAGGAGGATATGCCAGGAGTAGATTATATTGTGCCAAACATAAGTTATTTGAAAGGAAAAGAAAAAAACATTCGTGGTGTCATCTTTACACATGGTCATCTTGATCATATTGGTGCAGCTCCGATTTTACTTAAACAGCTTGGTTATCCACCAGTAATTGCACGTGATCTTACGCTTGCATTAATCAAGAAAAAGCTTGAAGATCAAGATCCTGGATCAAGTGAGAAAATGCGTACGATTAGTGTAAAAAATATTAATCGAAAAATTCGACTTGGTGAATTTATTGCAAATTTCTTTGAAGTGGAGCATAGCATCATGGATTCGATGGGTGTTGCACTTGTGACACCAGTTGGCACACCGATTCATCTCGGAGATTGGACGATTAATCATGATCCTGTTGATGGTAATAAGATTACATATGAACAGTTAAATAAATTTCCAGAGCCACGTATATTAATGCTTGAAAGTCTTGGCTCAATCAAACAAGAGGCGAATAGTGAAAAAACTGTTCAACACAATATTGAACAGTTGATTCAGGAAGCAAAAGGAAGAATTATCCTTGGAATGTTTTCTTCGCAGATTAAAAGAATTAAACTACTTTTACAATATGCAGACAGAATTGGTCGTAAGGTCGCTCTTGATGGGTATTCTATGCGAACTAATGTGGAAGTTGCGCAACAGCTTGGCTATTTGAAAGTAAGTAAAAATCTTTTGATTCCAATTAATGAGATTGATCGTTATCCTGATAATAAAGTACTTGTACTGTGTACAGGAGCACAAGGCGAGCACAATGCAGTGCTTAATCGCATTGTGACAGATAATCATCGATTTATTAAGCTGAAGAAATCAGATACGATTGTATTTTCCTCTTCGATTATTCCGGGAAATGAACGTTCTATTCAGAGATTGAAAGATAATTTATATAGGAAATGTGATAATGTGATACATTCAAGTATTTTGGATGTACATACTGGAGGACATGCAACGGCTGGAGATATTCAGACGGTTGTGAAGATGGTGCAACCACAATATTTTATCCCGATTTATGCAAATTACTTTATGTTAAAGGAAGCGGGGAATCTTGCAGTGAAAACAGGGTTTTCACCGAAGCGTATTGCAGTGCTTGATAATGGCGGCATTATCGAATTTAATAAAAAAGGGTCTCGTATTCGCAAAGAAAAAGCAGATGCAAGTTATGTCTTTGTGGATGGTCTTGGTGTAGGAGATATTGGGCATGTAGTGCTTCGTGATCGACAAATGCTTGCAGAAGATGGTATGTATGTGATCACGGTATTAATTGATGGTAAATCAAAAGAAATTGTGGGGAATATGCAGGTTACATCACGTGGGTTTATTTATGTAAAAGATAATTTTGATCTCGTTAATGAGACAAAAGTGCATGTAAAAAAAGTGATTAAAAAAACAACAAGTAAAGACACAAAAATGGATTATAGGCAGGTGGAAAATGATATCCGTGACCGTGTCGGAGAATATCTCTTTCAAAAAACACAAAGACGCCCAATGATTCTTCCGGTGGTGATTGAAGTATAGTTGTTGTAGGGATTAGATTATAAGTGAAAGGGGATGTGTTGTAGGACATGGAACAAGAGATGTGGCGATTGTGTCACATCTTTTGTGTTTTTGTGTTACAATGACACCGTAATATGTAGTGATTATCATGATGGAGACAAAACGATTATTTTCTGGTATTCAGCCGACAGGCAATATTCATTTAGGCAATTATTTGGGGGCAGTACATCAGTGGGTGCAATTACAAGACACATGTGACGCGATTTTTTGTGTGGTAGATTTGCACGCAATTACTGTGGCGCATGATCCTGATGCATTGCGCAAAAATGTGATGGAAATGGTGCGTGTGTATCTTGCAGCAGGGATTGACCAGCAGAAATCACTGATGTTTGTGCAGTCACATGTGCGTGCACACACAGAACTCTGTTGGATTTTGAATTGTACGGCAGCACGGATGGGGGACATGGAAAAAATGACGCAATTTAAAGACAAAAGTCACAAAGGTGGTGCAGAGCGTGCAAGTGTCGGACTTTTTGATTATCCAGTGCTCATGGCAGCTGATATCTTGCTCTACGATGCGGTGATTGTGCCAGTGGGCGAAGATCAAGTACAGCATGTGGAACTTGCACGTACGCTCGCACGGCGTTTCAACAAGAAATTTGGCGATGTATTCACAATTCCAGAAGTGCAATTAACTACAGAAGGGAAGCGTATTATGAGTTTGACTGATCCAGAGAAAAAAATGAGTAAATCAGCATCGAGTGAATTGAGTTATATCGCGATGATGGACGATGCAGAAACAGTGCGTAAAAAAATCAGAAAAGCTGTTACTGATAGTGGCGAAGAGATTGTATATAGAGATGACAAGCCAGCGCTGAAGAACTTAATTAATATTTATGCACTACTTTCTGATATGACAACTGATGAGGTGGAAAGGAAATTTATTGGTAAACGTTATGGAGATTTCAAAAACGATCTTGCAGAAATTGTTATAGAATTTCTCATGCCATTTCAAGAAAAGATGCAAAAAATAGAAAATAATGAAGTACAAAAAATTCTCGAGAATGGAGCGCAGAAAGCTAATGAAATCGCAGAAAGGAAAATGCTTTGTGTTCGAAAATCAATTGGATTGTTATAAATTTATTCAGAACTAAATGGAATTTATGAATGTAAAAAAACATGTTGTTGTCATAGGAGGTGGTGAAGCATGGAATACAAAAAAAGAATATTTGACGTATTTACACAATTATACATTTACACAAGAAAAATTTGATAAAATGGTGATAGTACGATGGAAACAAAATCTACAAAAAGATTTAGGGGATCGGTTCTGTGTAATTACACCACACATGCCAAATCCACGTGATGCAAAATATACTGAGTGGGATATATGGTTTTCTAAAATTCTGCCATACATCACAGATGATGCGGTATTTATAGGGCATTCACTTGGTGCAAATTTTTTGGCAAAATATCTCGCAGAAAATACGCTTACGATTTCTCTGGCACAATTACATCTTGTTGCAGGGTGTTTTGGGTGTGCTGGTGGATTTACATTGTCACAAAACTTACAGAAAGTAGAAGATGTGTGTAAAGAAATATACATTTATCATTCACATGACGATAATTGTGTAGATTTTGCTGATGCGCAAAAATATAAAAAATCTTTGCCAAAAGCAGAATTAATAACATTTGAAGATCGAGGGCATTTTCGCCAAACACACTTTCCAGAGATTGTGGATAACATCAAAAAAAGTGTGTGATATAATGAAAATAGAGAAAAATATATAAGGGGGCGACATATTTTTTATGTCGTTTTGTTTTGATAAAAAATTGAAAATATGCAAAAAGGGCGCTTGATTGTCATTGATGGATCGGATGGCTCTGGCAAAGCAACACAGACAAAATTGCTGGTACAGGCATTAAAAAAAACCGATATATCTGTACGCACGCTTGATTTTCCACAATACGAAAAGAATTTTTTTGGTAAATTTGTTGGCGAATGTATTACGGGGGATTATGGTGATTTTTTGATGCTTGATCCACACATTACTTCACTTGTATATGCTGCTGATCGTTTTGAATCATCGCAAAAAATCCAAAAATGGATTGATGATGGGTGTACGGTGGTATTGGATCGATATGTAAGTGCAAATCAAATTCATCAGGGAGGAAAAATATTTGATTCGCGGAAACGAAAAGAATTTTTGTTGTGGTTAGATAAAATGGAATTTGGTGTTTTTCAGTTACCACGACCAGATATTGTGATTTATCTTGATGTCCCAATTAATATGTCAGTAAAATTGTTACAAAATGCACAACAAAAAAAGAAATATATCAAAGAAGGAAAAAAAGATATTGTAGAGCAAAATTATGAATATTTAGAAAATTCACGTAGAAGTGCGCTGTGGCTTGCAAGAAATAACAAAAACTGGATTCGTGTGCAATGTGTAAAAAATAATGAACTACGTTCTATTGATGATATACATGAAGAAATTATGACAATTATATAAATTATTTTTTAAGAAAATATGAAAAGAAAACATTCTATTCAAGAACTAAAAATACAAAATGGATTTGTGCTCGTACTAAATAATGAGTCAAAAATTGATGCACAAGCAGAAGCGATGTTGCAGGCATTGCATTCACGTTCTATTGGTGGTATACATAGTCATCTTAAAACATTGGAAGAAAAAGGTGCAGAAAATTTCATGGAAAAATTTTATGTTGGATATGGACATAAATCAATTGGAGATTGTGGCAGTGCAACAGTTTTTGTAGAAGGAATTTCTATGCTTGCAGCAAAAGCAATTCAAGATTGGCGTTTGTATTCAGGACAAGAATCATCAACACGGTACATTGATTTTTCTAATCAAGTTTTTCTTAATCCTATTGCTTCAAAAGAAGGTGAGGAAATTATGGAGAATTGGCGAAAATTTTATCTTGATGTACAAGAACCTTTGAAAAAATATCTAAAAGAACAATTTCCAATCAAAGACGGTGAAAAAGAAAAAATATATGAAAAAGCGATTGCAGCACGTGCTTTTGATATTACACGTGCATTTTTACCAGCTGGTGCAACAACAAACATTGCATGGCGTATGAATTTTCGTCAATTTGCTGATGAATTAATGCTTCTCAGACATCATCCATTAGAGGAAGTGCGTAATGTTGCAGAAAAAACAGAAAAAGCACTTGAGGAAATGTATCCAAATTCATTTGGACATGAACGATTTAAGATGACTGAAAAGTATAATAATGAATGGATGCAGAAAGAGTATTATTATAAAAATACTGAGATTACAGATTTTACATTACTCTTTGATCATATTGATCGAGAAGCACTTGTTGAACATAAAAAACAAATGGAATCGCGTCCAATGAAAACAGAACTACCCCCAACAATTGCAGAATGTGGTGTAGTTGGATATGAGTTTTTGCTAGATTTTGGTTCGTATCGGGATCTTCAGAGACATCGTGCAGTTGTGCAACGCATGCCATTACTTACACACGATCATGGATTTGAGCAATGGTATCTCGATGCACTTTCAGGTGAATTAAAGGAAAAAGCAGTTACATTTATCTCTGAACAAGAAAAAGCAATTGAAAATCTTGAAGTCAGCGAAGAAATAAAACAATATTATACTGCGATGGGTTATCGAGTACCATGTCGTGTAGTTGGAGATTTGAAAGCATTGATTTATCTTGTAGAACTTCGGTCAACACGTTTTGTGCATCCGACTCTTGTTGCACAAATGCTCACAATGATTGAAAGTTTGAAAGAGTTGTTTGGTGAAGATGGACTTGTAATTTATCAAGATGATGAACCAAATCGTTTTGATGTGCGACGGGGAGAGCAAGATATTGTAGAAGTTAAGAAATAATTTTTTTAATTTAATTTTCTTTGTATAAAATCATTTGATCTACGGCTTTTTTGCGTGAGACGGTGACACCATACATTGCGCCAAATGCTTTAATTGTGGAATCAAGATAAATATTTGAACCAAGATAAGGGTCATGGACAACATACCTATCATCTTTTGTTTTATGATGTATGACAACATAATGTCCTGCGCCACCACTAACATTGATAAATACAATAACTGGTTCATCATCATCAATTGCATCATCGATATCATCCCAATCCACGCCAGAATGAGTAATGTTACTTGAAAGTGTTAAATCGCCCCAAGTATTTGGCCAATTAATCAAATCCCAATAAAAAATAGATTTGTTTGATAACTTTTTAGGAGTAATTTTTTTTCCATAATATGTAAATACCATTGCTACAGAACTAATTGCACAACCATAATCTTCAATTGTTGATCGTGAATTTCCAATAAATTCATTTGCCCAACGAGGATCTCTTTGAGAATAATACCAACTTGTGCTTGCATGATATTTTTTTGGTGCTTTTTCAATGAGATTTTCAATGTCAGAGTTATATAATAGATTGAGATCTCCCAAAATCTTTTGTTTTTGTTTTTCAATTTTTGCAAGTTTTTTTTGATATTTTGCTTCCTCTGCTGACGCTTCTGCAGATAAAACACGTTTGTAGTTTTGTACATCTTTTAATGAATCGTTTTGTCGTTCGAGGTCTTGTTTTACCTCTTGAATGCGCCCTGATTTTTTTTCGAGATTTATTTGATCTTTTTTAAGTTCTTCTTGTTCTTTGTGGATTTTTTCAATAAAATCTCCAACACTATCAGTGGCATGGCTTAAATTATCCTTGTGATTTTGCGTGTAATTATTTGCAATATTAAGCATTGTGAACATTTCTATGTTCGGTGTGTAGTTTTGATATTTTTCACGAATGAATTTTTCAAGTACTTTTTTTTGAAGGGTGATGTGTGTTTCTTTTTGTTGCACTTCACTTTTGATGCGATTGATATCATATGATAATTTTTCAATTTCTTTTTCGCTATTTTTAATCTCCTCATTTGCTTCTGCAACCTGATCTGCAATTTTTTTTATCTGCGTATTGATCACAGCTTGTTCTTTTTGTTTGAGTTTAATAAGTGTATTAATTTTTTCACTTTGTTTATCTAAATCTTCTAACTTTTCATATGTATCTTCAATATCTGAAGCAAATAATGGCGTTGTTTGTACTATAAAAATAATACAAACAAGTAGTGAAAGTAGGGATATTTTTATAAAATTGTTACATTTTTTATTTTTCATAACGTGTCTATTCTAGCAAGATATGTTATAAAAATCTAGACTGCTTGACAAAAGTTAATTTTCCTGTAAAATGTGCACTGTTGTCAATTTAACGGTTTTTATGCAAAAACATGTGCAAACAATTTGGTATTACTTTTTGTTTCTGTTTATCTCGAGAGATCGATTTGTTTTTGCATGGAATACGTAAGTAAAATTACAATAAGCAAAAGTAGGCCGATCTCACAAAATTGAGACGGTTTTTTTAGTTCTTTAATGTGAAGTATTAGATTGCGATTAGTGATATTAGTAGGGAGGGGAGATGCAAGTACAAAAAAATAGTGATTCTGTTTTGGATGATAACAAGATTCGTATTGGAAATATGCGAATTGGTATGTTTACAGGTTCATTTGTTCTTGAAGATTGTGAGAGAGATCGTGTTATAAAGACATGTAAAAAGATTTGGCGGCATTTGCGAAGAGAACGTCGATATGGTGTTGATCCAATGGGATTACATCGATTTGATCTCGTGCCGGCTTTTGCACGATCTGATGATTTGGTTGCAGAAAATCTTGGTGGTTTATATATCAAAGGTATTTATGAGGTAAATGGTCATTCACCAGAGTGTCTAGCAGCTGCGTCAATGATTCGACATCATTATCCACATATACCATGTGTAAATGCTGCAGAAATTGTGGCAGAGAGAATTTTGGATGTGTATGGTGATGTGCCAATTGCATTTGTCGTTGGTCAAGGTAGTGCACTTAAGGCAAGTTGGTACCAGTATCTCGTCAATGATCTTGTTGCCGCTGGTCTCAATATTACAATCATGACACCAAAAGAAGTGATGAAAAAAAAGATGAAGCATATGTGGCGATGGGGAGATGCACGTATAAATGGTGAAAATGATTATGTATTTTCCAGAGGTTTTGTTGAGTGGTTGCACACACAAAATGAACATATAATATTTAATCGTGTTTTGCGAACAGAAGATGATGTGACAAATAAAAGTCTTTTGTTATCTTCTTCTGATCCAGATGTTGCGATACTTCTTGGAGAAAATCGACCACTTGATAATAATTCTATATGGTGGTCAGTTGATCAGCATGATCATCAGAGACTTATGGCAAAACCAGATGGAGGCTCAAGTGGAAAAGGACTTATATTTGGTGAGCAACATCCCACAACAGCATGGATTGATGAGTTGCAAAAAGTACTTAAAGGAGGAAAGCAAAAATATTCTTTATGGGAGACACAATGGCTTCCATCAGTAACAATTGACGGTGAAGATTTTGCTATTGATTTTAATCCAGCATTTTGGATTGATGGTGATGATATCGAGTATTTATATACGATAATTCGTGTAGATTTCTATGAAAGATATCGTCAAGAACGCAAGATAAATGTATCACAAGGTGCTGGTATTGCAGGATTAATTTATTGATTTAAAACTTGTTAGAAGTGAGAAAAAATATTCTCACTTCTACAAATTCTTTTTTTTATTTACATTTTCATTTTTTTGAAAGTGTAATCAGAAAAAATAATTATCTTATTTTATGATCGAATGTAATGGACATCGGTATATTATCAAAAATAATTCACATATCTTTTTCACATGTGAACATGCTTCACAATATATTCCAGAAAAATATAATAATCTCGGCCTTTCACAAGAAGATTTGAAAAATTCAAAAGATCTTTATGATGTAGCTTCTCGTGAAATGACAGAATATCTTTCAAAAAACTTGAATGCTAGCGCATTGTATGCAAAGATTTCACGGCTCGTTATTGATTATAACCGTAAATTGAATGCGGCGACAAAAAATATTAATACATTTCATTCTTGTCCGCTCAAAACAGAACTTCTTGTTGAAAAATATGGTACAGAAAAAATGATAAAAATTCCAGAGAATATATTTGTAAAAAAAGAATATTTTGATAATGAGGAGAGGAGTCGATATCAGATGTATGCTGTGCCATATATCAATAGCGCATATGATGTATTAGATGAATTACGTAAAAAACATAAAAAAATATTTATTGTACAAATCCATTCATTTTTTCCAACATATAATGGTGTTAAGAGAGATGTTGATATTGCAGTGCTTTTTGATGATGCAGAAGAAACTGCGAATCATATCATAAAGGATTTGCAAAGCAGAACTAATCTTGTAGTTGCAGGAAATAATCCATGGAGCATGAAGGATACTGACGGTGTGGTTTTTGAAAAAGTATATGACATGGATGATGTAGAAATTATTGCATTTGATATAAATAATAAACATCTCACAACTAAAGAAGGAATTAAAAATATTTCACAATTACTTCTCGAAACGGTGCAAACACAATTAAAAGTAGAAAAATAAAAAATAAATATCAATTTTGTGATTTTTTAATGAAAAAAAGATTGTATTCTGAATATTAATGATAGTGAGGATTTGTGATGGCTTCAAAAATAACATGAAAAGCTCACTTGTTTCTATTGATAATTTTTTTATCAATAGTACAAGCTAGCTTTTACAAAAAAGTTAGTGTGTTCATTACAAGTAAAAGAATTTATCTTTTTCAAAAACTCATAACAATAGGAGGAATGAGGAATGTTCATTGCACAATTTATGGGAGAAAATGCTTTACCTGTTAAAAAAGGTTCAATTGCAAATCATCGTGGTGGTGTTGGTGAGCTTGGTGAAAATCTTGTTAATCATTCAGTTGTACAAAAAGGTACAATTGGAAATACGTTTAATAAAGCATTGGTTAATCATGCACTTGATGATGCAGCACCGACAACAGATCATTTTGTAGAGCAAATTACAGAAGAAGAATTAGCAAAAGTACTTGGACTCAAACCATATGCTGGACGCGCTCTCTCTGTAACATGTGAGCAAGACATTATTCAATTGCCACAAGAATTAAAGAGTGGTTGGGAACAAATTTCTGCACATTTTGATCAAAGTGGATTGCAACATGCAAGGCGTGTTGTTTGGAATAATGAATTTGATGTAGCACTTTTATCAGAATACAAAGATAAATGGATGGATGTATTTTTTTATGGACCAGAAGCGTATCGTGTGCGTCCAAATAAAAAACGTCTTTACATGTCCGAATCAATGAATGACAAGAATAATTTTTTGCATTTAGTAGATTCTGTAGGTGTGACAATTCCGGAAACGCTTTTTTTCACTTCTAAAAGTGAGGTGAGTGATTTAGAGCAGTTTACTTATCCATTAGTGTTCAAGATCAATAAATCTGTTGCTGGACTTGGTACAAAGGTGTGTAAAAATACCAGTGATTTGTTATGGTGTTTAGAAAATTTACGTCCAGGTGTTGGATTTCATATTCAAAAATTTCTTGGGAAAGATGCACACTTCATCTCTGCACAGTATGTGCTTGACAAGGGTTATGCACGTTTTGTAACATCATCGTGTAATTTTATTGCAGGTGAGACAGAACATGAAGGTAATTGGGGTGGACCACTCTTTGCGAAAAAATTTAATGTAGATGTTGATAGTGTCTGCAGGGTAATTGCACAAGAAATCGCTCATCAAGGCGGTGAAGGATGGCTTGGTATTGATATTGGTCTCACTGCTGATGGTTTCATGTTTCCAATTGAGGCAAATCTTCGCTATACTGCAGCAGCATATTATTATATGACTGCATGCAAACTAGAAATGCAAGATCAATTTTGGGCGGGGAGGAGTTATGGTAGTTCTAAGGCGTTATCTGAGCTAGATCTCGGAGAGATTGCGTTTACACCAAAAAAAGGTCGTGGTTGGGTGATTACAAATTGGGGTCCGCTCGTGGAGGGTAATGGTAAAGTACAAGAAGATGGTTCTGTTAAATATAGCTGTGGAGCACTTTATGTAGGTCCACCAGATATTGAACTTCATCGTACAGAGGAAGATAAACTAAGAACTTTTCTTGCATAGAAAATTATGTGAGAAATGAACAGAAAAGATATGTGTACAATGTACACATATCTTTTAATTTTGTATTGTGTATAAAATACACTTGTATAAAAATATTTTTTTATTATAATAATGTATGTATGAATCGATTTTTACAAAAATTATTTGCAATCATTATTGAGAAGATTTTTATTATTCTGACTTTTAGAAGTTGGTTGGTTTTTGTGGGTAACAGATAAAAGAAAGTGTTACCAATAAAAACGAGTCGACTTTTTCAAAAAAGTCGACTTTTTTGTTCTTTTGATAATTTCTTGTATCACTTCATAAAACAGGAGGATTTTTTGGCTTTTCAAATAGTAGATCTGATTATTATTGAAAAAGAATTGTTGAATGGAGATGTGATTGTATTACACTCTCCAGAAAATAGAAACGTGTGGTATAGTTATGGGGAAAAATTTCGACTTAATGAAATGGAAGAAGGCAGTTTCATATTGAAACGTCGTTGTATTGGCGCTATGCAATTTGGTGGACGTGTTCTTGTAATCTATCGAAAGTTTAGTGGAAAGATTCGGCGGATACGATTTAATAAAAATATGAGTTTTCATAAGGAGGTATGTTATGACAAGTGCAGGATCTAATAATGCTCAAGTGAGTGGTTTTTTTGAGAAAGTAGAAGGGAAAGGAAAAAAACCTTTCAAAGATTCAATTAATCCTCCGGGTCCAACGGGAGATGAGCATATTCCAAGTTGGATGAAAGATCTTGATGTTATAGATAACAGAGAAAATGAGGTGAATCAAGAAGAAAAAGAGTGAGATAAATTTTTTGCTGTTTTTCAAAAAAGTGTACGTACAATTACGTACACTTTTTCTTTTTCAATTATTATTTTTTTAATTTATATTTTTATGTGTATAAGGTTTTGAAAAAAATATGAAATTTTTTTAGTGGGTTTATAAAAGATTTTTTAATCAATGACAAACTCTACTTTTGTTGTTTCAGTATCATATATTGCAAAACTTTTTTCATTATTTGGGTAGAGTGCAAGTTTTCCAGGGTTGATAATTGGGGTATCATTTATCATTTCTTCTTTTCGTGCATGTAAATGTCCATGAAAAACGGCATCATATTTTCCACTAAGTGCAGCATTTTCTGCAAGGCTAGGGTAATGTGTAATAAAATATTTTTTGTTATTAAGAATCACATCATTAAAGTCAGTAGAAGAAAAAAGAAAAGGTTGTTTATGGTTTGCTGCGATTTCAAGTATTGTTTGTTTATCTCCATCGTTATTGCCCCACACAGCGTTAATTGGTGTATTAATTGCACATAATTTACTTATAACAAATGGCGAGCAATAATCCCCAAGAAGAAATGTATGTTCGTATTCTCTTTGTGATAATTCTGATAAAACCCATTCGAGTCGATCAATTTGATCGTGAATATCGGAAATGATAGCAATCTTCATATAAGATATAAGATTAGTAGGAATTAAGATAATTTAAATATAGTGTGTTAATTTCTTTTGTTAAAGTGCCAACTTTTCCATCCTCAATAATTTCTTTGTCAATTTTTACAATAGGAAGTATATGTTTTGCTGATCCTGTAATAAATATTTCATTTGCACAGAGCAATTGTTTTTGTGTTATTTTTCGTTCTTTATGTGGAATATTATTTTTTGCTAGAAGCTCTAATACAACTTTTCTCGTAATTCCATGGAGAATGTCATCTTTTGGTGTAATAACTGTGCCGTTTTTTATGATAAAGATATTGCTCATGGTACATTCAAGAACTGTAGTTCCATTAATATAAAGAATCTCATGAGCACCTTTTTTAATTCTTTTTTTCTGATTTTTCATTGATTCAATATAGGATGTAGTTTTACTTTCGGGGTATAGGCGTGCAAATTGAGTTGTTATAATTTTACCACCTTTTTTGTATAGATTTTTTGGAAAACTGAAAAGTTTTTTGTCTTGGATAAGAATATAAAATGTTGATTGTTTTGGGATTGTGAGACCATCTTCACTTATGCCAGCAGTGAGGACAGTTCGAATACTCGGGTCAATGAATGTGTTTTTTTTGATAAGTGTGTCAAGAATTTCTTGGTATTCTTTTTTATTAATGGGAAGTTTTAAGTTGAGTTCTTTTGCACTATTTTTTAATCGTGTCCAATGATCATTTAAGCGAAATGGTTTGTTATGCGTTGTATGCATGAAATCGAATACACTATAACCGCGGAGGATACCAAGATCATGTGGACTAATGTGGATATTTTTTTCTTCAATAATTTTTCCGTTGAAATAACAATATTTTTTCATAGAATATATAAAGACAAGTAAAGGAAACACTATTATAACATAAAATTTTTAAAAAGAGGAGAGTTTTTCATATTTTTTTCATTTATAGTTTTGATGATTATTTTTTTTAAAAATTTTTTTAGATAACGAGATGATTTGTAAATATTTTTTTGTATATCACGCGGAGAAATAATTTGTTTATTGGTCGGGTTGATAAAATTTGAATAATTTTTTATGTGTTATAATACAGTCACTTTTTATTGTGAATTTATGAGTAAAAATCATAGAAGCGGAGGAAAGATGGGTGGCAAACATACAACATTGATTGATGCAGCGCAGCCAGTTGTGGATTACCTTATGCGTAATTCGCATATATCAAATATTATCGCAGGGCATATCACGATGCGACTCAAAACAGCGCCACATCGATTAAAAATCATAGAAGAATCAGGTTGTTTGTTGCTTAAAGTACGTGGTACAGCAAGTATTCAGGAAATTCGTGTTTTTGCATCTGATTTAGATATTGTAAAAGATGATATTTCCAAACATTTCCAAACATTTATTAAAAAAAGTTGATTATTTGTTTGACAAATGACAGTATGAAGAAGTGTTTTGTGACAAAATCAAAAAAAGATTATGTGATATTATTTGTGAAATATTGTCAAAGTCTTTTAAAATGCCATCAAAAACCCCTTGAAAATGGGGTTTTTTAAAGCATTGACTTTTTTGTCTAAATTTAGTATACTTGTTTCTACGTGTGTTTTTAATAAGCACACTTCTTTATTTCTCAATTTTTGAGTGGTAAAGATGGGGGTTTTATTCGTAAAACAATTTATGATTATTAATGACGATCCGTCGCCCATTAAGCGTCTACGTACAGAGACGATTAAGATGATTATATCATCGCTGTACACAATTCGTTCTTACACAAAACAATATGTATATTTTGTGTTAACAGGCATTGTTGTAGTAACTGCAGGAATTTTTTATCTTGCAGATACGGTTTTTTCTCATGAAGAAAAAAAGTTAGCTCCAATCGAATCACAGCGTTATAATGCATGTGTATTCGGTAAGGATGTAATCAATGAAAAAGATGGAGATTTATCTATCATTGATGTAGATGCTAATTGCGTGCAATTGAGCAAATCAGGAAAACTTGTCGAACCAAAGGAAGAAGACCAGTTCACTGCTGAGATTGCACTTATGCTCGAAGGACATCCAATGGAAGTGATGGCGGAGCACATTGCTCAACAAGACAAGAAAGTCGCAGGTCTCATTGTAGGGATTGCGCGACAAGAAAGTCAGTGGGGTAAATATGCGCCATCAAAAGCAGGGGTTGATTGTTACAACTATTGGGGATATAAAACTTCTGGTACAAGAGGTCAGTCAATGGGATATGCATGTTTTGGTTCTCCAGAAGAAGCAGTAGAAACAATTGCGAAGCGTCTTGATCATTTTGTATATACCACAAATCGAGATACGCCTGCAAAGATGGTTACACCATGGAAATGTGGTAATAGTTGTGCCACACATTCACCCGAAAGTGTTGCGCGGTGGGTTGGTACAGTGAATACATATTATTCTCAGATCATTTCAATGGATGAGACTAAAAAGAACGATAATTTAACATCAAAATATTTATCACGAAAATAAAAAAAGCGTCTGAAATATGGCGCTTTTTTTGATTAATAAAATAGTAAAAATATGTAATTTTCTTGTATATCTTTTATAAGAACTGCAGTAAATAAGTAATTAAAATGAGGTGGTGTTTGTGAACAGTATTTCTCTATAGCTAGAGCTGCACGTTTTTAATTGAATAAGCTATAATGAAAGTATGAGAAATAAAAAAGAGAAATTTCTTTGGGGCGTGGTTAATATAGGTAGTCAGACAGAGGGCGGTCAATTGCATAGCGATTGGTTGCGATGGTCTCAGCGTGGTGTAGTTTCTGAAATTGGAATATCAAATGATTATTGGAATCGGTTTAGTAAAGATCATGAAATTGCACAATCAATTGGGTGTAATGCGTTGCGCATAACAATTGAATGGTCTCGTGTGGAGCCACAAGAAGGCAAGTTTGATAAAGATGTAATTGAATGGTATAGGAAAATACTTCAAAATATAAGAGAGTGTGACATGCAAGTTGTTGTAGGTTTATGGCATTGGAGTGTGCCAGAATGGTTTGAAGATCGATATGGTATTCACAAAAAAGAAAGTGTAAAAAAGTTTGAATTATTTGTCCGATATGTGCGAAATGAGTTAGGCGACATGATTGATTATGTAGTTATTCTCAATGAACCAAATGTTTTCGTGTCAACAAGTTATATATTAGGTGAGCGTCCGCCATTTTTTAGAGATTTGGTGAAAGCATTTTGTGCAAAAAGAAATTTAGTAAAAATGCATTGCAGTGCATATCATATATGGAAAGAAAAATATTCAAGTGTTCCAGTGGGAACAGCATTTTTATGGAATCATGAATTTAGTGCACATAATACTTTTTTACAAAAAGGATATCTTTTTTTTAAAAAACAATGTTTGATGTGGTGGTGGATTGATAAAATTCTGAATTACAGTGATTATCTCGGGATTAATTATTATACGAGTGACGGTCTTTTTTTTGGAAAGAGCGGTGGAAGATTTGGGATGCATGGGATAAATAATTGGAATGATCCAGATGTATGGAAAATTTTTCCTAAAGGATTGTATCACGTACTCATGCAGGTAGATAAATATAAAAAGCCAATTTATATTTTGGAAAATGGCAAACCGACAGTGACAGGTATTGATGATTGGGATCGGCAAAAGTTTTTAGTACAAAGTATTAATTATATGAAAAAAGCAATAGCAGAGGGCGTGAATGTGAAGGGATATTTTCATTATAGTTTATGTGATAGTTATGAATGGACGAGTGGTTATGATTTTAAATTTGGTCTTGTAGAGATTGATCGTGAAACATTAAAAAGAAAGCAGCGAAAAAGTTGTGATATTTATAAGAAAATAATTAGAGAGAATGAAAAGTAAAAAGAAATATATAATTGGATTTTTACTTATTTTTATCGTGTTGATATTGTGTGCAATTTTTTCGCGATATTTTGTATTGAGTTATAGTAAAGAATTTATTTTTCAGGCAAATGAAATTGAACAACTTGAAGAATGTCAGAATGTGATTGTTCTTGGCGCAATGCTTTATTCAAATGGACAAATGAGTGGCATGCTCAAGGAGCGTGCAATGGCGACGATGGATATTTATAATGAAGGAAAGGTATGTAAAATTCTTATCAGTGGAGATGGTGCAAGTAAAAATGGTAGCGATGAAGTAAAAGCAGTAAGGCAATATTTAATTGAGAATGGTGTGGATAAAAATGTTATATTAGAAGATAAAGAAGGATTTGACACATTTCAGAGCATGAAAAATGCACGGGATATATTTCATTTTGAAAATGCATTGGTTATAACGCAGACATTTCATTTGTCACGAGCAGTGTATATTGCTCGTGCTTTAGATATTGATGCAAGGGGATATGTCGCGTACAAATATCCTTATAAAAGTCAATGGGAAAAGCGACGAAATTTTTTTCGTGAATATCCTGCTGCTGTGAAGGCAGTGTATGAAGTGATTTTTAAGGATTAAAATAATAAGGTTGAGATTTTGAAATAAGTTTAGAGGATGACAATAAAGTTTTATGAAAATCAAAATTATAACAATTGGGAAGCCGAAACTTTCTTTTGTGAAGTCTGGATTTGAAGAATATATAAAACGCCTGAGAGGATATCATAGAGTGGAAGTAGTACATTTACCAGATAACGTAGTGGAAGAAAAAATTGTAAAATTGTGTGATAATGATTTTGTTGTTATGTTGGATGAAAGAGGGAAAGAGTTTTCAAGTAAAGAGTTGGCATTTTTTCTTAATAAAAAATCTGTACAGGGGGTGGGAAAAATAATTTTTCTCATTGGTGGTCCTGATGGACATGGTGATGTGGTGAAAAGTCGAGCAGATATGCTCTTAAGTATGAGCAAGCTTACGTTTCCACACGATATTGCATTGCTACTCATCAGCGAAGCGCTGTACCGCGCAAGTACAATCATTCATAATCATCCATACCATAGAGATTAAGTCTTAAATAATAAAAAATAGTCAAAAAAATGGTCGGATGTAGAATAATTTTGTTTCATGTTTTTTATTTTTTGTGATCATTTATAAATTTTATATAAATTCAAATATTCTATATTTATGAATATAAAAGAGTTATATCAAAAGTTAAAAAAAGGTAAAGAAGATCTGATTATTATTGAAGGTTTACATGCGTTTAAGCATGCGGCACGATTTGGAGCGGATTTTATAGATGTGGTGACGGATGATAAAGCGTGTGTAAAAGTATTGATGAGAAAAATTGCAACAGATAGTGATGTGGAGTATGTAGAGAAATATGCACGAGATATTGGACCGGCAGATTTTGCGCACCTTGCATCACAAGCGGAGCGGACGGGACTTGTGGCATTTGCCAAGAAACCACACTACACAGTGGGTAATTTTTTAGATGGTCCGATTGTGTTTGTCGAAAATCCGCACGACATTAATAATGTTGGTGCGGTTATTCGCGTCGCGGCGGCATTTGGTGCCGGTGCAGTGTGTATGACAGGAGAAGTGAATCCATGGCATGTCGTGGCGGTGCGTGCTGCTGCTGGATTGCAGTGGGCGGTGCCAGTTGTACAGGTGAGCTCTATCGATGATGTGAGTGCAGGACGGACAGTGTATGCATGTGATGCAGATGGGCATAATATGTATAAAATGGATGTGGAGAGAAATGGTGTTTTTGTTTTTGGCACAGAACGTAATGGCATCTCACCAGAACTCAAAGAACGTGCAGATCACACAATTGCAATTCCGATGCAAGAAAACGTATCCAGCATGAACTTGGCGACAAGTGTATCAGCGGTACTTTTTGGATGTCTTGGAAAGTAGTTGGATAACTCGTGATGTGTTTGCAACTGTGTGATTTTGGTGAGAGGTGTTTACGTCATTTTTAGTATTGACGTTGTGGTGTAAAAGCGTATGATAGAATATATGAATACGAAACATTTTGTAAAAACTGACGAAGAAATTGCCATCATGCGTGAGGGGTGTCAGATTCTTGCGTCTGTGATGGGGAAGTTGGAGAAAAAAATGGCTGTGGGAGTCACTGGATTAGAGGTGGACCAATTAGCAGAATCATTGATTCGTGAGGCAGGATGTGAACCAGCATTTAAAGGGTACGGTGCAGAGAGTGGTGATCCATTTCCTGCAACAGTGTGTTTTTCGGTAAATGAAGGTATTGTACACGGTATTCCAACAGAAAGAGTAATCGAAGATGGAGATATGATTAAAATTGATATTGGTCTTAAACACAAAGGCATGTTTGCAGATATGGCACGGTCATTTCTTGTAGGTAATGTGCCAGAAGAGGCTATAGCACTTGTAGAAGTAACACGCAAAGCCTTTAATAAGGGCGTTGCAACTATTAAAAATGGGTCAACACTTGAAGAATATGCTCGTGCAGTACAGGAATATGCAGAAGGTCAGGGATATCACATGGTAAAAAATCTTGTAGGGCATGGAATTGGGCATGATTTACATGAAGCGCCACAGATTCCAAATTATGTCAGCAAGCGGATGAATAATTTTACATTTAAAACAGGCATGACTGTTGCAATTGAGCCAATGGTGAACATTGGCACAGAGGAAGTGCAGATAGCGGATGACGGATGGACATTTGAAACTGCTGATGGTAGTCTTTCGGCACATTGGGAAAATACAATTCTTGTTACAGAAAAGGGAAGTGAAATATTAACCAAAAATTAAAAGGAATAATTTTCAATTTACAAAATTTTTAGACAATTTTCAGTTTTTGATGTGTGGTTTTAATTTGTGAATTGGAAATTTTTTGTTTATCATATTTTTTAGTATAACTATGTTATTAGGAATTGATTGGGGCAAAAAAAAGATTGGACTTGCGATTGCGCATGAGGATATGGCAATTGCGACGGCATATGATACGATTGAAAATACGCGTGATGTCTTTGATATTATAAAAGAGGTTGTGCGAGAGCATGAAGTGCACACGATTGTTGTCGGACGCAGTGAGCACAGTGGTCATCATGATAATGTGGAAGTAATTAATCAATTTGCACAGAAATGTCAAGCTTTATGTGGTGTGCCGGTAGTATTTGCGCAAGAAATGTTTTCAACGCGAGAAGCACAAAGTAACCTTATCGCAGCTGGGAAGAAAGGTATATCACAAAAAGATGATGCTGAGTCAGCACGGATTATATTGCAGCAATATCTAGATGCGCAAAAAGAGGTTTTGTAGTATACTTGTAAGTGTAAGATAATAAATCATTGTAAAGGATGTTTTTGATTTTATGGAAAAAATAACTTTATCAATCATTATTCCTGCATACAAAGAAGCAGAGCGCATTGGTTCAAATTTGCTTGAGATTAAGAAATACATTGAATTTAAAAAAATATCATATGAAATACTTGTTGTTGTGGATGGTTCGCCAGATAATACTGCAGAACTTGCACGTGGATATGGGGAACAAATTGAAAATTTGCGTGTAATTGACAATAAAAAAAATCACGGCAAGGGATATGTGGTGCGACAAGGTCTTCTCGAAGCGAGAGGAGAGTATCGTGTTTTTCTCGATGCAGATGGTTCTACGTCGATTACACATATGGATGCAGCATTTAAGTTATTGAAAGATGGTGCAGATGTTGTTGTAGGATCGCGTGATATTGAAGGATCATATATACAGGTGCATCAACCACGTATACGTGAATTGATGGGTAGTGCGGGCAATTGGCTGATTCGTATCGTTCTTGGTTTGTGGTCTTATCCTGATACGCAATGTGGATTTAAAGTTCTTAGAGCACATGCAGCACGTGCAGTTGCATCACGTATGGTAGTGGATCGGTTTGGATTTGATTTTGAATTGATAATTTTGGCACATAAACTTGGATTTAATGTGAGGCAGATGCCTGTGAGATGGCTCAATGAAGAAGGATCTACTGTTGGATTGACTGGACCAAATGGTTTTATTCAAGTTCTTGTTGATTTATTCAAGACGCGATTGCGATTGTGGGGAGGAAAATATAAAATTGATACATATAAAAAGCAAAATAAATAGATCTTTCGTATTTTCAATTGTATTAAAAAAATATGAAAGCTCTAAATAAACAATAATCATTGTGCATTTTTTGCACACAAAAGCCAATGATCAATGTGAATTTAGAAGAAAAAAAACAAATAGGACATGAAAGTGAATTGCGTTATGATATGCTCAGGGATGAATGGGTTATTATTTCGGACAAAAGAAAAAAGCGTCCAAGTGATTTTGTGGATGAAAGTGAAAAACCAGAGTATGATTTAGAATCAGACCTTTTTGCCGATCCGGAAAAAACAAATCAAGAAAGAGACGTTTTGATTTATCGTAATGAAGAGGAAGAATGGACAACGCGTGTCTTTCCAAATAAATATCCAGCAATTGAAACTGATAATGTGGCAAAGGATCTTTCTGAAGGTCCTTATCAGTCAATGCGCGCTCTTGGTCATCATGAGGTTGTAGTGACGCGAGATGGTCGACGAGTTTTTGCGATGCTTGAACAAAATGAATTGGCAGAAGTGATTGATGCATATAAGGAGCGATACATTTCACTTATGAGTGGTCAGGGCGTGAGTAGTATTTCCATCTTTCATAATCACGGTAAGAAGGCTGGTGCATCTATTTTACATCCACATTCACAAATTATTGCATTGCCAGTTGTGACACCAGCTGTTATGCAAGAAATTCGTGTATGTCAAAAACATGCACGCTCGCACAAAGAACATTTATTTGAAATGATGGTGGAGTATGAGCTTGAGTGTGGAAAGCGTATTGTATATACAAATGATAAATTTATTGTGTATTGTCCGTTTGCGTCATCGCGTGCATTTCAAATGCGTATTTTACCACGACAGCAACAGCCATATTTTGAGCGCATTTCTCCAGATGATGAGTTATTTCTCGCAGACGCGTTGTCGTATGCGCTGAAGGCATTGTATAACACGCTTGATGATCCTGACTTTAATTATTATATCCGTACTGCACCGTGTGATGGGCAGGCGTATGATGAGTATAGTTTTCACATTGATGTTTTTCCACGCACACATATTTATGCAGGATTTGAATTTGCAACTGATATTGAGGTTGTACCCGTTGCTCCAGAAAATGCCACAAAACATCTACGCGATTCTATCGAGATTCACTAATTACTGACAGATATTTCTCTCATGAAAGAACACATTATTGATTTTTTTTCTACATTACCAGACGGACTCGCGACGTTTTTTGTTGCGATGATACCAATTACAGAATTACGTGCGTCTATTCCGTTTGCGATATTAAAATTGGATATGCCACCAATTGAGGCGTTTGTATATTCTGTTTTAGGAAATGTTTTTGCAGGTGTTTTGGTTCTCATTTTTGTGGAAAATGTTTTGCATGTGTTATTAAATTGCATCGGTCCGTTGAAAAATTTTTGGGAAAAATATATTCATCGAATTCATACAAAAAACAAGGACAAATTTGAGAAGTGGGGTGCTGTGGCGTTGGTGACATTTGTCGCAATTCCGTTACCGCTTACAGGAATCGTAACTGGTGCAGTCGCAGCATCGATTTTTCAGATTCCTTTTCGCAAAGCAATTCCGTTTTTGGTATTAGGATCAATAATTGCTGGTATATTTGTCACGTTTCTTACGATTGGAACTGATTTTTTGATTTAAAATAAAACTAAAACATGAAAAAATTAATTGTTGGAAATTTGAAGATGAATATGGAAAATGTGTCACAGCGTGATGCATATTGTAAAGATATATTAGAAGAATTTTCGTCTATTAAAACAAAGCATGAAATTGTAGTTTGTCCACCAATTATTTATACAGAATATTTTTGTCGTGTATTGCAAAAAAGCGGTATTGTAGTTGGTGCACAGGATTGTTTTTGGGAATTGTATGGAAGTTATACTGGAAATACATCACCAAAATCAATTCGTTCGCTTGGTGGACAATATGTGATTATTGGACATAGTGAGCGTCGTGATTACAATCATGAAAGCGATGAAGATGTGCTGAGAAAAACTATGATGGCTCTGCGTTCTGAGCTCGTGCCGATTGTGTGTACAGGATTTCTTTCACATGAAGATGAAATGCAGAGTGTACAGTCACAGATTGATATTTTGGTTCAAAATTTTGAATGGGAGGAAATGCAAAGTGTTATTATTGCATATGAACCAGTGTGGGCAATTGGTAGTGGAAAAATACCAACGAGTGATGACATTCATACAATGGTGATGTACATTCGTTCAATTATTGCACATAAGTTTGGTAATAAAAAATCATTGGAGATACCTGTTCTTTATGGTGGAAGTGTCAATGCAGAAAACATTAAAGAAACATGCGTTGATGCATATGCAGATGGTGTGTTGGTAGGTGGTGCAAGTTTAGCTCCTGTAAAATTTGCTAATATTGTTCGAAATTTATATTGATAATTAAAATTAATAAAAAAATATGAAAAAAACAAAAATTGCTATCAATGGTTTTGGTCGCATTGGTCGTGCGGCATTTCGCATTATTGAGGAGCGTGAAGATTGTGAAGTTGTTGCAATTAATGATTTGACAGATAATGCAACGCTAGCACATCTTTTGCAATACGATACAGTATTTCGTAAATATCCCAAAATTGTCAGTTCTAATGAAAAATACCTTATTGTAGATGAGGAAAAATATCCTGTTTTTGCAAATCCGGATCCGGCACAATTACCATGGGCAGAAAAAGAAGTCGATATTGTTTTAGAATGTACAGGTTTTTTTGTAAAAGATGGTGCAGCATATAAGCATCTTGATGCTGGTGCAAAACGTGTGGTGATTTCTGCACCTGCAAAAGGTGAGGGAGATGTGGAAACATATGTTCTCGGAGTTCAAGAGCCGCGTCGTGAGTCAACGCACGTCATATCAAATGCATCATGTACAACAAACTGTATTTCACCTGTGATGAAAGTAATGTGTGATGAATTTGGCGTGGAGAAGTCTCTCATGACAACAATCCATTCATATACATCAACACAAAAACTACAAGATGGTCCAGCAAAGGATTTGCGCAAAGCGCGCGCTGCAGCACAAAACATCATTCCAACGACAACTGGTGCAGCAATTGCAACAACAAAAGTAATTCCAGAACTCGTAGACCGCTTTGACGGTATGGCGATGCGTGTGCCAACAATCGATGCATCAATTGCAGATATCACTGTCGTGACAAAACGCGATGTGACAGAAGAAGAAGTCAATAACGCACTCATTAGTGCGTCAGCAGGGGAACTAAAAGGCATTTTGGGTGTGACAGATGAACCGCTTGTATCAAGTGACTTTATCGGTGAGTGTCGATCAAGTGTAGTGGATTTGTCACTGACAAAAGTCATTGGTGGCAATCTCGTCAAGGTCATTGCATGGTATGACAATGAATGGGGATACGCAAATCGTCTTGTAGATATGGCTGTGAGATATGGGAAGATATTTCAATAATTTTTTGTTTTTATAGAATACAGCACAGTTGTAAATTTTTTGCATTGTGTAGTATACTAAAGTAGTTAGTAATTTTGTAAAAACAAAAGAATGAAAAATATTTCTCTTTTTACACGAACAATTACATCTTGTTTTGTGTTTGTGTTTTTTGCTATGGTACAAAACACTTTTGCGGCACCGGCAAGTGGTGCACATTTGTATTACATCAAGGCTAGCGCTTTAAGTGGAGGGACATATGAAAATGAATTGTATATGGTGGACGTTAATGATGTGTCTAACGGTGAGAAGATTGGGAAAATTGGCCTTAATGATAATCAAGCTGCACTAAGTGCTACTGTAGATCCAGAGACGGGAGAAGTGTATTTTATAGGAGCAAGTTTTACAGAAGAAGGAGATTATTCTTCTTCGGATTTGATGATATTGGATATGGATACACTGGGTGTGGAAAAAGTGGGTGAATTATCTAGATATGTGGAGGATTCTAGTTTTGAAGTATTGATGGCAATTAGATTTGATGACAAGGGACAACTTTATGGAGCTGGATGGGATGTAACTGAAGGAGTTTATAAATTGAATTTTTATCGTATTGATAAAAAAACGGGACAAAAAGAATCACTCGCAACATATGAAGATTTTGAATCTGGTCTATACATTCCATTTACGTTTAATGAGGATGATGGATTGTTTTATATCATCTCTACCGACACAGGTGATGTCTTCGCGATAGATCCGAATAATCCGGGAGACTTACAGGAAGTGAGTTCTTTTGGTGGAGAAATTTTTGATCCAGATCTTTTTTCCTTCATACATAGATCGGGTGCGAATTTTTATGCATTATTTGCAGATGAGACATACAATTATTTGGTTAAACTTGGTTTTAGTGATGTAAATGTGAGTGAAGTTCTTTTGGGAACGCTTGATCATGCAGGAGGATTTCCTCTATCAATTTTCTTTTGGCCTGTAGAATTGATTGAAGATGATAGTGATTATAAGGATTGTAAGAAGGATCACGGTAATAGCGCATATAAAAAAGCATACCAGCAAGTGAAATACTACAAAAACCATGATCGTGATTTATATCTCTCTTTGCAATCAGTTTATAGAACATACAGAACTTCAGGAGATACTGTACGAGATGCGCTGAAATTGGAGGACTGGGGCACATATGAAAAATACAGAGAATATCGTCGGTATAAGAAATATAAAGAGTGCAAAGAGCTAAAATAAACTTTAATACATCGACTGTAAAAAATATTCATTTTACAGTCGATTTTTCTTTATAAAAAGAAAAAAATATTATATTAAAACAAAAAAGCTTGACAGATTTTTAAATTTTGCTATAGTGGGTATTACTGCTCTGAGAAGTACGAAATATCTTCGAAGAAAGAGCTCATATAAGCCGCCCATCTTTCGCAAAAAAAGCTCTGGGGGATACAACGAGAATACAGTAATTTTGACATGTCTCGTTTTTTGTTTGTAAAAATTACAAGTTAAGTATTGTGCTGAAACATCGTGGAAAAAAGTTTACGTGTTTCCGCATAATATGAACTTTCACAATTTCATATAATTTTTGATTGAACTACATAATCAGTGCGGAGAGCATATGTGGTTTATATCAGGAGAAAGCAACAAATAGGTTAAGCAATTTCATTTGATGAAACTTGTGCATATGCAGAAGTTTCACAGCAACAAATGAAGAACACAAAACACTCGATTTCATGTTGTCAAAGAATAAATAATTATGTTTTTGTTAATTGTCAATTCTTTATAGACTTCAATGAAATAAAAGAAAGAGGTTACGAAAGAGCGTATAGTGGATGCCTTGGTTGAGGCGAGCGATGAAGGACGTAGTTGGGTGCGATAAGCTTCGGGGAGTTACCAAACAAACTGTGATCCGGAGATTTCCGAATGGGGAAACCCACCCTGCACTTATTCTAGAAGAAGACTTTCATTATTTTATTATTTCGTGAGCGAAGCGATTTCGTCTTACGGATGATGAAATGTACACAAGTCTGATTTTGGAATAAGTGCGGGGAACATATAACTGAATACATAGGTTATATGAGCAAACCCTGGGAATTGAAACATCTTAGTACCAGGAGGAAAAGAAATCAATAGAGATTCCGTCAGTAGTGGCGAGCGAAAGCGGATGATGTCTAAA
>PDPP01000008.1 GCA_002747515.1 Candidatus Moraniibacteriota bacterium
GAATTTTGTCTTCGTTTTCGCAAAGATAAAATCTTTGATAATCCGCTTAATTACTTAAATATTTGTTTAAAAGATAAACCATTTGCTTTATAGTACCCACAAAAAACACCTCCTTGGGTGTTTTTTTTCGTAATCTTTTGCTTATTTTCTGCTTAAAATGGTCGGTCTGAATCTTCATTTTGCAAAAAGGGAGAATCTCCAGCACACTTCTTATCTTTTGCATCATTTGGATCACATTTCTTTTCATCAGATGCATCATTTTTTTTTGCATCTTCATCATGGACATCCTCCATTTTAATTGTATCTTTTCCGAGAAAGATTCGTGAAAAAAATCCCATAACTTTAATTCAATTATTTTTTTATCTCTCATTAATATCAGCAAGATTCACTACCTATTCAATAATACCACATTTTACAAAAGTGGTGAAAGCAATCGCACAAGAGAATTACGTAATTTTGCAAAAACATTAATTTTTTTATAATCCTCAAGAGTAAATCTTTTACATTTTTTGATATCCTCCAAAAAATCATTTTCCAACTTCTGTGTGGTACCATCATCATAAATCAAAACATTATTTTCATAAGAAAGATGTAACGATCGAATATCCATATTTGTTGTACCAATTGAACATACCTTACCATCAACAGAAAATGTCTTTGCATGCATAAATCCTGCATTATAATGATAAATTTCCACGCCCGCATTGAGCAATTCTTCAAAATATGTAAAAGCCGCCCAATATACAATATACTTATCCGGTATGCCAGCTACCATAATTTTTACATCAATTCCTGAGAGTGCAATAATCTTTAATGCTTCGAAAAGATTTACATCTGGGATAAAATACGGCGTTTGCACATAGACATGTTTTCTTGCTGCAAGTGCCATAGCAAAAAGTGATTGATGAATCGTTTGCCAATACGCATGTGGATCTGATACAATCATCTGCACCATCAGATTATTACAGTTATTGTTGGAGTATGTTGGGAAATAAATTTTATCAAAAATTGATTTTCCACTTGCCTCTTCCCAATTCACAGCAAATGTTGTTTGTAAAGACAAAACTGATTCACCGCACACACGCAAATGTGTATCTCGCCACGAATCAAATTCATTTCCACCATCAACATACTCTTGCCCCATATTCATCCCACCCGTATAACCAATCTTTCCATCGATAATTACAATTTTTCTGTGCAATAAATAATTTACAGTCGTTATTTTAAATGGTGATAACTTATTATAAAAAGGTACAACTTCTATCCCTGCTTTTTTCATACTTGCAAAATAGCGCGGAGAAAACACATAGGTAAAAAATGTTCCTACTGGATCAAAAAGTACACGAATTTCCACACCTTCTTTTGCTTTTTTGATAAGAAGTGTCTTAATTTCTTCAGTAAGTACATCCTTGCGCCAGATAAAATATTCAAGATGAATAAAATTTTTTGCATTTTTTATATCTCTTTTGAGCAAATCAAATTTCTCTTTTCCTGATTGAATGATTTTGACATCATTTTGAAATGTAATCAGTGAATCAATATTTTTTTCTGTTACACGAATTATACGTTTTTTACCATATGACACGTGATCTTTATCAAGATTTTTGAGATATTTCTTTTGCCTTGCGCGCAAATCAAACAACACATGTTCAACTTTTTCTTGTAAGTCTTTAATATGTTCTTTTTTATTTGGACTAACCACTTTCCAATTCCGCCCAAAAAAAACATAAAGTACAAATCCAATTATTGGAAACAATAAAAACACTAGTATCCAAGCTAGAGTGGAACTAATATCACGATTTTCCATAATGATAAATACCACTACAACCGCCAAATAAAGATAGATTCCAAATACAGCAAGTCCAGAAATGCCTTCTACCAAAGAAAGTAATGCGTGCATAAATCACATATGATTAAACACCTCCTATTACATCAAAAATCATAGCGCATTTCATCACATTTGTCATCTTTTTATCACAAAAATCAAATATTGACAAATTACATACTTTATGATATAATTGCTTGTTATATAATTTCGTATAACAATCCTACATTAACAATATGGAAATTAAAGGAGGTTACCATGAGAAAGCATAATGACGTTCGTGTTTTAACTGCCAACGAATTTATCCATCATTTCATAAATGATGGAGACTTTCGTCCTTTTGGACAATATGAAGTTCATGAGGAAATTTTTTTGGAAAATATCGGAGAAAAACAAGGTGAATCAATATATCATAAAGGAAAGAATATTGATGAAAAATGTTTTTTTCTTGGAGAAGGCAGGTTTTTTCGTTCCTTTTCTTTTGATTCTGTAATTTTAAATTGTTTTTCTTTTAACAAATCTACATTTGAAGGAAGCATAAATTTTCAAAACACAAGGATCAGAAGACTTGCGTGGGGTAGTGCAAAACTCAACCATTGTGTTTATTTTGGAAAAGACTCATTTGTAGGAACATTCTACGGCGAAACAGCTACTTTTTTCAAAATGAACCTTGGATCAGGTGCATTTTCTCGATTTTATTGTCAGTCCGCATCTTTTGTGGGAGAATTTTCTTTCAAAAAGGCAATAATTATAGATTTTTACTGCAGGAAGGCAACTTTTTGGAGTAATGTCAATTTTGATTGTGCTACAATTGGTGGAACTTTTCTTTGTAATGAAGCAATATTCAAACAAAGCATTTATTGCAATCAAGCTAAATTTAATATATTTGATTGCAATAATGCAAAATTTGAAGGTGAATTGCATTGCAATGAAGCACTATTTGATGGAGGGTTTTTTGCTGGAAATTTTTCTTGCGATAAAGAATCATTTGCAATTTCCCTTCCATAAATGTAGGACATTTCAAAACCACCCGTGATACAACGTATCACTGGGTGGTTTTTCTTTTTTGACATTTTATGGTCTTTCTTATATTCAAAACCTTATCTCTCTTCTGTTTCTGTCATATCAGAAGAATCTTCCATACACTCATGTAATCCATCTTCCCATATACGACCTGCACGTTTGCATTCTGCTCTAATGTCAGCATCGAGACAACGTTCTGATTGTATTATTTCTGGTGCACAGTGTTGTGTTGTGCATTGCAATTTTCCATTCGCATCTTTTTTACATGTGTTACATCCATCAAACCACACATAACAATCCTCTTTTGGTATATCATCACCGACTTCACCAACAATTACTTCTGTATTTAAAAGTGTACATTTAATACTTTTTCCAGATTCTTCCACTGCCAATACTGCTTTATCTTTTTGCACCAAAAATGTTATATTACCTGATGTATATTTAGAACCATTCTCCATCTCACTGCCTACAAAAACAATTGGCTTTAGATCAGTGCCACGATCAAGAAAAGTGAGCTCCAAAAAACTCTCACCATTTTTTTCATCAAAAATTGCGTGTATCTTTTCACCCTGACAATCATATAGTACATCATTACCAACTGCCACTACATCTGTTTCTTTATGTACATCCTCAATCTGAGTGCTACATCCGATCAAAAACAAAAGCATTGCAAGAGCGCCGAACATCTTTCTCATATCTTTTACGATTATGTAATTATGTCCCCCGCTCTCCTCCTTTTATGTACAATGATAGAATATCAAGACAAATCTCGTCAAGTATTTATTTTTTGCTTTTGATTTTTTGTTTTGTACAATATATTAGATATTGATACAATCAAAGAAAGAGCATTTTTCAAATAGCGTGTTTATATTTAAATCCTCATACAACATGATTATACATAAAAATATATATAGCATATTACTGATAGCTATTGTACTGACAGGAACATTTTTCTTATTTGGTTGTTCCCACTTTTTTCAAAAAACAACTAACGAAAAAAATCATAATTATAACAGTAGTAATAAAAATTATAAACCAGGTGACTATAGAGAAACTATCGTACACGATGGTCTACAACGGACATATCTCATACATATTCCAAAAAATTATAATGAAAATACCACTTACCCATTACTCCTTTCTTTTCATGGTGGTGGTGGCACAGCAGAAAATCAAGCAAAACGCGGATTTAGCAAAAAAGCTGATACACTTGCTTCACAACACAAAAAAAGCTTCATTGTCGTTTATCCACAAGGCATCAATAACCAATGGAATCATGGAAGAAATGTAGCAACTACCCATGAAAATATTGATGATGTTGGATTCGTACGTACATTAATTGCACATGTACAAAATACACTACCAATAGACAAAAAAAATATATTTGCCAATGGCATGTCTAGTGGTGGTTTTTTTTCATACAGACTTGGGTGTGAAATGAGTGATACTTTTGCAGGTATCGCACCTGTTGTTTCTGCTATGCCAAAAAGTTTACTAAATTCTTGCAATGCAAACTCCGTTTCTCTCATTGCAATACAAGGCACTGAAGATCCTATTGTACCAATAAATGGTGGTGACGTTAAGCACAAAACTTTAGGAATTGGAAAAGGCGGTCTCACTCTCTCTTCACAAAATACAGAAAAATTCTGGGCAAAAAATAACAAATGTGAACGCATGCCAAAAACAGAAACTCTTCCATCCATTATGCATGATGGAACTACAGTAACAAAAACTACATATACTGATTGTGCCCAAAACACAAAAATTCATTTCTACAGAGTTGGTGGTATGGGACATCAATGGCCACCGAATGAAAATCGAAAAAAAATAGCAGGTCCAACATCCAAAAACATCAACGCAACAGAAGTAATTGTAGATTTTTTGATGAATAAAAAATCCAAATAGATAATCAAAATCTCATTTTATTTTTTTCAAAAACTATAAAAAATACATTATTTATAGGATGCTTTTATAAATTCACATATCGACTAAACTATGTGATTGAAAGATATATGATTTTATGTCATAATATGTGATCTATATTAACATATACATTATGCAAAATGAAAAAACATATGATCTAATTATAATCGGTGGTGGACCATCTGGGATGATGTGTGCTGGACGTGCAGCAGAATATGGTGCACGTGTTTTGTTATTGGAAAAAAATAGCATTCTTGGCAAAAAACTTCTTCTCACTGGTGGTGGTCGATGTAATATCACAAATGCTGATTTTGACACACATTCTTTTCTCAATAATTTTTCTGATACAAAAAAATATCTCTATTCCCCTTTTTCACAATTCAGTGTAGAAGATACCTTTGCGTTTTTTGAAGAGAGAAGATTGCCACTTGTCATTGAGGCACGCAACCGTGCATTTCCCCAAACACAAAAATCAACAGATGTGCTCAATGTACTCAAAAAATACATGGCGGATGGCAATGTCACCATAAAACTCAATACACGCATCACAGAAATACAAAATAATTCCACATCTATTACCTCCATAAAAGACAACAGCGGAAACATTTATACTGCAAAAAACTTTGTTATTGCAACAGGTGGACTCGCAGCACCAGAAACAGGATCTACTGGTGACGGTATCAATTTTTGCAAAAAACTCGGACACACTACACGCAATGCAAATCCAAACCTCGTACCACTTAAAACTGATGCTTCTTGGGTGCATGCACTGTCTGGCATCACATGGTCATTTATGAAACTACGTTTTGTGCAAAATGGCAAAACACGTATTCGTAAAATGGGAAAAATTCTCTTTACACACTTTGGCATCTCTGGACCACTCGTCATCAATTCTGCCTACGATGTAAAAAAACTATTACAAAATGGACCAGTTGATGCTGTCATAGATCTTTTTCCTGATACAGAGGAAATTGATTTAGATCATAAAATTGTCAAACTCCTTGATAAATGCAAAGACAAAAAAATGAAAAATGTTCTCCCAAAAATGATTTTCAAAAATATTGCACTTGTATTATTGGATTTGCCACACATCAATCTCTCTGAAAAAGAAGCAAAATTTATCACACGTGAAGAACGTAAAAGACTTGTACACACTCTCAAAAATCTCACTTTTCCTATCACTGGTACCTGTGGCATGGATAAAGCAATTGTCGCTGATGGTGGCATTGCACCAGAAGAAGTGAATTTCAAAAATATGACATCACGCAAATATTCCAATTTATATCTCCTTGGTGATATATTAGATATAAATCGTCCTTCTGGCGGTTTTTCTCTCCAACTTTGCTGGACGACAGGTTATGTTGCTGGAACTGATATCGGAGAAAAATCCAAAATGTCAAATAAAAAAAGAGTCTAAGAAAAACCGTGTCAGATTAAATCATTCATGATATGATTGCTATATGCTAAATAAATCAAAAATACCGAAAAAACTATTTTATGATATACGTCACGATTTTGCAGAAGCATTAATTCTTTTTCGTAAATGCTTGTATAAAACAAGTGAATT
Source organism: Candidatus Moraniibacteriota bacterium (assembly GCA_002747515.1). Lineage (GTDB taxonomy): Bacteria > Patescibacteriota > Minisyncoccia > Moranbacterales. The sequence continues at coordinate 6,339 of PDPP01000008.1, forward strand.
TCAAATTTTATTTAAAACAATTTATTTAAGCATCTTGCTTTTCGTCGTTAATTTCATTTTGTCCACAGTTTTTACTGCCATTAATTTACTCATCATACAAGTAGAACGTGGAGAGACTTTTGAGAATATTCCACTTACATCACTTTTCAATGAAGTGCAATTTATTTTTGTGCTCTTTGCATCACTTTTTGCAATTCTTTTTGTCTATCACGTGGAAAAAAATGGGGTGACAATCATTACAACAGAATATTACAGAAATAATTTCATCACATTTTTCAAAACATTTTTTCTTTCACTAAAGAAAACACCTCTTTTCATTGCACGTCGACTCAAAGAACTACATATAGTCATCTATACTCTTATTGGATTATATTTTTTTCGTAAATTTCTTCTCTTCGTTGAAGCAGACACTCTTGTTATCGAAGGATTTGCACTCCTCACTTTAATATTCAGTATTATTTTTTTCTTTAATGCATTATTTCGACACTCATTTACTTCACAAATCACATGCCTTGCACCAGACGAATCAGCTAATGCATTTAACAAAAATATCTCGCACGCGTTTCTTTTCAAAAAATTTATTTTATCATTTACATTCTATGCCATTCTTATTTGTGAAATTCTTTTAATAATCACAATCTTTTACACCACAATAAAAATATTTCTGACAATTCTCACTCCAGATATACCTTTCGTTTCACTTGCCATTTCATTTTTTATCGCACTCATCATAATGAGCATTTTCATTCTTCTCTCACTTTTCAAAACATACAAATCCTGCCTCATGACAATCCTTTATTATCAACAAAGAAAAAAACAAAATAAAACAATCACTATATTATCAAAAGAAAAACAACCGTTACTCTCAAAAAACATCACTCTTGCATTAAGCGTAATCATCTGTTTTGTGCTAATTAGCGGAACAATTCTGACAACATCGATAAAATCACGCACAGATATGATTTTTGAAACCGCATCCAATTATGCATATACACAAAAAAATAGCATTTCTGATTTCGACAATATTAATGATATCTCATTAGAAAAAACAACGCAGAATTTTCTCTCGCAAGATTCACGCACATTACATACAATTGAAGATATCGTTTTTGCATATCTGAATCACATAACACAATAATATGATTGAAAAAACACTCATAGAAGCTGGAAGTATTGCCACATGGCTTATAACGATTATTTTGTATTTTTATTGGATTCTTGCAATATTTGTCATTCTTACAGACGAAGATCGTGATTCCCATAGCGTTATCACATGGTTAGCTATATTTTTCATCTTTCCAATTATTGGATTTATTGCTTATTTGCTCTTCGGATACAATCATAGGCGCAAAAAAATGATTCAAATCAAACGCCCACCTGAGAGCAAAACTGTAACCACATACAATAAACTTGTTGCATCATTTGAGAAAGAACATAGCAACTTGCTAGAAATAAAAGATCTTCGAACACAAAAAATTGCAATACTTGCCAAAAACTGTGCTAATGCCGTTATTACTGTACATAATTCCATAAAAATTTTTCACACAGGAAAAGAAAAATTTGATTCACTTTACAAAGATATTGAAAGAGCAAAAAAATTCATACACATGGACTATTTCATTTGGAATAGTGATAGCCTCACAGAAAAGTTCAAAAATATCCTTATCGAAAAAGCACGAGATGGTGTCGAAGTGCGAATTATCATTGATTCGATTGGTGCATTACGTATCAAGAGATCATATCTCAAAGAAATGCAAAAAAATAACATCAAAATTCATCTTTTTTATAACGTATTTTCTCCAACGAAAATCTTTTTTTTCAATCATCGCTCTCATAGAAAAATCGTTATCATTGATGGTGTAGTTGGTTATACTGGTGGCATGAATATGGGTAAAGAATACATTGATGGCAAACCTCGCTTCAAGAGTTGGCGTGATACACATATGCGCATCACTGGTGAAGCAGTACTTCTCCTTCAAAAAATTTTTATTGAAAATTGGTATGATTTAGATCGAGAAAACCTCTATCACAAAAGATATTTTCCTTATGAAAAATCTTTAGAAAAAGAAAAAATATTTCCAATGCAGATCGTACATTCTGGACCTGATACATCATGGGCTGCATTACAAAAAATGTATTTCTCACTTATAACTTCTGCAACAAACTATGTTTACATTCATTCACCGTATTTCGTGCCAGACAGAAGTATCCTGACAGCACTTTCAACTGCAGCTCTCAGTGGCATAGATGTACGGATCATCGTCACAGGTATTCCTGACAAAAAAATCCCCTACTGGGCAGCATTTACATACTTCAAAGATATTCTCCGTGCTGGTGGTAAGGTGTATCATTATAATGCAGGATTTATGCATACAAAAAGCATCGTAGTTGATGATGAAATTGGCTCAATTGGTACTACTAATATGGATATTAGAAGTTTCCGATTAAACTATGAAGTAAACGCACTTTTTTACAATAAAAATAAATGTCGTGAAATGAGAAAAGTGTTCCTCGCAGACACCGATAAATGTCGTGAATACACATGGAAAGACTACGAAAATACAAGGGTGATTACCAAATTACGTAACTCTCTTGCACGTCTAACATCTCCCCTCCTCTAAAATCCACATTCATATCACTCAAATCAAAAAGAACATGCTATCACAGCATGTTCTTTTTTCTGATAACAGATTGTTATATATCTACTAAATAGTAAATTATTTTTTCTTTTTTGGCATTTTCTCGTGACAGAGCCACCAGTCGACACATCCTTTTTTCTTCATACGTGCCTTTGCTGTCTTCTCATCAGATGCTGGTGGGATGATTACATCAGAGCCAAATAATTCATTATTTGGCCAATTCTCTGGCATTGCACGCTTTGTGCTATCAGATGCCTGAAGTGCCTCCACAGTTCGAAGAATTTCATCAACATTACGTCCAATCTCTTGTGGATAATACATAATTGTGCGAATCACACCTCCATCATCTACGATAAATACGGCGCGAACTGTATTGGTCCCTTTTCCTGGATGAATCATACCAAGCTCATTTGACACCTCACCAAGTCCATCAGCAATCACTGGAAACTTAATCTTTTCTTTAAGATTTTCTTCAATCCACTGCACCCACTTGATATGTGAAAATACCTGATCAATGGAAAGTCCAATCAGCTTTGTATTCAATTTATCAAACTTCTTCTGTCGCTTACTAAATGCGACAAATTCCGTCGTACATACTGGTGTAAAATCTCCAGGATGTGAAAACAGAACAAACCATTTTCCCTTTGTATCTTTTGGTAACTTCATTACACCATGCGTCGTCTCTACCTCCAAATCAGGAAATTTCTCTCCAATAAGTGGAAATGTGTTCATTTCATCAAAAAACTCCATATTCTTAATGTTATATAAATTACTTTTTTATTATGCAAAATGATTACGATAATTGCAAATTCCCTACACAAAATTCTATCAAAAACATTTTATTGCTTCATTTCTGTTTTACCATTAGGATGCAATACAATCTCTTTTTCTTCAGTGATAATTTCTTTTTCATTTAAATCAAAAGTTGCGCGAACAATAAGACCTTTTTTTGTCTCAGAAGAAAAGTATTGATCAAACACGAAATTACCCAAAGAATAATAAATAATTTTATCCTTATATACTTCCCTCTCTTGTACCACATGTGGATGAGATCCGATAATCAAATCAACACCCGCATCAACAAAAAGATGCGCCAATTCTCGTTCACGAATATTTGAAACTGTTTTATATTCTGTGCCCCAGTGCGTATAAAGAACAATGAAATCTGATTTTCCTTTCACACTTTTTATATCAGACAACGTATTTTCCCGTGCGTTTCTTACAAATGCATTATAATTTACAAAAGCAAATCTCACATCACCAATATCTTTTATGATGTAGCGCTGTTCATTCTCCATTCCTGTATCTCCCAAATAAGAAATCGTGCTATTTTTTAGAAATTTCTTTGTATTCACTATACCTTCTGTGCCGAAATTATTAATATGATTATTACCAATATTCACAAGACACACATTATGATCAGCGAGAACTGAAATAATTTGTGGATCAAATGTAAATATAAAATTTTTCGGCGAACCAATTACTGAATGTTTTGATATCGAAACACTTTCCGTTATTGGACCCTCCAGATTGAGCATAGTGCAATCACTTGCAATCATGATATTTTTTACACCCTGTAAAATTGATTCATAACTACTACTCTCAGCCATCTGACGAATATATCGATCAAACATCGCATCTCCACCAAAGAGAATTGTCACTGGCTTATTGTTTTTTTGTTTTTCAATATACTTCACTTCTCCAACTTCAAAAACATTTTTAACGAGATTATCGTTTTTTTTCTGCTCGATGACAATAACATCTCTATCAATATTTCTATACAAAAACACAACCGTTCCCAGGCAAGTAATGAATACAATAAGAGAAATTGTAATTATATAATTTTTCTTCATTGAAATATTATATCAAAAAAATAATGAACTATTTATATGAAAGAATTTTATACAAGACACACGAATTATCCAAGTCAATACAAACAAAAATAAACAAGAAAGCTGTCAGTGCTCCCACCAACAGCTCCACAGTCTATAGAAGTTTTTTCTTTAATCATCTGAACCTGAATCCATGTCTCCGCCAGAGTTAGAGATTGAATCCATTTCCGAAGAAGAAGGTGTTGGATCCATGTGTTGATCATCGCGTCGTGGCGTACTACCATTTGGAACTGAAGTATTTTGGACACCTACATATTGAGATGAACCAAATGCAAGCATTGGGAAAAAGATAATACCAAAAAAGAAAAGACCTAATCCATAACCCGTACCTTTTCCAAACACTTTTGCAAGATCAATCAACATAATCAGTCCAATGACAATTTGAACACCAGGAATCATTAAAAGAAGAAACCACCATACTGGCTTGCCAATAATTTCAAGAAGAACGATTACTTGATAAATTGGGATAATCGCAGCCCATCCTGGCTTGCCTGCTTTTGAAAAAATCTTCCACATTGACGCAATCATTATAACTCCAAGCACAAAAAAAATCAGGAAAAAAAGTCCTACACCAAAAATCATCATGCCAGCTGCAGCATCTGGAAACGCTGTTGCTGTTGTCGCATCAACAGTCATTGGGACATTGTTTATATTTCCTATATATGCATCCATTTCTTCTGGAGTTAACATCATATCTTGTTCCATAGTAGTAGTTTTTATTTATTACATCTTTAATTATACCACAGATATTTATAAACATTAAATTTTACAACCAAAAAAGTACCACGTCTCTCTAAAAAAATGATATATCTTTGGGCATATTATCAAAAATCAATACCGAGAGATAAACATGTCTGGATATTTTTTTTGCATGATTTTTTGTGCTTTTTGCACAGTATCTACATTGTCATAAATCCCAAAAACCGTTGGGCCTTTTCCAGAGATTGATACTGCTCGTGCTCCAAAAGAACGCATCGCTAATTGGATTTCTTTGATTACTGGATATTTTTCTTCTGCTACAAATGCAAAATCATTATAAATATATGGTACCATATCATCAAGTGTATGTATTTTAGCTAGGTTTTCTGTCATATTTTCTCTTTTCTCATCATTCATGAACCACAATTTTTCATCAAGCTGTCCATATGCCCATGGCGTTGCAATCTCTCCACCAGGACAAACAATAAGAATTGGCACATGTGGAAAATTCATTATGCTCTCCACTTTTTCTCCTGCACCGCCTACTTTTGCTGCAAATGCATCCTGCAAAAAAAATGGAATATCTCTTCCGACTTCTGCAGCAATAGCAACCATTTCATTTTCATTTAATTGAAATCCAAAATACTCATCAATAGCCAGTAATACACTTGCACCATCAGAACTTCCACCACCAATTCCTGTAAGAGGTGGAATTGACTTTACAATTGTGATATTGAGACCGACACGCTTTCCGATTTTTTCAAAATATTTTGTTGCGATTTTGTGACAAATATTTGCCTCATCTGTAGGTACGCCTTCATAATCACAAGAAATAATAATGTCATCATGTTCATTTTCAAAAACAACATCAATATGATCAAAAATGTGCTGTGACTTGAGCATAACAGACCGAATCTCATGAAATCCGTTCTCATATTTTTTTATAACCTCCAAACAAAGATTGATTTTTGCTGGTGCTGTGATATGAATTTTTTTCATAATGTATAATATCCTATTTTTAATTTTTCGGTTTTTGTAATGAAATAATCACAAACGCCTGCACACCTTCTCCGCGTCCAAATGCTGTCATCCCTTCTCCTGTTGTTGCATTAATTCCAATGTTTGCAATATCAGTTTCCAATATCGGTGCAAGTGTCTTTTTGATTTTTTCCTCAATCGGCAAAATCTTTGGCATTTTACACTCAACAGATATGCCAACATTGTTTACAGTGCATTCCATTTCCTTCATATGTTTTACTGCAACTTTCAAATACTCTTTTGAATCAGTAATTCCTTCTTTACACATTACATCAGAATATGTAGAAAAATTTTTTCGTCCCAGCGCTTGCTCAATCGCAGCACATAATGCATGCACAATTACATCTCCATCAGAATTACCTACAAAACCTGGCACATCTTCTATCTCAATTCCGCCAAGCACGCATATCTTTTCTTCAGTTGTAAATGGATGTGAATCCTGTCCGATACCTACACGAATCATTTTTTTTAGAAAATGGCTAATAGCCTATATTAAAAAAATTATCTTTTTTACTTTTACTCACTTTCTTCATTCCTTTTTGTTTCTTCTTTATTTTTCAAAATTGTTTCAGCAAGCACAAGATCAATCGGTGTTGTTACTTTGAAATTATTATCTGACGCTTCTACAATCACGACATCTCCACCGATATTTTCCACAAGTGACACATCATCTGTTCCGAGAAATTCATTTTCTTTTGCTTGTTCAAATGCTGTTCGTGCAATTTCAAGTTTGATTGCTTGTGGCGTCTGCATATTCCACAGTTCATTTCTATTAAGCACACCTTCTGAAAATCCTTTATCAGATACTTTTCGAACTGTATCTTTGGTCTTGTGTCCCACAACTGCTGCGCCGTGTTCTCTCGCTGCTATAATCACGCGTTCAATTTCTTCTGATTCTACAAACGGATTTGCACCATTGTGAAACAACACAACAATATCCTCATGATCATATGCTTCACAAATACATTGTACACCATTGTATGCAGAATATTGTCGTTCATCTCCTCCTGGAATAATATGTGCAATCTTTTTGATATCAAACCAATTCACCAAATCCTGCATGAGTTCTATCTCTTCTTCTCTTGCGACAATCACGATTTCATCAATGTCATCACATTGCACAAAATTATCTAGCGCATAAAAAATAAGTGGTTTCCCACCCAATTCCAAAAGCACCTTATTCTTTCCTCCTCTCATACGTTTTCCTACACCTGAAGCAAGTACAACAGCGATGTTCATAAGACCGATATTATCATATTATCCATCTCCTTCACCCCCTTGTCTTCACTAATCTGATGAGTTATAAACACTTTTTCCTCCATCTTTTTCTTCTTTGCTACCGTCACTTTCTTCATCAGTGTTTTCATCATCATCTTTTTTCCATTTCTCTCTCGTGATAAGAAAATACGCATTTGCTTTAATCACATATCCATCTGGAATTTGCACATATCCATTCTTAACCTATCTTGCACCAGCAATACGCCATCCTATGTGCTTCTGGTAAAAATAATAAACAAATATCAAAAATAATGCAAATCACTTACGAAATACACAAAAGAAAATATCACACACAAACGTCAAATTTCTTTCATAATATTTTTTTCGACACTTACATTATTCACCAAAAAAAGACGATTTCTTGTACATAAAAACACTTTTCTTTCTAATCAAAAAAGCAGTGGATGAAATTTTCATCCACTACCTCTGTTGTAATCAAACACTCAATTGCAATTACATGAAATTGCTTTTTTGTGTCGTTGCCACTTTAATTTGTTTACAACATAAATATGTTTTTCAATTTCATTAAAATAAATCCTAGTGATTTCTTCTACGCCTTGTTGTTGAATAGACATGATCTCGATGTATGTATCGCACACATCTATAACGATACCACACAGCAATCCGCGATGATTCGTGGGAATTGTCACTGGTACTCGCGTCTCTTTTAACAACAATAAAAAATTTTTATTGTCCCACGGCACGTTACTATCTACTACCATTTTTTCATCCACTATAATCTCCTCCTTATATAAAAAAGAAAATACACACTTATACACCCACCAAAGCACAACGTTATATTATACCAAAGAAATTCTTTACTCGTCAAAAAAATACATTTTGCAAGCCCTCCAAAACCTCACTAAAATTTTGTATGTTATATTTTTCTTTACGTAGTAATGAATATGACATACCCTTGACACAACCGCACATCAGTTCATACAATGTGGATTATTTTCATTTAATTGCATCGTTGCAATCATATTGGTAAGCACATCACTTTCTTCTTTTGTGCTCCAGCCAGAAGCTTTATATTCCATCACATTCTTTCCTTCTCTCCAATACAACACTGTCACGCCAGATTTTTCGTATGAATATGCCAAAACATGTGCTCCTCCATGCATCTGATCGCGCACTGCCGTAGATGCGCTATATCCATTTTTCTTTTTTTGCATCGCTGCAAACTCATCAAGTGTCCCTGTATATGGATATGCCTTTACATGCACATTAATCCCATCTCCATACACTTGCACTTCATCAGACATATCTGTCATACCGTTATTACTCCATGTTGTCGGATAATAAAGTGAATACCGATGATTGCAATTCCAGTAATAAATCATATTATCACGATATGCTGCATGTGAATCACTGAAATGTTCTTGTGTAAAATACGCACTATCATCAGCTGTATCAACATCACCATTTACACTAAATACTTTTATACCATCAATAATTTTTTGCATATTTTGCATTGTTTGTGGTGTAATATCTAACACTTCTCCGTTGAGATGAGAATACACAAGTGTATAATATTCATTAGTCCCCACCACTTCACCAGCCATTTCCTTTTCAATTTCTCCTTGGTCATTCCAACTATCAGTTACATACACTGAAATTGAAAATACTTGTACATAATCCTGCATCTCATCATTGCCATATTGCGAAGGAAGATAAAAATTCACGTCTGCAATGATAAAGTCTCCACCATACACATTTTCATCTATTTTGACATTTTCCCATCCTGATTTCATTGGTAAACTAAACCCATATTCTGAACTAAAATACATAGTACCTTGCTCTTCATTTCCTTTGTGTGTATCAACAGAATCTTCTGCCACATCTTTTGTATCATAAACATTATCATATCGTTTTACCTCATTTTCTATTTGTTTTTGCGCTATTTCAGGTACAGTATTTGCACTATCAATTGCCTTTTTTGTAATCCAAATACCAGCCCCAATAAAAACAACAATCAACAAAAAACACAAAAACAAAACTATTAAAATAATGATCAATATTGTATTATTCTTTTTTACAGGTTCTGGATTTTGACTCACATTTTGCACAGGCTCTTGCACAACTTTTTCTCCGGAAGGCACTTGTGCCATTTTTTTATTTTCATCCATAATTTTATAATATTAAGATTTATTAAATTTTTTATACAAAAAACCTATACATTTATAATACACTGCAAAACCCAACAAATCAAAAAGGCTCTTATATTTCATAAAAACTTTTCTTTTTTATAGTGCTTTGTGTTTTCTCAAATAGCCCAGCGACATAACTCCAGGTGTAAAAAATATTACACTAGAAAAAATAAATGTTGTAGTAAAAAAAATCATCAACCCATTCAAAACAATCAAAAAGACGAGGTTTTTACTCGTCTCTACTCCATGCCAATCGCAAAATTATTTTCTCAACACTTTGAGAAAAGCTTCTGGCGGAATTTCTACATTTCCTGATTGTGCCATGCGCTTTTTTCCTTTTTTTTGTTTCTCAAGTAATTTGCGTTTTCGCGTGATATCTCCACCATAGAGACCTGCTGTCACATCCTTGCGAAATGCACGAATTGTTTCTCTTGCGATCACTTTTGCACCAATTGCTGCTTGGATTGCAATAGCAAAATTTTGTCGCGGTAACACATCTTTTAATTTTTCTACAGTTGCTTTTCCTTCATAATATGCTTTCTCTTTTGGCACAATACGCGCAAATGCATCCACAGGTTCGCCTGCTACCAAAATATCAAGTTTCACAAGATCACTTGTTCTGTACCCTATCACCTCATAATTCATCGATGCATATCCACTTGATACACTCTTGAGCTGATCATGGAAATCGACAATCACGTCCATCAGTGGTGCATCAAATATCAATTGTACACGCGTCTGATCAATATAATCTGTATTTTTATATTCTGCGCGTGTATTTCCCATCAATTCCAACACACTTCCTAGATATTCTGACGGCGCGATGATTTCCAATTTTACATATGGCTCTTCTGTTGATTCAATCTGTGATGGATCTGGTAATTCTGTCGGTGAAAAAATTTCTATAATTTCATCAGTATTTTTTTTGTGCACTTTGTACACCACACTCGGTGTAGTAATAGTTGGTGTCATATCAAATTCTCTTTCAAGACGTGCTTGGATGATTTCAAGATGAAGCAGCCCCAAAAACCCACAGCGAAAACCACGTCCTAGTGCCTTGTTACTCTCTGGTTCAAAACGAAATGCACCATCGTTCAATGTTAGTTTCTCCAATGCATCACGCATCACATTATAATCACTACCATCAAGTGGATAAAAACTCGCATACACCATTGGCTGTACTTCCTTATATCCTGGTAGTCCGACAATCTCACTATAGTTTTCTGTTTTTGCATTTTGTTTCAAAGTAATCGTATCACCCACCTTACACTCAGACACACTTTTAAATCCTGTCGCGATATAACCGATATCGCCTGTCAGCAAATCCTCACACGCATCATACTGTGGACGGAAATGTCCCAGCTCTACCACACTACTCTCTCCACCAGTTGCTAACATATGAATATGGTCACGCTTATTAATCGCGCCATCAATAATCCGCACATACGCCAAAACACCTTTGTATGAATCATACACACTATCAAAAATCAATGCACGTGTTTCAGAAGTTTTATCTCCCTTTGGAGCTGGCACCTTGTCAATAATTACTTCAAGTAATTCCTTCACACCTTCACCTGTCTTCCCACTCACTGCCAAAATCTCATCCGGATCACATCCCAAAATGTGCACTACTTCTTTTTTGACTTTCTCTACATCAGCATTTGGCAAGTCAATTTTGTTGAGCACAGGGATAATCTCCAAGTCCTGATCCAATGCAAAATACAAATTTGTCAATGTCTGTGCTTGCACACCCTGCGTCGCATCCACAAGTAACACTGCACCCTCAACTGCCGCAAGTGAACGTGACACTTCGTATGCAAAATCCACATGCCCCGGCGTATCGATGAGATTCAATGTGTACGCCGTGTCATTTTTTTCATAATGCATCTGCACCGGCTGCAATTTAATCGTAATCCCCCGCTCACGCTCCAAATCCATCTGGTCAAGCAACTGCTCTTTCATATTACGCTCTTCCACCGTCCCCGTCACTTCCAAAAGCCGATCAGACAACGTCGACTTCCCATGATCAATATGTGCAATAATACAAAAATTTCTGATGTTTTTCATAAACACCAGTATAACGAAAAAATACTGTTTAAGCAATGGGTTACTTAAATAAATACCGATAAAAAAGCACTGACTTTTACGTCAGTGCTTGCAAGTTCTTTGACCTTTTATTAAACAGTCAATACAATTATGCCGCTATTGAGAATTTCTCTTCTTTTTTGATGATCTTTTGGAATTGGACAAATAGCAAGATATTCACCAAAACGCCCAATTTGCTGATCAATCCATTCCTGATAGTTCGCAGAAGTAACACCTGAAGCATCCACGCCTTGAAGTTGTGGATGCAATTCAAGCACATGCGACTTACAGAGATTTTTGGCCTGAAAAATTTGCATATCATCCAACATGCTACCCATTAGAAAAAATAAAATCCCTCTGATTCCCTCCATATCTCTTGGAGATACTTGACGCTTTGTTGTAACACTAAGTACATCACCAATATGAAATTGCTTTTCCATAATTTTTCCTCCTTTGGAAAAAAGCATAAAAAGAACCTTTGTCACAATAATCAATTTATTTTCAATGACAATCTAATATATCACATAACACACAATCTTGTCAACTAAAAATTTCACAAAAGACAAAGAAAAAGGGAGTACATATGCACTCCCTAAAAGTTTGATGCTCTTTGCAGTGATATCTGACTATTTTTAGCCAATACATTTTCGGAATGCAAGGTTAGTATTTCACTGACGACTTCCTCTTATCTTGCGAGAAGTTCTCTTTGTCTCCTAACTATTCTCCACACTACATTCCTATCTCCAAGCCAATCATATACAGGAATCGAACCTGCCCACAAAAGTATACATCTTCTTTAAAAAATGCACGCTCTTGTAGCGAAAACCATCGATTGTTTACAAACTTTGCATTAAAAAATAACAAAAACCAAAAAGCGTGCCAATAAATCTAAATTGATATTTCATGCATTAATCTATCCTTTTTGCTCCCAGTACTCCTCTGCTTCCTCTTCCATTTTTTCCAAACGATCATAATAATCTGGAAATTCGTTAAGGTGCGCAAGTGCAATTTTACCAGTTATCATTGGATTATCATTTGATACATTTGTTTCTGCATCCACTAAACCATGCTCCATCTCAATATTCATCCCACGCCGAAACTGATCCACATCAAAATGCGACCAATCAATCCCAAGTTTCTCCCCTACTTCCTTTGCCTGTTCATTTGTATAATACTCTTTTTCGCTCATAATTTCTTTAATACATGTTACAGTCCTCAGTCTATCAAAATCTCTTTCTTCTTTCAATTCATCCAATTCAATTTTTGCAAAACTTTAGCTTTCACAATACATTTTCTGAATTAGTTATTACAACTAAAAACACATTTCGTATTATAAAAGATGTTTTATGTAACATTCTAAAGAATATATTACATATTCTTATCCATTTTTTTGTATGCAACAATTGATCCACATCCTCCTGCAATTAATGCAACAATAAATGCAATTACACCAGGTCCAGTTTCAGGAGAATTATTCACTGCAGAATGATTAACGATTTCTTTTTCATGCTTTTTTTGTATGTTATCATTTTTTTCTTGTTGTGTTTTTGCTAATTCTTCTATTGTTACAATATCATCTCTTTGTTCATTTACAATTGCTACAATTTCATCAGATTCTGTATCATTTTGCATTTCTACATCAAATGTATATGTTTGACCTTCATTTTCAACAATAACAGAATTATCATTTTTATATGGTCGAAATACAAAATACAAAAATACACATGCAAAAACAAACACAACAATTACAAGAGCAATAACTAATTGATTTTTATTCATAAAAAATATTATTTAATTAGTAGGGCATTGTAACATATATTTTTTAAATGTCAACAACAAGTGCCTACATCTCACCTCCAACCTTAATTTCTAGAAAAAAAGACATCCCTTGGTGTAAGATAATTGTAGATCATTTACGTCTAACAATTAATAACCAAAGAATGTCTTATACACATATTAACGCATTTGAACAAAATCAGATAGCCCTTTTACTACGTAAAGGCTATAAACAAAAAGAAATTGCACATATTATCAATAAAACACCAAGTGCAATATCTCAAGAAATTAAAAGAAATAAAGATGAAGATGGTGTGTATCGAGCTCATCATGCAAAGAAAAAGAAAAGAGAAAGAAGAATTACTGCTAATCAAAGGTTTCGTCGTATTGAAAATGATGAAAGAATTGAAAAATATATTACAAAATCCTTACGCATGCATTTATCACCAGATCAAATATCTGGAAGATTAAAATATGTGCATGATATATCATGTTGTGCAAATACAATCTATGCATGGATATATACAAAAAGAAAATTGTTATATTCACTCTCATATCACTATTCACATTTGGCATATGGTATTACTGGCAAGTGCAGAATGAGACAGAAACTTTTTCTCAAGAATATTCCAATGACATAGAAGAAATATTTGTCTATGAAATACTTGTTGAAAGTGCTGATGATTGTTCTGCACTTGAAACTTATGATAAGGAATACGAACAATTTTCTACATCAATGACTACGCCACATCACTTTGATATCAGCACGTCATTTGAAAATGAAGAAGATATATTGGCAAAATACGCAATTGAAAAAGGTGAAAAATTTACCTTGTTACAAGGCGAAAATAAAACAATAAATCAACAAAAAGTTATCGATTGGATAAAACACATATCACCTGATTCTTTTTCTGATACATACTTACACACATTGATACTTGCTCCACAGATTGAAAATGATGATACATTTGCCTATGTGACAACAAATAGCGACAATCCTCGCCGATGGGATATTGTGGTTGCCATGGATGCATTTCACGATGGCGAAAAAGAAGTTGTCTATACACTCATTCATGAATTTTCTCATATTGTAACTCTGAACTATTCACAAATGCAAGAAAATGAAAATACACTGTGCCACAATTTCATTGTACAAGAAGGTTGTCTGCAAAACGATGCGTATCTTAATACCTTTTATAATACATTTTGGAAAAATCAGTTTGATGTATACACCCAAAACAGAGAAAATAATTATCAAAAAAATCCCAATGCCTTTGTCACAGAATACGCAGCAACCAACCCTGAAGAAGACATCGCAGAATCATTTGCAAGTTTCGTTTTTCATCCAAATCCTAAAGATATCAATAATATAAAAAATCAAAAAATCGCTTTTTTTACAATTACGATGAACTGATTGCAATGCGAACTGACATCAGAAAAAATCTTATGGAATTTGTCAGAAAAAGATTAAAAACATCATCTCATTTATAATAAAACAAAAATACTTTTTATTTTTAAAAACCTCGTTTACGATAATACGTAAACGAGGTTATAATGAGAATTCCAAGATTTCAAAAATATATTTCAATTTCTTCAATCTTCTTTCATTTCTAAATCACCAAGAGCTTGAATTCCTGCATTACACACAAAATTGTTCCAATTACTTTTTGTCATAATTGCCAGAATCTCTTCTTCTGATCTTTTCTCCAATTTAAGCTGTGGAATTCCAACGTTGCAAATTGTAACATACCAATCATTTTTCTCCAGCACAAAAAGTATTTTTTTAACTGAAGTCAAAAAACGAATTCCACCTATACATACCTGCAGATTCCAATTAGCTTTTTCCATAATTGTCAGAATTTCATCCTCTGATTTCTCTTCCAATTTAAGCTGCGGAATCCCCGCTTCGCACACAATTTCAATCCAATCAGTTTTTTCCATCACAAGAAGGATTTTTTCTACTGATGTGAGATAACGCATTCCCTCAATACAAACAGAGAAATTCCAATTGGTTTTTTTTAATACAAACAAAATCTTTTCTTCTAAGGTAACATTGGTTATTTTGAATTCAAATACATCCTCTGTATCCCAAACACTCAAATCTTCATTAAAAATTTGAGAGCTTTTTTTACGAAATTCATTATTGCCAATCATGTCTTTCTCCTTTTTTATTAAGTAATTTTCAAATAAACAACATCTTTAATTACAGAAATTTTCTGTATTCCATAATATAATCATAAAAATCAAAAAAGTCAAGAAATTTTAATTACTTATCTAATTCATTGTCTCCTGTTACTTTTTCTTTATAATACACATAAAACCAAAAATAATAACAAAAAGAAAACTCTTTTATTATTTTTTGTGCCATGGAAATGTATAAAATAGTGATTTTTTCCGCGAAAAATATCTGCAACACCACCAAAAATCATACAAACCAGCACGACATGTGCAAATATCATATCATAACCAGCACATGCATACACCATCGTTGATAGATGCACCAAACATATACCAGACAGTAAAATTATCGGAAAAAGAATCAAATCTCCTATTGTATATAAAAGCTCTCTTTCTCTAAATCGTGCACATGTAATAGACAAAAATCGCAAAGAAATACATATAGAAAACACTCCCAAAACCAAAAAAGTACTGTACCGCGCATACTCCCTCCTTCTCACAAATTTCCAAAAAATTGTATTCACATCATTATCTAACGTGCAATATTTTGTTGTTCTGTTGCAACTTGTGGTCGACCAAAGATGCGAATAATGATCTTTTTTTTGATTGTTTCGTATTCACGCATTTCAAATATGGCTGTTACAAAGAGATATGTCAAACCTCCGCATAATCCAGAAAAAACTAATTGTGCCAGCACGCCCCAAACATATTGTAACGGCAAAAATGAACCTAAAATATTTCGTGAAAAAAACGTCACGATAAATGTCACAAATGTTGCAATTGCAATCTGCATAGCTGTCCGAAGTGTTTTACGATATTCATGTTCTGCAAAACTACGATGTAATACCACAAAAAGAATTGATGCATTAAAAACTGCGGTAACAGAAAATGCAAGTGCGATTGCATAAATACCTAAAAAACGAATTAAAGAAATAATCATAATTACATTAATCACTTGTGAAGCAATTACGATATAAAATGGTGTTTTCGTATTCTGCATTGCATAAAACCCACGTGCAAGCAATGGAATGACACTTTGTGCAAAAAGACTCACGCACAAAGTTCCTAAAACTTGATATGTCAAAACTGTATCCTCAATATCAAAATGTCCTGCTCCATACACAACACGCACGATTTGTTCTCTGAGTACAAAAAATATAATACTCAATGGCACAGCATAATAAAGAATGCGTCGTAATGTCTGTGACAATACTCCCACAAAAGCATCTGTATCACCTACAGCAAATTTATTGCTCAAAACTGGAAATGCTGCTAGAGCAAAAGGAACACCAATAACACCCAATACAACACTCTGAATATTGATAGCAAAAGTAAATACAGTTAAACTACCCGCAGCAAGCGTAGATGCAAATAACGTAATAAGAAGAAGTGAAATTTGATTTGAAGCACTTGTAAACATGCGGGGCGCCATGAGTCGCATTGTTTGTACGACGTTTGTATTTTTGTATGGCACACTCTTCAAATAACGAAAACGAAATCCAGCAGAAACTGCTGCAATCAAATTCACAAAAAAATGTAAAAAAGAACCAAAAACAACACCCCAAGCCAGGCCAACCAAACCTATATGTGGCACAAAAAACACCGCACCAATAATAATACCAACATTATAAAAAAGTGGTGCCATCGAATAAAAAATAAATCGACGAAAAGAAACCAAGATACCACCCAGTACAGAACTTGCTGCCAAAAAAATTGGACTAAGAAACATGATACGAGCTAGTTCAGCTGAAGCCACCATCTTCTCCTCTGGAAATCCCGGTACAATAAAATGCATGAGCCACGGCGCAAAAATAATACCCATAATTGCCAAGATGGTAATCAAAAAAACAATAGTCACAAAAACTCCATTAGCACAATCCCATGCTTCCTCTCGATCTTTTTTTGCAATTAATTTTGAAAAGACTGGAATGAACGCTGCTCCCAATGACCCAACAACCAAAAGCTCAAAAACAAAATCCGGAAGTCGAAATGCCGCATAATAAATATCAAGCACATCACCTGCACCATAATGTGACGCTAATATACGATCCCTCACTAATCCAAGTAATCGACTCGCTATTCCAAAAAGCGAAACAACCAAGGCACCAGCTGCAATCGAATTTCGAGATGAATGCGTAACGAATTGTGTAATACGTACAATCATTTTTGAAACATTAATACCTACACTACTATACCGAAAATATCATCATTTGTACAAGGTGTCGCCTATTTTACCACAAAAACTACACCATTAAATCGATCAATCAAAAGATTATTTTCCATAGTCAATCGCTCATTATCATGTGTATGCCAAAATCGTTCAAAAGCTGCATCAAGAACAATGTGACTTTCCACAGATGTGCGTTCACTTCCAGATTGTTTTTGAAAAACAATCGAATACGATCCAAATTTCCCCTTTTCATCTTCAAAGAAGTCTACGCGAAATGGTAATCGATATTTATATGTTACAGTAACATTTTCCTGTGGAGACACATACACCCAATTTGCAAAAACCGTCTTTCCATATTCATTATATATACGTGTACCAGTTTCCTGATCAATCATAATTTGTGATTCTTCACGTTCAACATCTATATCACGCTCATATCCCAATGCATCATAATCCAATCGTTCTTCATTAATCTCCCGAGTTTGTCCTTCTACAGAAAGAAATTGTGATCCTTCTGGCACATATACACGCATATAATCTGCATTAACTGCATCCCACCATGGATACCCCGTAAGTCCGCCTTTATGTTCTCGTGTGATTTTCACTGTGTTAATGATATATCCCTCTTCATCAATCTCAGCCGTATGATTTATTGTTTCAGTGATTACACCATCTGTTTTAAATCCATTAATATTTGTATTAACCACACTAAGATAATCTTTTTCTGCTTGTAACACCTCTCCACCCCAGCCAGCATCTTCAATAATTTTTTGAATTTTTTGATTTGATGTATACATAACAATGTGACGCTCTCTTACTCCTTCCGATATTGCAGACAAAAATGAAACAAGCTCCTGTGGATCTTTTTTATCAGAAATCCGTTCAATCATAATTGGCATCAGCGATGAAAGCACTTTCTTTGAACTCTCTTTTTCTATATGCATTTCTTCTTTGCTGTCTTTTTTCTCCTCTAAATTATTTGGCTCTTTTCTTTTTTCGGAAACAGTATAATTTTCTCGATCCTCCACTTCATTTTGCATGACACGCATAAAATTATCAGCAGTAAGAACAAGATTATATTCTTTTAGCTCAACAGGTCCTGTAATTTCCAATATTTTTTTCATCATTACTGGCGTAATCGCAATCACGCCATCCACAGTTGGTCCTCCTGTACGTTCATAAAAATCCATTGCCTTTTTTGCGGATACGGGAAAATTCACAAACCAATTACTATCATGCAAACTCCAGTTAGCTGAGATTTTTTGGATTGGCAAAGGTGGCACAACATGATCAATCAATTGACCATCTGGATTATATATATCATCAACAAACATCTTATCAATCCTTCCTCCATTCATCTTTACAATTCCATAACTTCCAATAAATCCACCCGTAGCACGCATTTCATGATTATTTTGAAAAAGTAAAAGATATGTTCGCGGACCATTTGCACCAAGTAAATCTTCAACTGCTGAGCGTACTTCTGTCGCTGTTTGCAAAGAATTGTTAATCTGTGGCAAAATCTCTTTAATCTGCATAAAAGAATCACGATAATTTTCTGGCACATCATCTATACATACTTTATTTATATGTTCTTGTGCATGTGCTATATCATAACGCGCAACACTTATACAATCTGCGAGTACCTGATAAATACCAAGAAAAGAAATGTTTTCTGTTCCTTCTTCTTTCATTCTTTCTTTTTCCTCCATTATCGCTGGTACAATATTTCCAAACTCAGAAGCTGTATGCGACAGATATTTTCCCGCCTCCACAATATGATCACCGCTCGAAAGCTTCGATGTGCCTGGCACAAAACGTGATACAAATTTCACAATAGGACTAATTTTATCCATTTCTTTTGAAGCGTACACAAACTCCTCATGTACTGCGTCAATATTTACACTCAACGCATCAAGATCATTTTTACCAACACTTTCCAAAGCAGATTTCATCGAAGTAATTGCTCTTTCACTTGCATTTTTTACACGACCCTTGACAGCAACTGCTGTCCCAACAAATAATCCAAAACTCAAGAAAAAAATGATAAAACCACTCATCAATGCAAATCGACGAGATATATATGAAGAATGCAAAACACTTTCCTGTGTAAATATTGGCAAATCTGACAGAGAAAATCGTACCTGGTCATCATATTCTTCTATCTCTTCTATTTCTTCTATTTCTTTCTCTTCTTGCTCATTGCTTATCAAAAAATTTGCACGATCTTCAAAAGAGGGTTCTTCAAATGATTCATCTGCATTTATAGAAAATACATCCTCTCGTGGCTGCTCATCAACGACGTATTCATCAGTAACATATTCTTCAGTGTTATATGCATCATTTTCAACAGTAAAATCAAAATCTTTTTCATCAAGTAAAGCTCGTACATCTATTTCTTCAAGAGGATCTTTTCCTGAAAATCTCTCCTGGTAATCATCTCCTTTTTTATAAGATCTGCCCAACTCAAAAATATGATATTCAAGTTCTGCGTTATCTGAATCCGACAAAAAATCAGATGATGTATTTACTATATAGTCATCATGATTACTGTTTTTTTGTATATTTTTTCTTCTTCTCAATCCATCCATTTATATACGTTTGTATATATTATATATTTTTTTTGCCATTTTTTCCCACGAATACTTCTGCGCATTCTTCAATCCACATGCAATCAATTTTTCTCGCAATTTTTCATTGGATACTACTTGATCGATTGCCAATGCAAAAGCTACAACATCTTCCGTATCACAATACTGCGCACCAGAGAGAGAAAGTATCTCCTGCATACATGGATGTAAAGAAGAAACAACTGGCAATCCATGCAGTTGCGCCTCCAATGGCGGAAGACCAAATCCTTCATACAGAGAAGGAAACACAAAAACAGAAGCTTTTTCATATAGTAAATCCAAAACATCATCCCCCACAGTATCCAATATAATAATATGCGAAATGTCTTGTGCACTAATATACTTCTCCAATTCGTTGTAAAAATAATCTTTTTTACCAACGAGAACAAGGTTCTCTATCAAACCACCCTTATCTTTATACAGTGCAAATGCATCAACAAGAGAATGTAAATTCTTGTGTGGATATGCATTACCGACATAGAGCATATATGTGTTCAGTATACCATATTTATCCAATGATACACCATTTGTTTCATCAATTTCTGTAAATTCTGCAGCTTCGTAAACCACAACAATCTTTTTATGCGAATGCGGATATTGATTACATATATCATCTTTTGTAAATTGTGATACAGCAATAACACGCTCTGAAAATAAAACTGCATAAGCAATCACTATACGATATAAAAAAAATTTAAACCAATAGAAAAAAATATTACGTGTTGTTGCCCTACGTGTCGGATATCGCAAAAGGATAAGATCATGAATTGTAACAATAAATTTCTTAAAATAAAAAATTGGCACATTGAAATGAAGAAAATGCACAAAATCACACTTACTCTTATAAAGAGTAAGTGGAAAGAGAATCTGTTCACCAAAACTATACCATTGATAATCAGCAATCACTTTCGTAAATCGAGAATTCTTCGGTGTATACAAATCAAAATTATTTTTTCGCAAAAAGATCACATATTCGTTTTCTGTATCAACATCTTCCAAATATGTAATCAATTTCTGTGTATATCGTCCAAGACCTTTACTATCTGGACCATAAAAACGTGCATCAATACCTATTCGCATATAATTATTATAGCAAATTGTCGTCAAAAAGTGCACTTAATTTTTTCTGCAACTTGTCGCCATGTAAATGATCGCGCATATGCAACACGCTCTTTGCAACGCAAATCAATTTTTTTTTCTTTGACATCGATTAATGTTTCTCGTAGAGCACTCGCTAATTCATCCTGTCGTAATGGATCTATGAGAATTGCACGATTTCCTACAACCTCTGGAAGAGAAGTTGTCTGTGATGTAATAATCGGCACAGAACACGCCATCGCCTCAAGCGGTGGAAATCCAAACCCCTCAAAAAATGATGGATACACAAAAACAGATGCAAGAGAGTAAAGCGCCTCTTTTTCTTTTTCTTCAATATCAAAAAGAATGATTATATCATCTTTATAAACAGATCGTGCAATAGAATAATAAATCTCATCAGCCTTCCAACCTGTTGCACCAGCAATCACAAGTTTAAAATCAGTCATCTCATCATCACTTTTTATCACATCAAAAGCATGTACAACACTCGCAATATTCTTTCGTGGCTCAATTGTGCCAAAATATAAAACAAAGTTATATGGCAAATTATACTTTTCCTTCAAAGTAATGAGTTCCAAGCTATTTCTATCCAATGTGCCTCGTACCGATGTTAATCCATTGTGCGCAACCGTAATTTTTTTTGCATCTACACCATATGTTTTACAAATATCCATCTTTGTAAAATATGAAACAGCAAAAATGTGTTGTGCTCTTTTGATCAAAAACCGCGGATTCACAAAAAAATGCCATAAACGCCTCTTAAAAGAAAATGCATTTTTATAATGTTCAAATGAAAGATCATGAACTGTAAGAAAGAGTTTTACATGTGCAGATAAAGCAATAAAATTACTATTTGGCAAAAAAAACCCATCGACACCTCCACAAAGTTTGTCAAGTTTTGGGTACTGCAAAAGCCACAAAGAAAGATTTAATATCTTATTTGGAATGGCATATTTTCTCACCGAAACATTTTCAAATTTATCGATCCACGAAAAGTCTAAATCTCGCCCCTTCCATGCATTAAAAAAGAGAATATATTCATTCTCTTTATCTACCAAAAAGAGTGAATTTAACATTTTTTTTGTGTATTCTTCAACGCCTGTATTTTTACCTTGCGCGAGAGAACGAACATCCACACCAATTCTCATCAATTTTTTTACCAATTTATTTTTTTATCTCTCCTCCAATTACATAATGGAGAATTATCACAGTCCAAAATGCTACAAAAAAACCAACTATTCCAAACAGAACAAAGAGGAAATGAAAGGAATATGTTGCATCTGTAATAATTGGTTCAGTCCCAATAACAACAAACCATCCGGTTTTTGCTTGAGTACGATTAAGTTTCTGAGATTCGTCATTGATTACAGAAATCAATTTTTCTGCGTATTCTTTTGCTGCAAATATTGTGCGTGTTTTGTAATGAACTTCTACCACTTGTGATGATACGCGTCGCGCTGAAATATCTACATTTCCAGATAGACCACCAATCCTCATCTTAATATACGGTGACATTATCCATTGCACAATGGTATCAGCAAAACGTTCATCTGCTTGCAATCTGTAAAAATCATCATACATATATTCAGATGTGTTCTGTACACGATCTCGCGTTACATTGAGCAAGATTTCTGTCTTATATACTTGAGGTTGTCCAAAAAAAAAGATAATTCCAATTACTACACTTGCACAAATTACACCCCAAAAAATCATTCTATGAATAACAAATATACGAAAAAATTGTCTCAATTCCATTGTATTTTCATTATAAAATTAGCCTCTCCTTCTTTGTTCTATGTGTTTTTTATATGTTTTTTCAATATAATCTCTCATTGTACGCTTAAAATTTTCTCTGTCAAACTGCAACGATCTTTGGCGAATAATAGATGAATCAAATGTATGTTTATCAAATTCTCTTACAGTTGCTTCCAAAGAATCAGCTGTCTGATCATTAAAGAACAATCCCGTTTCTCCATGCGTCAAATGTTCAACAATATCACCACCACGATATGCAATAATTGGTCGTCCTGATGCCATAGCCTCAATTGCTACGATACCAAAATCTTCCTCTTGAGGAAAAATGAATGCCTTTGCCTCTGCATAGTACCGTGCTAGTTCATCATCATCTACACGCGCAAGAAACTCAATATTGTCATGTGCCTGTCTTTTAAGTGAAGTGATTTCTGGACCACGACCAATAATTTTGAGAGAATCTCCCAATCGATTAAATGCGTCAATAGCAATATCGTGTCGTTTATATGCAATAAGACGTCCTACCATCAAATAATATTCTTCTTTTGGTTTATTTTCTGTAAGATAAAAATTATGCACATTAACTGGCGGATTCACTACAATAGCGTCTTTGTTATAATACTTTTTAATCCGACGTGCCACAAATTGTGAGTTGGCAACATAATAATCCACCCGATCACTACTAATGCGATCCCACAAACGTACACCATTCATGATAAAAGGTACAATCTGTTCAACCATTTTGGGAAATCCAAAATCGGATGTATATTTTTGACAATCATCCCACGCATAACGCATTGGAGTATGTACATAGGAAATGTGCAATGTCTCTGGTCGTGTGATGATACCCTTAGCAAAACTCGAAGAGTCAGACAGCACAACATCAAAATGAGAGAAATCAAATTCTTCAATCGCTGATGTCATAAGTAAAGGAAAAACACGATGCCGTTTCCTAGCAAACGGCATTTTTTGCAAACTTGACGTAATAATGTCACGATCAGAAAATGTATCCCCCATCACATCCTTATCGTAAATAAGCGTATAAATTGGTGCATGTGGAAACATCTCACAAAAACACTCCAAAACACGCTCTGCCCCTCCGTGTTGCACAAGATAATCATGCACTAATGCAATTTTCATTTTTTATTTTTCAGAATTTATGAACTTTCAGATAAACTTCAAAACAATATATCAAATCGTATATCCTTATTATTTAAAAAAAATATCAATTATCCATCCAACAATCGACACTACCAATAACGCAAGCACTGCAGAAAAAAATCCATCAATCGAAACACCCGGAATAAATGTCAACAGCAAAAAAAGTAATACGTTGAGCAATCCACTGAATAATCCTAATGTCAAAATGGTAATAGGAAGTGCCAAAACTTTGAGAATTGGCTTCACAATACCATTGAGTATACCAAGAGCGAGTGAAGCTATAATAGCTGTTGGCCAAAACTGATCAATAGTAAATCCACCGACCAAAAAATCAGCCAAGATCAACGAACCTGCTACAAATAAAATCTTGAAAATAAATTTCATCATAAAATTAAGTATATGCGAATTACGTATCTATTATACACTTAGTTGTTCCGAGAACGCAAAATTGCAATTGGTGTTTTAAGCAAAATTTTTATGTCAAGAAAAATTGACCAATTCTCGATATAGTACACATCAAGACGAAATTCATCTTCAAAATCCAAATCACTACGTCCAGAAATCTGCGACATACCTGTAATTCCTGGCTTAATGGTAAGTAGTCGTCTGTGATATTCACGATACTTTTCCACTTCACGCTCTTGGTGTGGACGTGGACCCACCAAACTCATCTCTCCTTTGAATACATTAAAAAATTGTGGAAACTCATCAATAGAAAATCGCTCAAGATATTTGCCAATCCATGTTTTACGTGGATCATTTTGAATCTTATAAATTGGACCAACACGAACTGATTGTTTTTTTATCAATTTCTTTTCAAATGCCATTGCCTCTTTCCAATTAGGATTTTTCTTTGTTGTACACCACTTCCATTGCATATAACGAAATTTGTACACAAAAAATTCTTTACCATTTGCTCCAATACGTGCATTTTTAAACACAATTGGTGCATGTCGATTTTCCAACTTAATAAGAATTGCCACAACAAACATAATTGGACTTGTACACAAAATAAGTACTACTGAAATCATGAGGTCCATACAACGCTTTGCAACCTTTCCCCATCCATCAAGTGACGTATGCAAAAGCTCTATAATTGGCTCCCCCTCAAACATACTCATCTCAAACCGTGTTGTTTGTCGTGATGACGGAATAAATTTATAAGTAATATTATTAATCATGCAATAATCATACAACTTCACCAAAAGATCATCTGGCATCGCTGTTTCATGTACTATCACTTCATCAATTCCTTCTCTTTCTTTAACTTTTTTAATCTTTTGTATATTGATGTATTCCATGTGTTCAACGACCTTATACCCAAGACCTTTTTGTACACGAATCACACGACAAATATATTTCATTTTTTCACTCAAACCAAGAAGTAAAACGCGATGCACGCCAATTCCCTTATTTGTGACAAGAAATTTTTGTAGAGAATGCAAAAACACACGACCAAATGATACAAAAAAAATCACGAGACCCCATGCAGCAACAATGATAAACCGTGATGAAAACCACTCACGTTGCAAGAAAAAACCAATCATAACTAAAACGACAACAATTGTTGTTGCTTTGAAAACAGAATATGTCTCTGCCCAGAATTTTCTCGTCACCCGTACTTGATAAAGTCCCTCAAATGCGTATATTGCCACTGCAACAACAGCAATCAACACTGCAAGTGCGCGATACTGTTCAAATGGTATATGATACAAACCTTCTTTTTGAATAAGTGTTTGCACTCCGCCAATGTTACGCAACTTAAATGCAAGTAATGCAGCAGATACAACAAGAATAAAATCTGTAAAAACCTGAATAATGCTAAAAAATAACTCTGATTTTTTCATAAAAATGTAATAGAATATAAATACTATTTTTTTCTACTCACAAATATTGGTGGAAGAACCGTCTATAAGCCGGATTCTGTATAAAAAGTGACAATCTATCTTGTCTCACATGTTGCCATAGAGATCTTTGCGACTCTTCCAACTTTGCAGATGGACACGGTCTTGCACTCAGATAAGGATTTAGCCGTTTCACCCCCAGTGTTACCACTAGAGCTTATCCCAAAAAGGGATATCTCTCGTCATCGCTGACGGAGACGTCTCTGCTCGCACCTCGTAGATTACTCTAGACGGGTATTACCCGCTACCATTTTATCCACTCGAAAGTGGATGAGTGTCCGGACTTTCCTCTCCGTAGAGCTGTCACTCAACGATCTTCCACCAATATTAATGAGCACATTCTATTATCTAGTATACATCAAAAAAGTGCTATTTGCTATGTTCATACAACTTATACAAAAAGCCTGTAATCTTTTAAAAAATTTACAGACTTTTTGAAAAGTTTTATAACACACGTGTATGTCTATTTTTTTGAAAAAACACTAGTTGTGTTTCGCCATTTATGCGCAATAAATCCAAATCCAATTGCTACAGCAAATGCAATAATTACAGCTGCTGTACCAGAGCCAGTTACTGGAGATACATGTCCTACAGGTGCATGCGATGGACAATAGTACCCAAAATCAGCTTTTGTAAAATAATCATCTTCCTCAAGATAACGATCTTTGTAAATACCGTCGTTATTACCATCTCGATCATGTGTTGCATAGCACCCCTCTGGTAGAGTTTCTTGTGCTACGATTACATCATAATGACCTTCTCCAAAACCTTTAAATTTATAACGACCACGTGAATTTGTTGTATCACGATAAACTTTGTCACCGTTATACAATTTTATTTCCACGCCAGCGATCCCCTCTTCACCAGGATCTTGTATACCATTTTTGTTGTGATCATTCCACACTGTATTACCAATTGCGGCCGCACTTACATCTGTAATGAGACCACTAGTAAACAACGTGATAAATATCGCAACAATTGCTACATGCATTTTCCTCATAAAATTTATGCATTTAATAGATAAAATATCTCTTTAAGCAAGCAAAATATTGCTTTTTGAGATAACAAAATATGCTATCACATATTCATTAATTTGTCAACAACAAAAAAGCGGGTACTATAAAGCAAATGGTTTATCTTTTAAACAAATATTTAAGTAATTAAGCGGATTATCAAAGATTTTATCTTTGCGAAAACGAAGACAAAATTCA
>PDPP01000013.1 GCA_002747515.1 Candidatus Moraniibacteriota bacterium
GTAGATATGCAAAATGCAAAAAATGAAGAAGCAAAAAAAATTCTCGAAGATGGGAAACCGCACAAGAAAGAAAATAATAAATCAATGAATAAAAAAACTGGTGCAATGGACAAACCAATAGAAGATATCATAATTGAGAGTGTGACACTAAAAAAATAGAAGAAATATAACAAAAATATAGATATAAAGGCCTCTTTATAAAATTTCTATAAAGAGGCCTTTGTCTTATTATAGTGTATTCAATTTTATGATTATTAAAGACTTCATCATATCATTTGGACACACTTCATATAATTCCAGAGCTTCATCAGGTGTTTGTAATTGTTGGATTGCTTCTTCAGTAAGCGCAATCCATCTTTTCATTACTTCGGACTTCAGGTTGTGATATGGACACACTTCATGCAGCTTCTTAGCTTCAATAGGTGTTTGTAATTGTGGAACAAACGAAATCCATTTTTTCTCTAATTCATATATAAGCTCATACGGACACACTTCATGCAGCTTCTTAGCTTCAGCAAGTGTTTGTATTTTTTGAAGCGCTTCTTTGCAAAGCAAAACCAGTTTTTTATATGCTGCAGGTTTCATATCATCTGGACACAATTCACACAATATACAAGCTTCATAAGGTGTTTGTACTTGTTGCATAAGTGAATCCCACTTTTTGAGTAGTGCAGGCCTCATTTCATCCGGCAACACTTCATGTAATTCCAAAGCTTCATCAGGTATCTGTAATTGTTGAATTGCTTCTTCGCTAAGCGAAACCCATTTTTTCATTATTAGAGGCTTCGTATTATTCAGACGAGAGAATGCATCCGCGATGCAATGCCACTTCTTAGCTTCAGCAGGTGTTTGTAATTGCTGAATCTTTGTGCAAAATTCCGTATACTCTTCATCAATATTTAGTAATTTTGCAATATCTTTTACATCCATGACAACCTCCTTTATTTATTGAGATACATTTTTTTGTGGTTATAGTTTTCAAAGAACGGTTATGTAGTATAAACTATAATGTTATTTTGTCAATCGTATGTTTTGTAAAAATTTGATTTTTTGAAAAAAATACAATGCTATAATTTCTTGAATCCAGCTTTCAAATATTTGACTTTTTTACTTATTTATGCTATAATACTCTGTTGATGTAAAAATTAACCGTGCTATCTACAAGAAAAGCATTTGTGAAGTATTGTAGGCATGTTAAAAATTTTAGTCTCTCAATGAGATTTATTCTAGTGATAGGATTATTCGCAGGATTATTTACAACAACAGCAGCGCATGCACATGAAATTAACAATCAATGTACAAAAAATTCTTCAAAAAATATCTATTTTTCCATAGAAAATAATGGTTTCATCTGTGGCATTGGACATGGCAAAATCAAAAAAGCTCTATACAAGAAACCTGTTTATGATACATTTAAAATCAATGCTTCAGCTTATACAGCTGCAGCAGATGAGTGTGGAAAAAGTGATGGTATCACAGCATCAGGAAATATAGTAAAAGAAAACCACACTCTTGCTTGTCCTCGTGAGTATGCATTTGGAACAAAAGTGCATATTGAAGGGATGGGTACATATATCTGTGAAGATCGTGGAGGTGCAATTAAAGGAAATAAATTTGATATATATATGAAAACAAAAAAAGAAGCATTTGCTTTTGGACGACGTAATCTCATTGCATACGTTATCAGTTAAAATAAAACAAAACACACACGGTAGCACACACTACCGTGTGTGTTTTTTATTGACAAAATGTGTTTTGTAATTACCAACAATGTAAAAGGTTTTTGACATTATCAATGAAGTGTAATTACTATCATATCGCAAAAAGAGACGCCTTTAAATCGCGTCTCTACTTAAAATCCAGTGCAGTCTTTTCTGCCACCATCGAGGTCGTAATCCATCTTGAGCCAACTAAACTTTTGTGCGCGTGCTTGTGGACAAAATTTCTTGCGTGATATCTCATACTCTACACCAAAAACCGCTTTCCCCTCCGTAATAAATTGTGTATACGGTGCACATTCGTTGTAAGTAAAACACTCCTCTACAATTGCAAAATCAAAATCATCAATTAAATCTTTGACTTGTTCCCCATCGTTTTTGAGCGCGATTGCCAAATTACGTTTGTGTGCTTCAGCAGCAAGCCATTTGTTGTACACAAGTTGATTTTGATATGTCAGTGCAAAACCGGTGTCTTCCACATATGCCTGCACATTGTCCGGCTCCACACCATCACACCTTTTATCAACAGCAATATCCAAACGATCAGTCATGATGGATGCAAACGCATCAAAATGCGCGATATCTAACCATTGTTCTTCTTCCCAACCTTCGACCGACTTCCCTCGCGTTTTTGACACAAACAATTCCGCATCAGAGCGAAACGGCTCATATGTCCCCGCACTGAAATAGCAAATCACTTTTTTGCCCTGCGCATGCAACTGATCAATCACGCTCTGCGGTGTTTCTTCCAAATCAATATCATACATCTCCACATCGTAAGTAGTGTTGATTGTTCCCTGCAATTGCCAGTGCCATGATGTCAAAGGTTTTGGTTTATACCACTGCTTTACATCTTTCTGCACATCTTTTTTTTCTTGTTCTTTTTGTTTGTTTTCATTCACCGCTTGTGGTACTTCTACTTGTTCCACGTGTGCAGATGCATCTTCTCTTTTTACCGATTTTTGTACAGTATCATCATGCGTGTTTTTATATACATCTCCTTCATTTTGTATTGCATCATGTACCATGTGCACATCATCATGGATATTTTTGCCATACAAAACAAAAACAATTGCCGTCACAATAATAATTGTGGCAATAAAAATAAGTGCTTTTTTACTGTACATGTTTTTTATTTTACAGTTGTTACACCTCTATCATAACACAAATCCCTATTGAATCCATGCAAGTGTTTCTTCAAAGAGTTTTTTCTCTGTACCTTTTTCTACAAAACCATGTGTCGCACCCTCAATTACAGTATGTTCGTTTTCTACGGAAAAATGTGGTAAATATTTTTGCCACGCATCATATTTATTGCAATTACCTGCAAAAATGATTTTACACGGTACAGATAATTCTTTGACATATTTATGAAGATCCATTGTCATCCACTCATTGACCATTTCTTTGCTGACAACAAAATCCATTCCCCACTCAAAAATATACTTGTCCATTTCCTCATGAAAGACAGCATGTTTTTCCGCTGGATCATGAAAAGGCGTTGTCGGATCCCACAGTACAATTCGAGAAACCTGTGACAAATCACTTTGTAAAATCACAAGTGGTCCAAGACTATGTCCCACCACAATGATTTTTTTATATTGTTTTGCACAATATTGTAGTACTGTTTCCAAATCTTGTACGTGTGTTGTGAGAGAACTGTCTGTTAACGAGCGTGCTTTTTCTGTTTTGCGTGCATAAAAATCAAAGCGACATGTATCAAAGTTGTGTCCAAGAAAAAATGGTACTGCATTAAAATAGTGATGTTCGTTTTGATGTCCTGTAAACCCATGCACAAAAATCATCACTGCATCATTATCTGCAGTATTCAGTGTCCCAAAAATTGTATGTCCATCTGATGTAGACAATTGTATTTTTTCTTCGCGCATCATGGTGCTCATATGTTATTGTGCCCGAGGCGAGACTTGAACTCGCACGGATTATTCATCCAAGGGATTTTAAGTCCCTCGTGTCTACCAATTCCACCACTCGGGCAAATATACAAAAAAATATTGAGGTCGCGCCCGGAATTGAACCGGGGTAAAGGGTTTTGCCCGCCTGTGTCGTATATGTAGAAATATGCTATTTATAAAATTGTTTGAGGTCGCGCCCGGAATTGAACCGGGGTAAAGGGTTTTGCAGACC
The DNA here is from genome assembly GCA_002747515.1 of Candidatus Moraniibacteriota bacterium. GTDB lineage: Bacteria > Patescibacteriota > Minisyncoccia > Moranbacterales. Next base: position 3,864 of record PDPP01000013.1, read on the forward strand.
CGTGCCTAACCACTCGGCCACGCGACCGCAACACAAACAAATTTAAAATATCTCATATACATACACATCGCGGACAGGCAGACCCGTGCCTAACCACTCGGCCACGCGACCATTTATGCTTTGTACAAGACTCAGAATATCAAAAATGTTTCGTATAGTCAATTAAAAGAAAAATGAACATCACTTAAAATTCCACCCCTAATTTGTAAAGTAAAAAATCATATAAAATAAATGTAACAAAACAAATAAAAATCAAAAATACAATTCTATATTTTTTCTTATGTTTTTGATACTTTTTTCGTTCATGATGTTGCATTTTATCTAATAATTCATCTCCAAACTGTATAGAAGCAAATGTACCAATAGCAGAAATAATTATAATAAACCAAAAAGGAAAGGGTTTTTCTAAGATATGTTTTAATAATGAAAGTATAACAGTTGTATCATAAATAGAAGGTACGCTAAAAAATGTATAAACATTTAATAAAATTGCAATAATCCAAATAAGAACTTCCGAAATAACCATTCGCACATGTATTATTAAGCGAAGTGGAAAATCGATCAAAAATCCTGCATCTGCAATTGGCGTACACATCACAAAAAAGGACCACGTCAAACATGCAACCAAAAATCCATGTTCTACACCATATTTCATGGCAACAAACATAAAATACCCCACAAAAATCAGCAAGACAACAGTAAATTTGTATAAAACCGTCTTTTTTGTTTCATGTGTAAAAAGGTGTGTGTAATGAATTTTTGTAGAAAAAATGTGTTTTTTCATAATACATAAATATCAATATCATTACCTATAGTATATGCCGTATACACACAAAAAGAAAATTATAATTTTTATATATTTTTGCATATTTCACTCCCTATTTTTTCACTTTTGCAATGACCTTTGGGATGCGAGCAAAATCTGTGATAAGAGTGTCACGTAGTCCGCCATTATAGAGTGCTGCCGCTGGATGATAAAGCGCATAGAACACACGCACGCCCAACCCATCAATTTCCCTGCGAAATGCTTTGCCATGATCAACTGAAATACGCCGACCTGGCACAAAGCGCTCCAGCGCATGTCGTCCCAGTGGCACAATCAGTGCTGGATTGATGAGTTTCACTTGTTCTTGTAACCATAACCAACAATCTGCAACCTCCTCTGGTAATGGATCTCTATTGTGTGGTGGACGGTATTTGACAACATTAGTAATATAAATATCCTCTCTTTTAAGGTTAATAGTCGCAAGAAGCTCACTCAAAAAATGACCCGCCGCCCCCACAAACGGCTCACCGGTTTCATCCTCTTTTTTGCCGGGTGCTTCGCCAATAAACATAATATCTGCATCTGCACTCCCCTTTCCTGGCACAACATGTGTAACTGTCTCTTTAAGTGCACAGGCACACATCTCGTGCATCGTGCGATTTAATTCATCCAATTTTTGTGTTTTTGTCATATACTCATTTATCATTTTATATTAGATTTTTTTACTCCATTTTAGTCGAGATATCTAATGTGAAAGCTCATCTTTCTACATGCACAAAAGACGCGCTACATCGCGTCTCTACGCAACCCTATCCCCTATAATTACCTATTTCCTTAACATTATACGATTTTCCATCCACCATCTTCTGTCGTTTCGATGCGTCCCGGTATGGAGAACCCGCTTGCCAGCGGATGCCCACCACCACCAAGTGTGTGTGCAACAGCAGATACATCTATATTAGCATGTTTTTCTGCGCGGAGACTGCCTTTGATTGTATTTTTCCCTACCTGACAGATAATAAGCGCTGCTTTTACTGAGGGTACAGTCGTGAGCATTGATGCAATATTTGACGCTTCTGTAGAATTAGCAGCATGTCCATCCATACTACTCCCTGTAATTGCAGTGACGGCGAGTCCTGACTCTGGAAAAAATTTTGTTTGTTCGAGTGCTTTACCCCAGAGATTAAGTGTCTCAATTTTGCGATTAGCAAAAAGTGTGGAAATAATTTTTGTAATTGATGCACCATATTTAATAAGATTTGACGACATCGAGAGAATTTCTGCTGATGTGTTTGCATGCTGAAACGCTCCAGTATCTCCGATAATTCCGGACAAAAGCGCAGTCGCAATATCTTTATCAAAAGAATCAGTGTTGCGACTAACAAAAAAATCATAGAGAATTTCGCATGTTGCTGCACATTTTTCATCAATAATGCGCAAATCTGATTCAATGGTGATGTCATGATGATGATCTATAGTCACCGTAACACATTCTTTTGATGCACTTTTAATTATTTTATCAAATCCACGTTCTACACTATCACATCCAATAATCACATCAAAGTCTTCTACTCTAATCTTGTTCGGATGAACAAACACAATATTTGGCATAATTTCTTTCATTGATTCCGGCATCGGATCAAAACATGTGATTGTCACTGTGTTTTTTTTGTAATGTTTTTTTATAAATCCATATAAAGCAGAAACTGAACCTGCAGCATCCAAATCAGGATTTACATGTGGTACTAAAAGAATTGCTCGTGCATTTCTGAGAACATAGTCAAGAGTATTAAATTCTTTGTAAAACTGTTTTTTTTGCGGCATAAAATTCACCAAATAACGTATTGTACCGCCACAATATTATTGTGCAAGTAACTTCTCAATTTCATCCACCTCATCACCTGTTGTGTCATGAACAAAAGAAATTTTTGGCAGAATTTTCAAATGAAGTTTTTTGTGCAATATTTTTTGAAGCGTATTCTTCTCGTGTTCCATCGTTTTGAGACCATAGTCAATATCTGACTGCGGAAAAACACGGATGAATATCCGAGTGTATCGCAAATCATCAGTTGTGTCAACCTTTGATATTGTTACAAAAACACCAGGTTTAAAATCAATGTTTTGTGCAATTAATTGACTCATTTCCTGAGAAATAACAGAGTTCACTTTTCGAATTCTTTCACTCATACAATTAAAATTTTGAAATTACATTATAATATTTACATCTTTTTATCAAAAAAGTCCATCAAAAAATAATTTTGTGCCCTTGAAAGGAATCGAACCTTTGGCTAATCCTTAGGAGGGATTTGTTTTATCCACTAAACTACAAGGGCTTTTTCAAATTATTGCATTAGCATATCACAAAGAGTTGTTTTTTACAATAAAAAATAGTTACACTACACACTGTGCGACGTGCTTTAATTATAACATATTTATTAATATTTGTCAATACTATCATCTTGTTCTCTTTAATTATTTTTTTTGTACATTAATTTAGAATATTTGCAATGAAAATGTTCCACGTGGAACATTTTGTCATATTTTTATTCTAATAATTTATAGAAATAGTATTTTGATTGTTCCACGTGGAACATTTTTTTGTGTTTTTTCTAATATTAATTAAGCAATGTTTTAATTGTTCCACGTGGAACATTTTTTTGTGTTTTTTCTAATA
>PDPP01000015.1 GCA_002747515.1 Candidatus Moraniibacteriota bacterium
GTACATCCGCATCACCACCATCCCATGCACCATCTCCATTTACATCTAAATACCACAAACCATCACTATAGACACCTACTTCCGTTGTACCATCTCCATTTTTGTCGAGAGAAATACCCGGAGCAGTGCTGCAAAATCCAATTGGTGCAGTAGAAGATGATACAGGTGGTGTATGTATACAATGCAATGTACAGAAAAAAATAAAAAATGATAAAAATCTTCTTTTTGCAATAGACGTTATTTTTTTGTTCATTGTAGTGTTTTTTGCCATTGCCATGCGTCATACATTGCATCGGCAATTGTTTTATGTGATTGCCACCCAATTATATCATGAATTTTGGCGGTATCGGCCCAACATGCGGAGATATCGCCGTCGCGACGTGGACCGATTTCGTAGGGTAGTTTTATATCGTTTACTTCCTCAAATGTATCAATGAGTTCTTTGATGCTTGTGCCTTTGCCTGTGCCGACATTGAATACGTCAAAAAACGGTGCGTTTTGTTCTGTGAGATATTCAAGTGTTTTCACATGTGCATCAGCGAGGTCCATTATATGAATAAAATCACGGATACATGTGCCATCTTTTGTGTCATAATCATCACCAAATATAGTGAGTTTTTCTCTCATGCCTGCTGCGGTTTGTGTGATGTATGGCACGAGATTGTTTGGCACGTCTTGTGGTAGTTCGCCGATGCGGTGACTGTCATGTGCGCCAATCGGATTGAAATACCGCAGTGGCACGGCAGAGATGTATGCGCCACTCTTCACAACATCTCTCAAAACATCTTCTGCAATGAGTTTTGTCGTGCCGTAAGGACACGTTGCGTCTTTTCTGGGTGAGTTTTCTGTGAGTGGGTTTGTATCTGGCTCACCATATACAGTTGCAGATGACGAAAAAACAATATTTTTAATGTCGTATTCTTGCATTTTTTCCAGTAGAGTGAGAAGGGAACTGAGATTGTTTCTGTAATAGGAAATTGGCTTTTCGATTGATTCTCCCACGGCTTTATATGCTGCAAAATGAATTACGCCATCAATGTCAGGTTCTTTTTCGCATACATTTGCGATAAATTGTCCATTTGTACAGTCACCCTTATATAGAGGAGGTATTGTGCCGGTGATTTCTTTAATGCGATCTACAATCCACGGATAAGAATTTGAAAAATTATCCACAATAACGGCTTCATGTCCTGCTGTGATTAGTGCGACGGTTGTATGTGAGCCGATAAATCCGGCGCCACCGGTTACTAATATTTTCATAAATTAATTAAGAATGAATAATGAAAAATTAAGAATGATATGCAGTCATCAGTCATTTGTCATCAGTCATCACAAACTCAGTTTCTGGTCATTTTTTTGTGTACTGATTTTATAAATTGATTGATGCGTTTATTTAACTCTTCATATTTTGTAAAAAGAATTCGTGCATACGCTTTTTTGAGATAACCTACATCTTGTGCCAAAAAAATAAAATTCTGCACTTCGCATACTGAACCGCGGGCCGTATAATAAAATTTTATTTTTTCTTTGTAATGAAATCTACCAAATCCTTCAGCAATATTTGCACTAACGGATGATGATGCTCTTCGTAATTGATTGCTCATGCCATACAGTTCTTTTTGTGGAAATTGTTCTGTTATTTTGTATATTTCAATCGTCAGTGCATGAGCATCTTTCCATACATCCAAATCATAAAAGTGTCGTATTGATGACTGATTTCTTTTGACTGATGACATTATGTGACTATTAGTTAATCAATACAAAATACATTTTTTCATTATTCATTACTCGTCGTCTGTTTTTTTCTCAAAAATGTGTTTTGCGGTGAAGTGAAGGAACCAGCCGGCGATGATGATAAGGATGATAAATGGGAGGGAAGTAATAGTGAAGCGGATAACGGCGTTGAAGAGATTAGTGGATTTTTTGATAAGTGTGTTAAACGAATCTTTTATAACTTGCATCGGTCGCCAGTCTTCTGAGATGACGATGTTTTCGTCTTCGAGTAGTGTGACGTGGATTGTGGAATACTGTGTTTGATCTGTGAGATATTTGAGTTGACCTTCCATTTGTTCAATTTCTGTGCGCACACGTGCGAGTTCACGCTCCACTTGAATTAATTCGTCCACATCGTCTGCTTTGTGAAAAAACGTGCGTAGGCGATTTTCATGTTCTTTTTTATTTTCGATGCGTGACTTGAGGTCGATAAATTGTGCTGTGACATCTTGTGCATGTGATGATTCGTGTGTGACAAGTGGTGCGATGTTTTTTATTGCCACAAATGTCTCTCCGTATTGATTGACCGGAACTTTGATGACGATAAATCCTTGTTTTGCACCGGAGTTTTTTGAAAAATTTGATGCAACTTCATTGCCATCGTGTGACAAAGCGATTGCTTTGATGTCGGCGATTGCTTGTGCAATTGAATTGACGTGCATGGTGATTTCGCCGGTTTTAATGACTTTTTGATCTACATTTTCAACTGTTACATCTTCTGTTACTGCGCTCGTAACAGGAGATTGCACACTTTTTGTATCAGGTAATGGCTCTACTGCCATGTCAGTGTCACTAAGAGACTCTGATGATGTAAATGCGACAGTGTCAGGTATGTCGCCTACATAGGTTGTCTCATGAGGAATGCCGGCATCTTCCAGTAGAGCAGTGTCGGTTTTCTTTTGTGTGAAATATACGATAAAAAACGCAAGAGCGACAAAAATTGTGATATAGATAAATAGTCGTTTTTTACTGAGTCCGTTAGCCATAGAATTGTGTTATTTATAACATTTTTATTATATCATGAAAACATTGTTGGAAAAATTGTCGTGTGATATCATTATTAATGAAGAATGAATAATGAGCAATTAAGAATGTAATGATGAATACTTGTGATAAGAAAATGATATCTGTGGTTGTGCCACTCTACAATGAAGAGGGGAATGTGGGTAAACTGCATAAAAAAATTGTGACCGCATGTGATAAGCTTGGTTGTGCGTATGAAGTGATTTTTGTTGATGATGGTTCAACTGATCAGACAGCGCAGGAATGTGCAGATTTGTCACCGCTCACATTTGTGCAGTTTCGCAAAAATTTCGGACAGACTGCGGCATTTGATGCAGGATTCAAACAGGCGCGTGGTGATGTGATTGTAACGATGGATGGTGACTTGCAAAATGACCCAGCTGATATCGGCACCGTACTTGCAAAAATGGACGAAGGATTTGACGTGGTAAGCGGATGGCGATACAAGCGTAAAGATTCTTTTAGTAAAAAACTCTCGTCTCGTGCAGCGGATAAACTGCGTAAAATTTTACTCAAAGATTCCATCCATGATTCGGGGTGTAGTCTCAAGGCATACAATGCACAGGCGCTTAAAAGTGTGGATTTATTTGGCGAGATGCACCGCTTTATTCCTGCGCTTTTGGAACTAGACGGCTATGCTGTAGGAGAAGTAAAAGTCACACACCATCCACGTGTACATGGTGTAACAAAGTACAATTGGAAGCGTGGCGTAAAGGGTATTGTAGACATGTTTGCGATTTGGTTTTGGCGCAAGTATGCGTCACGTCCACTACATTTTTTTGGCGGAAGTGGTATCGTGTGTATCGGTGTGGGGGGTCTTGTATTGGTTTGGATGACTGTGGAAAAACTTGTTTTCGGTGCGGCGTTATCAGAGCGTATTTGGCCACTGATGGGGGTATTTCTTATTATGCTCGGTGTGCAATTTTTTGTTTTTGGACTACTGGCGGACATTGTAATCAAAAATAATTATAAAATCCGCAACCGAATGAATTACACCATTAAACACGTCACGCAGCAGTAACATATATGTGACATATACTAAAAACGTCAACAGTAATCAACGAAAATGCATGTCAAAAGAATGATACTATTGACGAAATGTTTGAAATGCTGTACGCTACAACATTCGCAAATAATGAAATGTAAAAAGTATGTCACACAAAAAATACATCATCACAATATGTGTCATTCTAGTAACCATAACAATACTTGGTGTGTTTTGGTATACACAAAAATACACTGTCATCTCTGTGAATACGGAAATTCAGAAAGAAGCAAAAAATGAAAAAGAAAAGACAAATAATGAAACCGTATATAACGATGATGAAAAAATTGATACATCAGATTGGCAAACGTATAGAAATGAGAAATATGGGTTTGAGATAAAGTATCCTAGAAGTTGGAAAATGAAAGAAGCACATTGGGATGCTCAGTCACTTTTTATAATTGAATTTGAAAAAAATAGTGATTATTATGAAAAAAATGTAACAGTTTCTGTCTACAATCAAGGGTTTTATTATACAACATATCAAAACATTGATGTTCTTGTTGATAATCAAGCGTGTACGGTAGGTCCAATTCAATCCATTGAAACTAATACAGGTTTAATTAGTGAAGTTGCGTGTGGAAATTATAATGGATCAGGTTATAAGGAGATGTATTTTTTTCACAATAATCAATATTTATTTATGGTGACAACTTTAAAATCGGACACTAGCGAAAATACAGAATATTTTCAATGGCTAAAAGAAAGAGGAGAATCAAATGTAAAATCAATATTTAAACATCAAAAACAAAAAACAAAATTTTATCCATACAAAGGAATGAGAGAGTTAAATTTTTCCATTGAACATAATGTTATTAGGACATTTCACATTCAGTAGTTCGTATTTTGCCATCAAGAAGATTTTAATAATCTTTTTGTGGGAGTATGCGGTACGAGATTGTAGCTTGATTATTAGTTTGGGATGTTTGTATTTGAATAAAAAATTATGCCAAGAAAAATTCAATTTTTTACAATCATTTTTGCATTAGTAATAATTACTCTTTGCTTTTCTTTTTGTACTAAAAAGTCTCAAAATATAGAATTTTTTAATGTTTTTCAAGAAGAAGAAAATGCTAAGAACATTGATACGTCACAATGGAAAACATATGAGAATAATTACTATGGATATCAAGTTTCATATCCAAAGGATTGGGATATGTATGTGCGAGATTATGATAGGACATCCTTTCTTCAATCAATGTGCAAAAAAGTTTTGAATTTTTTGGCGAAATTTATCATTATAAGTCCTGATTATCCACGTTCTACCATAAATGCTATGGAATTGCATATTGTAAAGAACTGTGATATGGAGCAACTTAAAAAAAGAAGCGCACCATGCTCTAATGGTATTGTTATAAGTACGTACAGACCAACGGTCATTCCATGTGCACAAAATAGAGCAATACAAGGACGACTTCCTATATCAGTTTCCAATGCTTTTCATGATATTTTTTCTCTCAAAGAAGGGGGAAAAAGAGAATCTTTGCAATATAGTACGAAATCTTCATGTTTTGTTCACGATGATGTATCACGATGTGTATATAAATTTGTAAACGATGCAATATATTTTGATGGTGAAAGTTGTTATAAAATCGATGTGAAAGATTCTTCAAAAGAGAAAGAATATTTAGAAACGGAAAAAATGATTTTAGAGTCTCTCAGAGTTATGAGAAAAATGGAATAATATTTTTTGAAGGCAGATCTAGTTTTACTTTCTGTCTAAAGAAGAGTATCATTTCTTCAAAATGTACATTAACAATTTTAACCAACTGAAGAGGAGGAATTAGGATGAAAAAAGCATTAATTTTTCTCACACTTTTGTTTTTGGCGATTTTTTCTTCACACGTGCAGGCATCTTTGCAATCTGCAATTTTGACGCAAATTGAACAAGATGGCCCTATAGTATAGGGAATTGACGACTCAAGTCTTAGATTTGTGCCAGATAGAGGTGGAATAAAAGTTTGCAAGGCTGAGAAAAAAATCATTGTAGGATTTTATCTTTCTAACGATGATGTGTTGTTTTACTCTCAAATGTTTTCTCTTGGAAAACGTAAACCAATCGGTTTTGAGATCGAAATTATTGATTACTCTGGAGTTTTTAACAGCGATGATATTGTCAGCTATAATGAGAGTTTTAGTCCGAGTATTCGCTATGATGAAAATTCCGAATTGGATGATGAGCATATTTACTCAGTATGTATAAATGATCCGACAAAACTTGAAACCAACACATGGCATATTGTTGAAATTAATTTTTCAAATTATGTCAATATTGAAAAAGCGACCTTTGCAGTTCAGATTCAACTGGTTGGAGATGTTTTTAAGTTAATTACGGATCATCCGGATGTTTTTGATCGTTATAGTAACGTTTCCCAAACAGAGCTCTTGACATGGTTTGTTAATCTTGGCAATCATAATGAGGATGGGGATAATTTTTTCAATATCCGAAAGCCACGGACAGTGTTTTATCGTGATGCTTTTTTTGGTTGGCCAGAAGGAAATGACACTGGGTATGATCGTGTTTTTTGGAGGATGGGTAAGGAAGGTGAAAGAGAAGACTACAAACCATACAGTTGTGGCTTCGGCTCCGACCCATGGGATGATGATTCCACTGATAACGGTGATTCCAATAATGATAACGCCAATACCAACGGAAACACCCCACCCCAAGAAGAAATCCTCAACCCTGGCCACACAGGAGGCGGTGGCTTCAATGACATGAAGATTAAAACAGTAAACATGTCAAAAGGTGCACACTCAACACGTCACAAAACACTCCATCAAGAACCAGGTGAAAAATTCTATGCATACGCAAAACTCGATAATGATGGTTCTGCAACTGCATATGATTTTAAACTAAAATTCTACATTGATGGA
>PDPP01000026.1 GCA_002747515.1 Candidatus Moraniibacteriota bacterium
CACGGGCGTGCTACTCAAAAAATCAGACGACGAATGGTGGTTTATCGAGAAAATTTCTTTTCAAGAGCCGTATCAATTGGTAGTGTTCAAAAATAAAGTTGCGTTAAATGACTATCTGATGGCGAAGTATGATGTTTCGTGGGATCAGTCCACCGCGCGACCGCTGATTTTTGAAAACGACCGCCTCATTGAGGGGTTTCGCCTCAATCCGGAAACGACGAAAAAGGAAAAGGAGCAAGAACCTGTTTAAAGCGTGGAATTGCGATATATTAAAACAATTTTTGAAAATGAGGTGATATGAAAAAAGCGGTTTTGATTCGTGAGGTAGTTATTCTGAAAATATTGATGGTGCAACTATATTTGGGAGATATCTGAGTGGAATTCTAAAGAATGATAGCATAATATTGCAAGATGATAAAAAATCGCCGTATATCCTTTATGAATATACGGCGTATTTGGCTTGATGTCCGTAAAAACTTACGGCAGAAAATCTCCCCTTGTTGCTTCCGGATCGTTCAACATGGCGTGTTTTGCCAAGCTGATGATAATGTCAGCGATGATTGCCGCAATCATCCGATCAAAGTGCTCTTGTACTCCGGAATATGCGACGACAATTCCTTCTCTTTTAACTCCTCCGGGGTACGGCGTATCTCCCGGGTAGAGTAGATGGGGAGTGATGGATTTACCATCACTTCTGTCGTGCCAAACTTGCAATCCTTTACACTTTACAACTTCATCATAAGGATGTTCCCAATTGCTTTTATCGCCAAAACTTTCTTCGTATAAGAGGTATGGCTCAATCGGGTAATGTGGATAATCGGGGTAGTCCCTTTCTCGATCATCCGTGATAGCCGGTACAAGGACGATAGTATGTCCATGATGTCGCTTCATGTAGTCATAGAGTGCTCCACCTTCTATCATTGTAAGTGAAAATGCAGCTTGTACTGCTTTTTTACAAATTTCCGGTGTGATGTACTTCGGGGTTAGCAATTTCTTTGTCATGATTTTCTCCTTTTCACATTTTTTCAGGTTTTCACTTCATATGAAGTGTGTTAAAGAACAGTATCTCACTATATATGTAAAGAAATTTTTTGTCAATAGTAGTAGTAGTGGGTTTCAAAGCAATTTCAAAAAAGGTGCACATTATTTCTGTTGTTATGTGATATAATGCACATAAGAAAATGACGTTATTTTGGTTTTTTGTATTGAAAAAAATTGAAAATAAAACGATATGAAAAAAGTAGATTATAGGATGTAAATTTGTGATGTTATCCTAATTTCCAACCAAAATCTTTTCCAATTTCATTTGCAATGTCGGTAAGATTTTTTGTGTTTTTTGGTATATTTTGATTAGAAATTGATACAAAAGGAACATATTCTCTTGTATGTCCACTATGTCCACACAGTGGGTCATTTCCGTGGTCTGCTGTGATGATTAATCGATCACTCTTTTTCATTGCCTTTACAATTGTGGGTAGATAGTTGTCGATAGTCTCTAATGTTTTTGCTGCTTCTATGACGTTTTGCGCATGTCCGGCTAGATCAATTTTTTGAATGTTTGTAAATAGAAAATCATGTTCACGTTTTTTGATAGTTTGCACAATATTCTTCAATGTTGTTTCTGTCTGTATCTCTTGACTAATGATTTCTCCATAATTACCAAAAAGATCCGCAGTCTTTCCTATCAATGCAATTTTACGCCCATCTTTTTCTAGATGCTCCAAAAGGTGTGGACTCTTCTTCTTATTTTGTATTTTCCCCAAATGCACAACCTGATAATGCGCATTATATATTCCTGTTTGTGGAATATCAATGCCGCATATTCTATTACCTTTTTCATCTATTCGTGACCGTATATTTTTTGACATGATATCATGATTACACGGTTTTCCACCCATAACAATTGTTCTAAGTGGATTTATAATTTTTCTGATAATTTCACCAACTTCTATCGCTTTAGAAAACGGAATTTTTTTGAGATTAGCTACAACATTAATTACAGAACCGGGCTCAGCTTCTATATTATTGGCTATGAAAATATTGTTGTCCAAAGCAAAAAAATGAGAGTTTTGCGTAACACTATACTTTCTCCCAAATGCCCTTACAATATCTTGTGCATAATTTTCAATGTAAAACAATTTGTTATGCGGAATTTTGTTGCCAATTAAATAGTGATGTCCAAGGAATGAATCTGCACCTTTGTAATTTAGTGCACAAATATCAGTTTGTATTTTTTTTGTGAGAAATGTTTTCTGTGCATTGCTTTTTAAATTATACAAACCCAATTCTGTAAAATTTTTCCCCTGATAAATCGTGCTAATGGACTGTAACGTGTTTGTGCCAATATCTTGTGGGCGAGTTTCTTTTACATCAGTCATTGCTCCGACACCTAGTCCATCAATAACCAATAAAATGTTCATAATTCTTAGCGATAGAATCCGTTTTTCCCCGTTTTCCAGTCTTTTACAATGTCGTCATGTTGCACAAAACATAACTTTGGTATATCATTTTTTGCGAAATATTGTAATTTCAAAGTTTCTTTTCCGTCAATTTTAAATGTTTCGTTTTGTGGTGAACATAAGAAAGCCGCTGCAATTGTTTGACTCTTGTCACCATTCGTGTATGTCGCATGATAATCTGAATAAATTCCAATGAGTGATTCTATTGTAACATTAAGACCTGTCTCTTCTTTGGTTTCTCGTAGAAGTGCATCTGCGAAACTTTCATTGATTTCCAATGCGCCACCAGGTAAGCCCCATAAGTTTTCATGTCCATCATCGCCGCGTTTTTGCAGGAGAATTTCGTTTTTAGAGTTTACGATACAAGCGATAGCGAAGTTAAACATTACATGTTCAGTGCCAACCATTTCTCGTATTTTTTTGATATATCCATCCATAATATATTTTTACATATAATGTGTAACTATATCATGAAAAAAGAAGTCTGACAATTTTTTGTCAAGACTTCTTTGATTATTACAATAATCCCTTCTGTTGAGCATACACCGTAAATTTACCGTATGCACTCTTTGGGATTATCTCTTTCCAAGTTTTTTCTCCTCTTTTGATTGCACTTAAAAGATCAGTATTGTGGATCACTTCGTCTGTAGGCTTTATCAATTTTATCGTTCTCCCGAGTATCCTTCCCATTATTTTATTTCTCAAGATATCGAAGTCGTTATCATCGACACCAGAGAACATCACAATATATTTTTCCGGAGAGAATCGACGATTGAATTCATCTACAGAATATTCTGGTCGTGATATTGGCGTGACTTCCACTTTTCCTTTTCTGATGAAGTCTTGCAATGATAATTGTGCAAGTTCAATTCTTTCTTCTAGTGAAAAAACGGTATGGGTATTACTGTTTTTGTAGTCAGCCATATCGCTGAATTCTTTTAGCCAATCGGGGACATGAGTTTTTGGTGTATCGGAATCAATGATTCCGACTGTGAGTTTTTTACAAAAACCCAACATATCATTTATGCCATTGACATGTCCCTTTTTGAATGGGGAAAACCGTCCAAATGTAACACCATGATTAAATATCATTATTGCTACCTCCTTTTGTTAAAGTTCAATTATGGGAATAAAGATATCATATTTTTCAAAATATTGCAAATAATAAGAAGGTATATATAATAAAAGTTATGTAGCAATGTTTTGTGGGGGTTATAATATTGTAAAATAATATGAAAAAAGCGGTTTTGATTTTTCCCGTAATGGACGATAAAATAAAATCGACAATGATGAAACAATATTGCACGCGGCAAAGCGAGAATGTGTGGAAGAATGTGGTGGTAAAGTATTGGTTAATGAAAAAGATTTTGCTCCTGCGGCGCGTATTGATTTTACTTTGTTGCAAGAGGGTGGTGAAGATTTTCGTATGAGGGTTCTTATTTATATTTTGAAAAAACTGCACGGCACACTTTTGGATAATGCGGAAATGCAACAGCACACATGGTTTGATATCGACAACATTCCATACGACAAAATGTTGCCGGATCATAAAATATTTCTTCCCAAAATTCTTGATGGTGCGTTTTTTGTCGGTAGTATCACCACCCAAAACAATGTGGTTACCGCGTGGGATATACAAGAAAAAACTGAAAATGAGATAAAATCACTTTTTCGGTAGATTTTTGCGGTTTTGGTTAGGCAGATTGTATAGATATGCTACAATAATATTTATAAAGTAAATGAGTTGCAGACGGCGCAAACAATGAAAAAGGTGAGATTATCCGGAAAAACCGGATTTTCTACAAAACCAACGAATTATTATAATCCGTAAATTTAAGAACAATGAACTGGATTGCATTTGCGATGTTGGCAGCGACAAGTTTTGGGTTTTATAATTTTTTCACAAAACTTTCTGCTGATAAATTGAGCCCGACGATTGCTTTGATGTGTATTGCCGGCACCTCTTTTCTTGTTGCGACAATTTCCACGGTTGTCTTTAAGATTTCCGGGCAAGAACTAACTTTTTCCAAAGAAGCTTTGTGGTTGCCGATTTTGGCTGGTATTTCTACAGGTGTTGCAGAAATTTTTTATCTGTATATGTTTACCAAAGATGCTCCTCTAAATTTAGGTGCTCCAATGGTGATTGGCGTAACGATGTTGATTGCTGTTTTGCTTGGTGTAATTTTTCTCAAAGAACCGCTAAGTGTGTCAAAAATAGCAGGCATTTGCCTTATTATTGCCGGCGCGATTTTGCTAATCAGAAGTTGATGTTTCAAAACGATAATTTGTAATATGTATGTTGATTTTGTGGTCGCGCAAATCACCGGTTGCGGTGAGATTGTCGCCAAAAAGATGTTTGGGGAATATGGGATTTATGCCGATGGAAAAATCTTTGGGCTCATTTGCAATGACCAACTTTTTATTAAACCGACCGAAAGTGGTCGCGCGTTTATCGGCACACCCACGGAAAAACCACCCTATGACGGTGCAAAACCGTATTTTCTCATTGGATCCGAAATTGAAGACAGCACGTGGGTGAGCGAATTGGTGCGCGTCACCGTTGCGGAACTCTCCGTACCAAAGCCGAAGAAGAGAAAATCTGTATAATTTTAATGTAAAAATATGAAAAAACCTAAGACGAACCTTGGAACAATGAAGCAAAAAGCTCTTATCCTTGTTGACCTCGAAAAAGAGTGGGTCAATAAAGACTCTGATTATTTTATTGGGGATGTTTCTTCGCTTATTGACAAAACAAACCTCTTGATTAGCTATTGCAGAAAAAATGATTACAAAATAATTTTTACCCGCCATATTGAACTAGATTCTCAAGTTGAATTTTCCAAAGATTCAGAAAACATTGAGATATTAGATGAAATCAACCGCAAGAGTTCAGATATTATTATTGAGAAAAATAAAATCAGTCCCTTTTATCAGACAAATTTAGAGGATGAATTGAAAGGTGTGGAACAAATTGTAATTTGTGGGATTCTAACCAATTTGTGTGTTCGCAGTCTAGTCGAAGGAGCTTATGATAGAGATTTTGCAATAACTATTATTACTGATTGCTGCCAAGCCTTTGATAAAGAAACTCACAACTTTACCCTAAAAGACCTGAAAGAAACAAGGGAAGAAATAATTCTCTCCAGTTTGGCAAAATTTACGAAAGAATAGAAAAATTTTTCATAAACAAACAGCAGAAAAAAGCAGGATGAAAAATCCTGTTTTTTGTATGGTATAATTGTGTTGTATAGCAAATTATTATAAAAACATGAAAAACATGAAAGTTATTTTCGCTATTGTGGGGATTGTAATCCTCGGAATGGCTGTGGCTGGCGTCTATAAGTTTAATAATCTTTCGGGCAAATCGGGGTACAATGTGGATGGAAATAAGACGGAAGCTAAAAAAGCGGAAGGTAAGAAAAATGAAAAAGCAACTGTGCAAAAAGGTGCGCAAAAGTCACAGGTTATCAAAACCGTTTCTTCGGAACTTGCGGATATCTCCACGACCATTCCGGATGATTTGGATCGTGTTTATAAAAAGAATTTCAATCGGTACACCACGGTTGTTGCACCAAATGGCAAAGCGATTCACATTGTGGCACAAGACAAAATCTCTGATGAGCAAATGCTCAGGGCGCGAAATATTTTGCTACATTACTTGAATGACTTTCCTAGCTCGCGCTATGGAGCGGATAAAAGTGTGGTGGCGAATAAAATGGCTGACAACGGGGCGGTTTTGGCGCTTTTGAACGGGCGGGATGATGGCTCAAACAAAGTGGCGGAAAAAGTCAATGCGCAACCGCTCTACCAAAATGAAATTCAGACTGAGGGCGGGGATTGGTATATGAATCAAAATTACAAACACCGCGATGCTGCGTTTGAAGAGATTTTGCACTTCGTGCATGATTATGGTATCGGTGTGGATGGTCGTGGTGGCAATCCCGGAGCATTGCCGGCGTATCAAGCGGAAATCCGCAAAGCGCAAAAAAACGGAAGTGCCAAAAATCTGTGGGGCATCGGTGAGGAAAATAAAGATTGGATCAAAGAACTAGCACGCGAAAATAGTTTATCACAAGAATACTTGGCGGCGGTGATTGATAGTTATTACGGATTGTGGGGCGCGTACACCGAAAGTGAAACCAACGGTATGTGGGGGATGTATGTTGGGAAAACGAGAAAAGATACCAAAACAGATGACCCCATGGGTTACGATGTCGTGGGCATGTTTTTTCATCCGTATCTTACCTACAACGCCCGCATTGAACCGCAATTTTCCGGCACTTTT
Organism: Candidatus Moraniibacteriota bacterium; assembly: GCA_002747515.1. Classification (GTDB taxonomy): domain Bacteria; phylum Patescibacteriota; class Minisyncoccia; order Moranbacterales. The sequence continues at coordinate 6,745 of PDPP01000026.1, forward strand.
TCGCTTAGATTTGATCCGTCAAAACTCTACACCAACCATTCGCAATACCTCAAAGACATCACACTCCTCGGGAACAATGACAACAATGTGGTTGTGAATAGTCTGGATAATGTCATTACCGGCAATACCGGCACAAATACCGTGATTTTTACGGGGTCATCCAGTGAATACAAAATTTCCACAGAAAATGGCAAAACAATGGTAAGAGATATGAAAGAAGACAGAGACGGAGAAAATGTTTTAACAAATATTGAGAAATTGAAGTTTAGTGATAAAGAAGTAAAAATTTAAAAATAAAAATCCCATTTTTTGTGCTATAATTAAGTAATTAAAAATATTTAATTTAATATTGTGAATATACACATTATCATGCACGGAAGATTTGGGTCTTCAGCAGCTATTGAGGTGTGGGCAAAAAAGAAAGGACATCAAATATCTTATACAAAACTATACCAAGGAGATTCTTTTCCATCAGAAGTTGATAATATTGACTTTTTAGTAATTATGGGTGGACCGCAGTCCCCGGCAACAACACTAGAAGAGTGTGATTATTTTGATGCTAAAAGTGAATCCTTATTTATCAAAAAAGTTATTGATAAAAATAAGGCGGTTTTGGGAGTTTGTCTTGGAGCTCAATTAATTGGAGAGTCGCTTGGTGCCAAATTTGATCATAGTCCAAATAGAGAAATAGGGGTGTTTGACATAACTTTAACCGAAGAAGGGAAAAAAGATCTGTTTTTCTCTACAGTTCCTGAAAGATTTCCAGTCGGACACTGGCACGGAGACATGCCTGGTTTAACAAAAGATTCAGAAATACTTGCTTTTAGTGAGGGATGCCCAAGGCAAATTGTAAGGTATACGCCCAAGGTGTATGGATTTCAATGTCATTTTGAGTTCAACGCTGAAGCAATTGAAGGAATGATAAAAAATTGTTCAAGTGAATTAGAAGAGTATAAAGGCTTACCATATGTGCAAGATGCTGAAGCATTGAGAGGCAATAAGTATGATAGTATAAATGAGTTACTTTTTAGATTTTTAAATTATATTGAAAAAGTACAAGTAGAAATATAAAAAAATGAAAAAATAATTACAGGACTAAAAACCACAACCACCAATGCAAATAATCAAGCAATTCAAAGCTTTTAGCTAAAAAAATAAGTTCTGAAATTTAAACCCAATTTGATTGAATAAATAGAAATAATGGGATATACTACAATGCTATAAAAAAATAATATGGGACATCATCACAGTCATCATCACGAGCATCATCATCACGATACCACCAGTATGAGTAGTAAAAAGTTGTTTTGGGTGACGGTGTTAAACTTCTCTATTACCGTGGTTCAAGTTATTGGTGGGATAATTTCTAATAGTTTGGCACTGCTTTCAGATGCGGTTCATAATCTTGGCGATTCTTCCGCTATATTTATTGCGTTTTTGGCGGGAAAGAAAAGTCAAAAAAGCCCCGATAAACGGAATACTCTCGGTTATAAACGAATAGAAATATTAGCTGCTTTATTCAATGCAGTGGTTTTGATTGCTATTTGTATCTACTTGTTTCTTGAAGCTTATGAGCGCTGGATAGAGCCGGAGCCGATAAAAGGGCTTATGATGCTGATTGTGGCTTCGTTTGGACTGTTGGCGAATTTGATCTCGGTTATTGTTTTAAATAAAGACAAAGAAAAAAATCTCAATATTAAAGCCGCTTATCTCCATTTATTGGGTGATACTTTGTCATCTGTTGCCGTGATACTGGGTGGAATTGCTATTTGGATTTGGAAAATATATTGGCTTGATCCGGTTATTACGGTATTGGTAGGGATATACATTATCTATCATACTTGGTCGATAGTTCGTCAAACGGTAGATATTTTGATGCAAGCAACACCGGAAAATATGGATTTGGATAAGATAAAAGAAGCGGTAGAAGCTTTATCGGAAATAGATAATATTCATCATTTGCATGTTTGGAAATTAGATGATACTCAAATACATTTGGAAGCTCATGTTAATTTGAAAAACAATATTGATATGGCGCAAGTTATGCAAATCAGAGCCCAAGTAGAACACTTGTTGCAAAAAAAATTTGGTATAGGACATATCACTTTACAGTTTGGATATGAATGTTGCAAAGGCGAAGAGTCTTTAATTCATCAGAATTAGTTTTTACCAACTTTTCTTATTTGGAAAAATCATAAAAGAAGATAAACACTAAAAACTAAACCATGAAAGATAAAAGAGAAAAATTAATTTCAGGTAATATTTTTTCCTTAATGATGGAATTAACATTGCCTGCGATTGTTGGAATGCTGGTCATCAGCTTATACAGTTTTGTTGATGCCATCTTTGTTGGAAAATTTGTCGGTGAGATTGCACTGGGCGCAATCAGTATCGGTTATGCATTTACGCTGATAAATAACGGGATCGCCGTATTGGTTGGAATCGGCTCGGCTTCGGTTTTATCACGGGCAATCGGAGGAAAAGACCAAAAAACCATAGATGTAATTATGGGTAATGTCTTTATTTTAACCTTGCTTTTTTCAGTCGTGACAACGGTTTTGGGGTTCATTTTTGCACCGCAATTATTGCATCTTGGTGGAGCAACCGGTGAGATGCACGGCTTGGGTGTGGTATATTTGCGCATTGTTTTTCTTGCATCATTCTTTGTAAACTTTGGGCAGGCATCAAATATGCTGATGCGCGGGGAAGGAAAAATGACTCTTGCGATGGTGTTTATGGGAATAAGCGCAATTTTGAATATCATACTTGATGCATTTTTCATTGTCTATTTGGAAATGGGAATTGAAGGTGCTGCGATTGCAACCGTCATTTCGCAAATAGAGTTGGGTCTTTCACAATTTATTTACTTCAAGTTTTTTAGCAACAATGTCAAAATTAAAAAGTTTAAGCTTGAAAAAAGCATCGTGAAAGAAAGTCTTTCGGTTGGTGTTTCGGCAATGTTTATGCAAGTTTTTGCTTTGGTTCAGCAGGTGGTACTTTATGCAACACTCAAAAAATATGGTGGAGAAAATCAAGTGGTTTTGATGGGAGCGTTTTTCAGGTATATGATGCTGAGTTTCATCCCTCTGTGGGGTATCAGTCAAGGCTTCCAGCCCTTTGCCGGAACCAACTTTGGCGCGCAATGTTTTGATCGTGTTAAAAAAGGAACCTACCTATTCACGGCTTTTGCATTTTCAATTTCCTTGATTTTCTGGGTTATTTTTATGCTGATGCCTGACAAAGTTCTTGGGTTGTTTATTGACAATCCGGCACTTATTGATTTGGGAAAAACAAATTCCCTGCTTGCATTTGCATTATTCCCTTTATCTGCTCTTATGATTATCAATCTGACGCTTTTGCAGGCCTTGGGTAAGGCAAAAGCCGCCGGTATTTTAGTTGTAGCAAGACAGCTCGTGCTTTATGTTCCTGCGGTGTTATTGTTGCCTCTTTTCTTTGGTGTTAGGGGTGCATGGCTCGCGGGACCGATAGTGGATGTTTTGATAACTATTCTTTCAATTATCTTTGTCAGCAAAGTTTTTATGAGAGACTTGAAAGGACGAGGTGAGCAGCAGGTTTGATGAAAATTTTTTAATAAATGTCGAGAAATTGAAGTTTAGTGATAAAGTGGTGGGAGTGAAGAAATAAGGAGATAAAATTATAAAAATAGAAAAACACACCAAAAAACCACAAACCCTAAATAACCTTTTGCTTTTGGGGTTTTTCTTTGTATAATGAGGGTGTTTAATTATTAAATCAAAAAAATATGGATACATTAAATATTGAGGGATTTTATATTATTGGTATTGCAGTAAAAACTACTAACGAGAATGGACAATCAGCCAAAGACATTGGAGCCTTATGGAATAAATTTATGTCAGAAGGTATTTTAGACAAAATTCCCAATAAAATAGATAATACCATTTACTCTATTTATACCGAATATGAAGGCGATTATACCCAACCTTATACTGCTATTTTAGGTTGCAGAGTTAAAAGTTTGGATGATATTCCAAAGGGAATGGTAGGAAAATCATTTAGAGGAGGAAAATACGTAAAAACTACTGCAAAAGGAGACTTAATGAAAGGTTTAATCGTTAATCACTGGTCGAAAATATTTGAAATGGATTTAGAAAGAAATTACATTGTAGACTTTGAGGTATTTGGAGAAAAA
>PDPP01000001.1 GCA_002747515.1 Candidatus Moraniibacteriota bacterium
AGAGAAGAGTGGGGAAAACTCATCATAGATGGAAACCCTGATGCATCATCAACCAGTAAGTCATGGGATGATCTCACATCAGGAGAAAAAGCTGCAATTGTGCAAATTATCTTTAGTCGAAGGAGATAAAAAATGAAAAAGTTGTTAGGCGTAGTTCTGTTTTGTGTGATGGTTATGAATACTGGAACCGCATATTCTTTAGAACATCCTGCACCATTCAAGATTTCTAAAATATTTGTTTCTAATGCAAATAACTATCATTTTCGCATCTTTTCTGATTCACCAAACTGGCATTGTTATGGTGGTCCACAAGGAGAAGCCTGGTCATATATTGATGAGACAGATAGTGGAGCAATCGAAAAGATGAATATGCTCAAACTCGCATATGCAATGGATAAAACTGTAGAGATTATTACTGCTGGAGTCGAGCATTCTGATACTATGATGGTATGCCACATCATTGAAGTAAAAGTATATTAGTTTTTTTAAAAAAGCCATGTATTTTTGTGAAAGAGAATAAATTATTTTTGTCTTTATTGACAGAAGTAGGAAACGTATATATAATACGTTATGTTGTTAAAAAGCAAAGAGAAGGCAACAAAAGATGAAGGCGCATTTTCTGCGATGGCTCATGTGTTTGGAATTGGTTATGAGATAGCAATTCCTGCAGTGATTTTCACGTTTTGTGGGCGTTATCTCGATGTGACGTTTGGTACATCGCCATTATTTTTATTATTAGGTGTCTTTGTGTTTATGCTATCATCTGCATATTTAATCTACGTGCGTATACGTCGCATGTCTTGAGATTTTGCTGGGTGTAGTATTTTTTTTGTGCAAATTTATACAATAGTGAGGGGGATTTTGTGAACGTATACATGTTCAAAAGTAGTTAAGTGCTAAGCAATGTAATCATATGAATGTAGAAATTTCCTTAGTTCCAGAAGTAATTACGGTAATCGGTGGATTTCCTATCACAAATACATTTCTTATGACAATTGTCGTAAGTATTATGATTATTGTTGGTTCTATTATTTTTAGTAAAAGAAATAATATGGTTCCACGTGGTTTTCAAAATCTTGTAGAATCTGTACTCGAAGCGTTGTTTGGCCTTGTAGACTCTGTTACTGGTAATCGTGAACAAAGTAGGAAATTTTTTCCAATTGTTGCTACGATTTTTATTTTTGTTATTTTTTCGAATTGGATCGGTCTTTTGCCTGGTATGGGAACAGTTGGGGTTAATCAGATTCATCATGGTGAGAATATTCTTGTATCTTTTATTCGCTCACCAAGTGCTGATCTCAATGTGACACTCATGCTTGCGCTTGTGTCAGTGATTGCTGCACAAATCATGGGTATTCGTGCGATTGGTTTTAAGCATTACGTAGGAAAATTTTTTGTAAGTCCGTTGAAAAAACCTTATGGAATTGGGACATTTGTTGGTATTTTGGAGTTGATATCAGAATTTGCAAAAATCATTTCATTTTCTTTTCGTCTTTTTGGTAATGTGTTTGCGGGTGAAGTTTTGCTTTTGGTGATTTTGTCACTTGCTGCTGTTTTTGTGCCGTTACCATTTCTCATATTGGAAGTGTTCATTGGGATGATTCAAGCACTCGTGTTTGCTATGCTTACACTTGTATTTTTTAAAATGGCAACCGAAGAATCTCACTAATTATATTTAGTTAGTTGAATAGTTGTTTAATTGGTATATTTTTTCATTATTATGAAATATGAACCAAATAAGTAACTAAGTAACTAAGTAAATTAATCAAGAGTATGGAAGATGTAAAAGCAGTTGTTGAGGGTGCTCTCAATAACGTTGAATCTGCAAAGGCAATCGGCGCTGCATTATCAATTGGTCTTGGTGCTATTGGTGCTGGCGTTGGTATTGGTATTCTTGCATCAAAGGCAATGGAGGCGATTGGGCGAAATCCTGAGGCAGAATCTAAAATTCGATCAAATATGATTTTGGCGCTTGCCCTTGCTGAGGCAGTTGCAATTTACGCATTAGTTGTTGCTTTGATTATTCTTTTCTTGTAATACTTTTATCAGTGGTTACAAGACAGTGAACAGCTAGCGAAAAGCTGTTCATTGAATTGTGATCATTTGATTAACATTATTTATTATTATATGAATGAATTAATTTCAAGTTTGGGTATTGATATGAAGCTTTTTGGTGCGCAGTTGATTAACTTCGCTATCCTTTTGTTTGTATTGTATAAATTTGCGTACAAGCCAGTTCTCAAGATGCTTGATGATCGCACAGAAAAGATTGAAAAGGGTTTGAAGGATGCAGAAGCATCAAGTAAAAAGTTAGAAGAGATGACAGAAAGGGAGAAAGAGATTCTCGTAGAGGCAAAAAAACAGGCAAAAGAAATTATCGAAAAAGCAGAAGAACAGGCGCGAATAAATCGTGATGAGATTGTTGCGCATGCAAAAGAAGAATCTGATAGGATTATTGAAAATGCACAAAATATTGCACAAGAGCAAAAACAAAAGATGATTGGAGAAGTGAAGTTAGAAGTTGCAGATCTTGTAGCAGTTGCATTAGAAAAAGTTGTGGATGAAAAAATGAATGCAGAAAAGGATGTAGCTATAATTAATGAGGTGCTAAATATAAAATAGATATGAAAGTTTCATCAAAACAATATGCACAAACATTGTTTGAACTTACAGATAGAAAAAATGACGATGAGTCAAAAAATGTGATTGAGAAGTTTGTTGCGCACATGAAAAAAAATGGTCATCTTGCATTATCACGAGAAGTGATTGAGCAATTTGAAAAAATATACAATACTACACATAACATTGTTACTGCCACAATCACAACTGCATTTCCATTGCAAAATGCACAAAAAGATATTGTGGAAAAATATATTGCTCGCGAATATGGTGCTAACAGTGTTGTGACAACATACTATGAGGACAAGAACATTAAAGGTGGTGTGATTATCCGTGTTGATGATGAGATTCTTGATGCAAGTATTGATGGTAAATTACGTTTGATCAATAATGCCTTGAGGTTAACAACTTAAATTCTAAACATATGAGTAAAGACTATATAGTAGAACAATTGAAAAAGCAAATCGCAGATGTTGAGATTGACACACAAAAAGAAAAAGTTGGCACAGTGCTTGAAGTGCGTGATGGTATCGTGCGTATGGATGGATTATCTGATGTGATGGCATCGGAGATGCTTACTTTTTCAGATGGAACTGTTGGCGTAGCTTTGAACCTTGAAGAAGAACAAGTTGGTGCGATGATTCTCGGTGATTATAAAGGTATTAAGGAGGGTGATGAGGTGAAGTCAACGGGTAAAATTCTTTCAATACCAGTATCAGATAAAATTGTTGGTCGTGTGATTAATCCAATTGGTGATGTAATTGATGGTAAAGAAGGGATTGCGTCAGATGTTTTCTATCCGATTGAGAAATTGGCTCCAGGTGTGATTGAACGTAAATCAGTACATGAGCCGGTGCAGACGGGTATCAAAGCAATCGATTCAATGATTCCAATAGGACGTGGACAACGTGAGTTAATTATTGGTGATCGTCAGATTGGTAAAACTGCTGTTGCGATTGATACGATTATCAATCAAAAAGGGCAGGATATGATTTGTGTGTATGTGGCAATTGGACAGAAAGAATCAAAGATTGCACGTATCGTAAAGGAGTTGGAAGATAAAGGAGCGATGGAATACACAACAATTGTTGTGGCTGGTGCATCTGATCCTGCAGCGTATTCGTTTATTGCGCCATACGCAGGAGCGGCAATTTCAGAATATTTCATGGATCAAGGAAAAGATGTTTTGGTTGTGTATGATGATCTTTCAAAACATGCATGGGCTTATCGTCAGATTTCATTGATTTTGAAGCGTCCACCAGGACGTGAAGCGTATCCTGGGGATATTTTTTATCTTCATTCTCGACTACTTGAACGTAGTGCAAAACTTGATAAAAAATATGGAGGAGGTTCTGTGACAGCATTGCCAATTATTGAAACGCAAGCAGGTGATGTTAGTGCATACATTCCAACAAATGTGATTTCAATTACAGATGGACAAATTTATTTGGAGGCTGACCTCTTTAATAAAGGAATTCGTCCAGCATTAAATGTGGGACTTTCTGTATCACGTGTAGGTTCTAGTGCACAGACAAAAGCGATGAAAAAGGTGTCAGGAAAACTTCGACTTGATCTTGCACAGTTTCGTGAGTTGGAAGCTTTTGCACAATTTGGTTCTGATCTTGATGAGGGAACACGGGCACAAATTGCTCGTGGACAACGGACAGTAGAGCTTCTTAAACAAGATCAATATTCACCGATGCCATTTGAAGAACAATCAATTGTGCTTTATGCATTGACAAATGGATTTTTGGATGATGTGGCTGTAGAGAATGTTTTACAGTGGGAGGCAGAATTCTGTAAATTTATGCGTGCGCAAAAAAAAGATATTTTGGATGATATTGTAACAGAGAAAGACTTGACAGATGATATTGTGGAACGACTTGAGGAAGCGATTAAAGATTTTAAAGATACTTTTGTAGTAGAATAAAACATTTATGTTAAATTCAAAAGAAATTCAAAGACGGATCAAGTCAGTAAATAACACAGGTAAGATCACACGTGCAATGGAAATGGTTTCTGCAGCAAAGATGCGAAAATCTACTGAGCAAGTATTGCATATTCGACCATATGCACATGCAGCATGGAGTGTACTTACTAATCTTGCACGATCTTTTGAACAGTATACACACGGACTTTTGGAGGTGCGTGAAGTAGAAAATGTTTTGGTTGTGGCAATCACATCAAATCGTGGGTTATGTGGTTCATTTAATGCACATATCATAAAAAAGGTGCGTGAAGAGATTGAAAATCCTGAAAAATTGAAAATTAATCGTATTGGTGAGAAACGCATTGATTCGCATGTGCCTGACGAAGATTTGAAGATTGATTTTATTACTGTGGGACGTAAAGGTGAAGCACTTGTGAGTCAATTGGGTAGAGAAATCATTGCATCATTTCCAGAGTTAACATATCTTCCGAGTATTGATCAAGTACGACCATTGTCAAAAATTGTAATGGATGAATATTTAGAGAAAAAATATGATAAGGTGGTGATTGCATACACAGATTATGTGTCAGCAGTAACGCAAGAACCGAAGATTCGTCAGATTTTGCCGATTTCAAAGGTTGATCTCGAAAAACAAATTACAGAAATGGATAATTTGGCAAAAGAATTTGGTCTCAAAAAACCACAGATGGAGTATAAAGTTGAGCCAAGTCCAAAGAAAGTTCTTACGCACATATTTCCGCGACTTATTGAGATGCAATTATACCATGCTATTCTTGAATCAAATGCATCAAAAGAGTCTGCACGTATGGTAGCAATGAAAAATGCAACAGATGCAGCAAAGGAAATGAGCGTAGATCTTACGCTTGCATACAACCAAATTCGTCAATCAAAAATTACACAAGAAATCGCAGAAATCTCCGCAGGGTCTGCAGCAGTCGAATAAATATACATTATATTGAACATTCTAATTTCTAAATTCTAATTTCTAAACTATGAACAAAGGAAAAATTTCACAAGTTATTGGACCTGTTGTTGATGTGGAGTTCTCAGATGGGTTGCCAAAAATCTATAATGCTCTTGAGGTGATCGTTGATGAGAATAACAAGCTTGTTTTGGAGACACATCAGCATCTTGGTGCAAATAAAGTGCGTGCTGTTGCGATGGCATCAACAGATGGTTTGAAGCGCAAAATGGATGTAGTTGATACAGGTGCGCCAATCAGTGTGCCAGTTGGAAGTGGTGTACTGGGACGCATGTTCAACCTTCTTGGTGAAACAATTGATGGAAAAGACGAAATGGTGAAAATAGATCAAAAAGATCCAATCCATCGTGAATCACCAAAATTTTCAGAGCAATCAACAGAAGCTGAAATTTTGGAAACAGGTATCAAAGTAGTTGATTTGATTTGTCCATTTGTAAAAGGTGGAAAGATCGGTCTTTTTGGTGGCGCTGGTGTAGGTAAGACAGTTCTTATTCAGGAACTTATTCGTAACATTGCGCAAGAGCATGGTGGATATTCGATTTTTGCTGGAGTGGGAGAGCGTACACGTGAGGGAAATGACTTGTATTATGAAATGGAAGAATCAGGCGTGTTGGATAAAACAGCACTTGTATTTGGTCAAATGAATGAACCGCCAGGAGCACGTCAACGTGTAGCTCTTTCAGCGCTTACTATGGCGGAATATTTTCGTGATAAAGAAGGTCGAGATACATTGCTTTTTGTAGATAATATTTTTCGTTTTACACAGGCAGGGTCTGAGGTGTCTGCACTTTTGGGACGTATTCCATCAGCTGTAGGTTATCAACCAACGCTTGCTGAGGAGATGGGTCTATTGCAAGAGCGGATTACATCCACAAAAGAAGGTTCTGTAACATCTATTCAAGCAGTCTATGTACCAGCAGATGACCTTACAGATCCAGCGCCAGCAACTACATTTGGTCATTTGGATTCTACGGTATCACTTTCACGTGCCCTTACGGAGCTTGGTATTTATCCAGCTGTTGATCCACTTGATTCAAATTCTACAATTCTTGATCCAAAGATTGTTGGACAAGAGCATTATGATGTTGCAAGTGGTGTACAGCAAGTATTACAGCGCTATAAAGATCTTCAGGATATTATTGCAATTCTTGGTATGGAAGAGCTTTCTGAGGAGGATAAGATCACTGTTGCACGTGCACGTAAAATTCAAAAATACCTTTCTCAGCCATTTTTTGTAGCAGAACAGTTTACTGGTGCGGAGGGTAAGTATGTAAAGATAGAGGATACTGTTAAAGGATTTAAGATGATTTTGGATGGTGAATTAGATGATGTGCCGGAGCAAGATTTTTACATGAAAGGTTCAATTGATGAGGTGATTGCACATAATAAAGAGGAAAAATAAGTCTCTGAGAAAAAAGTATTATGCCAGATATAAAGTTAAAAATTGTAACACCAGAGAGAGTTGTGTATGAAGGAGAAGTGGACCAAGTAACGCTCCCTGTCAGTGATGGTGAGGTGACAATTTTGCCAAAACATCGTTCGTATATTGCATCTCTTACGATTGGAGAAATTATGACAAAAATTGGTAATGAAGAAGATAGTGTTGCTGTTGCTGGAGGATTTCTCGAATTTGCAGATAATAAATTGATTGTGTTAGCGGATGAAGCGGAGCGTGCTGATGAAATTGATATTGAAAAAGCAGAAGCGGCGAGAAAGCGTGCGGAAGATTTGAAGAGTAAGACTATTCGTTCTGATGAAACAGAGTATGCACGTGTAGCAGCAGCATTGGAAAAAGAAATGTCAAAGATTCGTGTTGCAAAAAAGTATATGGCGAGAAAAGGTTTTTAGAGCTAAGTAAAGGATTTAGTTTTGGCAACACAATCTGTCCTAATGGATTAGGAGTATAATTAATTTTTAAAAGAAATAAAAAATATGATGAGTCAAAGCGAAGTTACTGTTGGTGAGATTATGCGAGATGTGAAGACAATATCTGTAGATGTGAACTTCAAGAAAGCTCTTTCTGAGATGGTATGTCAAAAAACAAACTCACTTGTTGCAGTTGATAGTGACGGTGTTTTTGTAGGTCTTGTGAATGCACGTGTGTTTATTGAGCATGCAGTGCCATCATACATTAGTAACGATGAGATTGCTGCGCATTATGCAAGTGAAGAATTATTTCGTGAAGCTGTAAGAAGTGTATCTGATACACCAATTTCTCATTTAATGGAAAAGAATATTGAAACAATTGGTCCAGATGAAAGTCTTATGAAAGCAGCGATAATTGCTACAAAAAATCGTCAGATTCGTATTCCAGTCCTTGATGAGAAGAGAAAGCCAATTGGTTTGTTGACACGTACAGAGATTAAGCAATTGATTGGAACATTTCTTGGGGTGGATAAATGTTTTCAAAAAGAAGAGTAAAAGCAAAGGAAAAGGTCTATGGCATCACATCGCCGATGTGTGAATGTGATGTTGTTGTTTTGTGTGATAATTTTTTTAATAATTTTTAAGCTAAAAGAAGTTTATGGATATCGAAGGTTTATTCAGTCCATTTAGTGTGAGTTTGATTATTTTTGTGATCACATTTGGACTAATAATTTCAGAAAAACTACATCGTACAGTAATTGCATTCTTTGGTGCTGTTGTGATGGTACTTTTTGGTATTGCAGGGCATTTTTATTTACCAACAGATGCGTTGCATGCAATTGATTTTAATACCTTAGGACTTCTCATGGGCATGATGGTGTTGGTGGCAATTCTTGAAACCACCGGAGCATTTCAATACATGGGTATTTATGTTGCAAAAAAGACCAAAGGTAACCCTTGGCTTTTAGTTGTGGCACTCGGAACACTGACAACAGTTTTGTCATTGATTTTGGATAATGTGACGACAATTATTCTTATTGTTCCTGTAACAATTGTGATTACAAAGATTTTGAAGATTAATCCAATTCCGGTGCTTATGGCAGAGGCGCTTCTTTCTGATACTGGTGGTGTAGCAACACTTGTTGGTGATCCACCAAATATCATGATCGGTTCAGCTGCTGGATTTAGTTTCAATGATTTCTTAATGCATTCACTTCCTGTTGTTTTTATTGCGTGGATTGCAACACTCTTTACACTGAAATTTGTGTATCGCAAAGAGATGAAAGAAAAGCCGCAAAATATCGATCAGCTCATGAAAATGAATGAAAGAGATGCAATTGAGGATATACAGACTCTGAAGGTAATCATTGGAATTCTTTGTTTTGTTGTTATTTTGTTCTTTTTTCATCATAAGTTGCATCTTGCACCATCAATGGTTGCACTTATTGGCGCAGCGCTCGCTTTGTTATTTGTTTCTCCAACAAAAGATCCGCAGAAAATTTTGGAGAAAGCGGAGTTGTCAGTACTTGTATTTTTTGCATCATTATTTGTGCTTGTCGGTGGTTTGGAACATGCTGGTGTGTTGGAGTATGCGGCGGACTTAATTATCGGTGGTGCTGCGGATAATATTGTGTTGACAGCAATTATCGTGTTATGGACGAGTGCAATTCTCTCAGCACTTGTGGACAATATTCCGTTTACTGTGGCGATGATCCCAGTGATTGCATCACTGCAAGCAAATGGTGTGGATGTAAATATTCTTTGGTGGGCACTGGTATTTGGTGTCGGCTTTGGTGGCAATGGTAGTCCAATCGGTTCGACGGCAAATGTTATCGTCGTTTCAAAATCAGAACAAACCGGTGACCCAATCACATTCAAAAAATGGTTTATGTCTGGTACATTGGCTATGCTTGTGACATGTATCGTTGCGACAATTGCTATACTCATTTTCCACGAACACTTCAGCAAACACACCGCAGGACAGACGCAAGCACCACACACTGATACCGTCATCGAACACACAGAAACAGGACACGGACACTAAAAAAGTTGATAAGAAAGCGCATAGTCCGACATGTAGAAATGCTCGCATGTCGGACTTTTTATACAAAAAAGACGCGATAAATCGCGTCTTTACGACATGATTGTGAAAAATCACTTTTTTATGCATCGGGGAGAATGCGGAGGGCGTCGTTGAAGCGATTGATGAAATTAAATGTGCCGATGACTGCGGTGAGCTCGACGAGTTCTTCATCGGTGAAATTGGCTTGCATTTTTTCGATGAGCTCTGGCTCAATGTTGTATGCGTGCTCTGTGGTTGCTTTGGCGTAGGCGATAGCAAGTTGTTCTTTTTCATCTTCGGTGTCTTCTACGTGGGCAACAGCATCTTCATCGATGCCAAAGTCTTTGAGTTTGGATGATGTGGCACCAAGGCAAAATTCGCACTTGTTAATATCAGATACGACATACGCAACTTTCCACTTCAATTTTTTTGGTAGTGGGGCATCGTCCATGACAGAGCGAATTAATGTCACAAATCCCACCATCGTGTCATCACAATTTGCCATGACTTGCACCCATTTTGGGGTTTTACCACCGCTTTTTGCAAAACTATCAAATACGTCTTTTGCGTCTCCTTGGAGATTGTCACATGACGTAACTGGATTTACAATAGGATCTACACTCATATTTTTTTGTTTAGTGAATTATATGCGTATTGTAGCACAGTGGGTTTTTTGTACAATACGAATCTGTTTTTGTTGTATAAACTAACTATGGTACACTGTTGATAGACGAAATTATAGTTGGCAGGTCGTTAATCACGAATTGCAAGACATATTTACTATTGGTTGTTGATTTTATGTTAGAAATACATCACATCATCATTGGATTTTTTATCGTAATGAATATGTGTGCATTTTTGATTATGTTATGGGACAAATCGGTGTCACGTACCAAAAACGTACAGCGCATTTCAGAAGGGTTGCTCTTTTTTCTCGCGACGGTTTGCGGAAGCATCGGTGTGTTGGTCGGCATGTATTTCACCAGACACAAAACACGCAAATGGTATTTTATTGTAGGAATTCCGTTACTAATAGTAGAAAATATTACACTGCTTTTTGTCATCTATCTTTTCGTCAGTGGCAAAATCCACTGGATGATGTAACAGAATATGCAATCAAAAATTGCGAAAGGTTTTTCAAAAATCCGTGTGTGATGATTGATGACTAATAATTCTAAAAAATTTTTGACAACCTCCTCGAAAGATCCATGTATCTGATGGGATGGCATTTTTTGATTGTGCAAGAGATGTATTGTGTGTGGCATAAATTGTGAAAATGGAGATATAATAATGGAGCATTGACATGCGAATTGCTATCGTGGTATATTGCGTTGCTAGACAAGGTAAAAAAACGTTATTTAAAAAATAAACATAGATGGAGGAATGTTGTGAAGAAAGTATGGATTTTTGACTGTGATGGTGTGCTACGCAATTTTTCATGGCATGGTGTGTACCGTGCATATATAGAGATTGCACGACATTTTGGTTGTTATGAGTCTTTTGTGCAAAAATATCCAGATATCATTTCATTTCGTGGTATGTGTAGTCATGATTGGCACAAAAATTTGGCTGTTATGGGTATTCATGGCGAAAAAAATGCCGGCATTGCAAATGATATTTTTACACGTGTGTATTTTTCACAAGTGCACATGTTTACATGGGTGCCGGACATTATTGCACAAATTGCACAAAAACATATTGTGGCAGTTTTTAGTAATAGTTCAGAGAAAAGTGTACATAAATCATTGCAAAATGTACGTGAATATGTAGCAATGATTCTTGGACATGAACAGGTGACACACCTCAAGCCGTCTCCGGAAGGCATTTATTGTATCATGAAAAGATTTGCGTCTGATGCAAAGGATGTAATTATGATTGGCGATTCTGATGCGGACATTCTGTCAGGCAAAAATGCCGGTGTAAAAACAGCCCTAGTAGAGTGGGGTGCGACTGATACGGAAAAAGAGCAGGTGGCACTTGGTGCGGATGTAATTGTCCGTGATCCAAAAGAGCTTCCATACATTTTTTAATTTTTTTGTAACCTGACATGGTCTGCGTACTGTGTCAGGTTTTTGTATGGACATTTTTTTGTGGTGGGCGCATAATGGAAGTGTAAGCATGTAATAAAAATACATATGCAAAAAGAAAAAATACGCGTCATCCAATATGGATGTGGCAAAATGGGACAGGTTTTTCTCCGTTATTTGTACGAAAATGGTGCACAAATTGTCGGAGCGATTGATAATAATCCGGACATGATTGGGAAAGATATTGGGGAAGTGATCGGACTTTCAGAAGTGTATGGTATCACGATTAGTGCTGATGCAGAAGAGGTATTTGCCAATGCAAATGCTGATGCGTGCATTATCGCGATTGCGTCTCTGATGACAGATATGGAGCCACATTTTGCACTTGCGGCAAAGCATGGCGTGAATGCGATTTCAACGTGTGAAGAAGCATTTTTCCCACACAACACATCGCAAGAAATTACAGAGCGATTGGACGTGCTAGCGAAAGAACACAACTGCACACTCACAGGTTCTGGATATCAAGATGTGTTTTGGGGAAATCTCATCGCGACACTCGCCGGTGCGACACACAAAATCACACGGATTGAAGGAGTCAGTAGCTATAATGTGGAAGAATATGGGATTGCGTTGGCGAAGGTGCATGGTGCGGGATTGACGCTTGACGCATTTGAGACAGAAATTGCACAAAACGACAATCTGCCATCGTATATGTGGAATTCAAATGAATGGCTCTGTGATCGGCTTGGCCTCACCATCACAAACATTTCACAAAAGCTCGTGCCAACCACACACACAGAAATGCTCACGTCAGAGACGCTCGGCACAAATATTCCAGCAGGTGATGCAACGGGCATGTCTGCAGTTGTGACGGTAGAGACAGAGGAGGGGGTAGAAATCGAGACAGAGTGCATCGGAAAAGTGTATGCAGAGGGTGAAGTGGATGTCAATGACTGGAAAATCATCGGTGAACCAAATACAAGTGTAAATATTCATGAACCAGCAACAGTAGAATTGACATGTGCAACGATTGTAAATCGTCTTCCAGACATTATTAAAGCTCATGCAGGATTTGTGCCAACATCACAAATGCCAGTGACAGAATATCGTGTAAAATCTTTGGAGCAATATCTCTAAAAAATATAGTTATTAGAAAAACAGTATGATGTATTTTATACTGTTTTTTTATTTCATATGTTATAATCATTTTTATGTTAGAATATGTGTATATGTGAAGGTTTTTATTGTTTTTAGTTATGAAAAAATTTATTATTATATTTATAATTATTGGATTATTTAGCGGAGGTATTTTGTGGTACGTTACAAGCCATAAAGGCGCTGTAATGCAAAAGACGATTCAATCAATGGATCATGTTTTAAAATTGGAACAATTAGATGATAGCACACGTGAACAGTTTGGTGTGATTCAAGATATTGCAAATACAATGCTTACACAGGATGATGTAGTGCGTCGGTATTTGTTGCTTTTACAAAACAATCTAGAATTGCGTCCTGGCGGAGGTTTTATCGGGCAATATGCAGTAGTTAGAGTAAAAAATGGAGAAATTTTATCTTTTGATGTGAAAGATTCAAATATTTTAGATAATACGTATAAGTCTGATAGAGAATTGCCAGAAAAATTGCAAAAGTATCTCATAGGTACAAGAAAATGGAAGTTTCGAGATAGTAATTATTCTCCACATTATCCAGAAAATGTGGAAAATGCATTGCATTTTTATGGACTTTCAGGTAATGATGCAAATTTTGATGGTGTGTTTGCAATTAACGCAACGTTATTTGAAGATTTACTTGAGATCAGTGGTCCAATTTCTTTGACAAAAAAAGATTGGGAAAAATATGGGGAATTTACAAGCGAAGGTGGTTTGATGAAGTTGGAAAAAATTGTAGAAGAACCGTTTTTTCGTGCGGAGGAACGAAAAGCGTGTGAGAAAAAATTAAAAAAAGCGAGCGTGCCGGAAAATGATGATCGATGGGAAGCATGCCGGTATGATGAAAACGGCAAGAAGAAAAAAAAGGTAACGCATGGACAACGAGAAGCACGTAAAGATATTCTTGATGCAATTGCAGAAGAAATGTTACTGAAATTGTTAAAAATTGACAATATTGAGCCATTGATTATTATGGCAACAAAAGCACTTGATCAAAAAGATGTACAACTGTGGTTTAAAGATAAAAACTTGCAGAATCTTGCACAAAAAGCACATTGGACAGGTGAGGTAGATCAAGAATGGAAAGGGGATTATGTAATGATTTCTGATGCAAATATTGGTGCGTTGAAATCTGATTATTATATGAAACGCACTATGGAATACAAAGTGGATTTCACAGGCAAAAGTGCGGAAGCAAATGATGCTTTGGCAGGTCGCATGGTAAGATATATCAGTGATGATGTAAAAAATCAGGTTATGAATGGGACATTTGTGACAAAATTACCACTAGCGACAGTGCGTATGACATATGAAAATACAGCAACAGAAACAAGTAATTATAATAGTGATTATCACAGTTTTACACGGTTGTATGTTCCAAAAGGTAGTACATGGTATGTACGTGAGTGGTTTGAGCCGCCGGGTGTAGATACAGAAGATATTTTTGGTGGCAATAAGCAAATGTATGGATATAAGTTTGATGTGCTTCTTGGTGACACAATTCCAACAATGTTGCAGTATACACTGCCCAGTACAATTTCAGAAGAGAACTATAAATTAAAAATTCAAAAGCAATCAGGTATTGGTAATATTCCACTAAAAGTAATTGTGATTACATCTGATGGAATAGAGCATATAAAAGAAATTACATTTGAACATGATATAATATTTGAATTAAGAGATGGAGAATTAATTATTGTTGATTAAATATATATTGTGAAAAACCTCTATTTAATAAAACTTGGTAAAGCGTGGCATGTGATTAAGCGTGATGGTATTTTAAAAGCATCTCGTCGGATTATAGATGGTGTAGTGACTTCACTGCGTCCAGTGGGTTCTGGTGATGTATTATTTATTTCTGGAGGAGTTGGGGACAGTGCATTATATCGGACAACACATGTTGCTGAAGAATTAGAATTTCAAGGAATAGCATGTTCAGTGACAGTGCAAGATAATCCTTTTTTAGATAAATATGTAGATAAATTTTCTGTTTTTATATTTCATCGTACTCTCTATACAGATAGCATTGTAGAAATGATTGAAAAAATTAAAAAAGTACAAAAAACAATAATTTTTGAAACAGATGATTTGGTGTATGATCCAAAATATTTACATCATATGGATTATTATAAAAAAATGAATGTTTTGGAAAAAAAATTATATGAAAATGGTGTTGGTGGAGAAATTTTGCGAGATGATTATGTAAAAATTGCAACAACGACAACACATTTTTTATCGGATAAATTAAAGGAGTTTAATAAGACAGTTTTTATTGTGCCAAATAGATTATCTGTAAAGGATGTTACATATGCACAGTCTGCTTTACGAGAAAAAAGAAATAACGAAAAAGAAGTGCGACTAGGGTATTTTAGTGGGACAATTAGCCATAATAAGGACTTTGCAACTATTACAGATGCACTTGTGCGTATTATGGAAAAATATGGTTATGTACGATTATTTCTTGTAGGTCCGCTTGATATTGATAATATATTAGTACAGAAATTCAGTAAGAGAATTGTGCAGTTACCATATGTGCCACGAAAAAAACATTTCGTAAATATTGCACAGTGTGATATAAACCTTGCTCCTTTAGAGAGAAATAATCCATTTTGTGAGGCAAAATCAGAATTAAAATTTTTTGAAGCTGGCATTGTCAAGGTACCTACAGTTGCCGTGGCAAATCATACATTTTCACAAGTAATTGTTGACGGTGTAGATGGGTATGTTGCAAGTGGGAAAGAAGAATGGGTAGAAAAATTATCACAATTAATTGAAGATAGAGATATGCGCCAAAACATAGGTGAAAAAGCGTATCAAAAAGTATTACAACAATACACAACACAAAATGCAAAAAATATTTCTTATTATAATTTTATCAAAGAAAAAATTTAAATATATACATTATCTTGGTAAAGGAGGTATTTTAAAAAGGACTGTTAAATTATAACAGTCCTTTCTTACGATAATAGTTATGAAAAATATGTGGTTATTTTTTTACCACCATTCAACAATATTGTCATAGGTTTCATTTGCAGAATTAAATAATGATACATAATTTACACCATCTTTCCAACCGCTGATGTCTAAGTATCCGTCATTATCTACATCAAGAAATCTTCTGTAGTCAGTGATTTCCCAACCATCATTGTATCCAAATGAGTTAAGAGCTAGTTTTGGTTTATGATAATTTGTACCATCAATACCATAGGCAACAACTAAGCCATTGTATCCAAAGCCCCAAACATCATTTACACCATCGCCATCAATATCACTAATTTCACGGATGTGGTGATCAATGCGCCAACCATTATTATATCCAAAATTACCACTAATGACATTTACAGCTGTATGATAATTTGTACCATCAATACCATAGGCAACAACTAAGCCATTGTATCCGAAACCTGCAATATCTAACCAGCCATCATTATCAACATCAATAAATTGAATGAGGTGATAATTAGCATTCCATCCAGATTTAGGACAAAAACCATCACTTACCTTTGAAATATTTGTGGTGTATGTGTCAGTTGTTTGTGATACATATACACCATCAGATGCTATGAAGATACTGCCTTGTACATCAGCATTTTCATTGAAAGAACCTGACCATAGTGGAAATGATGTGTCTCGCTCAACTGTTTTTTCTGGACTGAAATAGACATCTATTACTTTTTTTTCAGTAACATCATTTAGCGTGATACTTTCCGTACTTCCAAAAGATGTTCCATTTACAACAACATTGCTAACAAAATGGCCATCGCTAGGAAAAAAATGAATAGTTTCATTTCCATGATTTTCGGTCCAAAATGAGGTGTATGTTCCAACTGTTCCATTTCCATGAATAGATATTGTAACAGAATACACAATAATCACATCTGTAAAAGCACTTTCGCTACATTCATTAAATGCAGTCAAGGCAAAGGAATAGTTTTGATGAACATCTAAACCTGACAGACTTGTTTGTGTCACATTTCCAACATTAATAGGGGAATTGCCCTGAAGAGCATTTTTTCCATTGAATGGTGGTCCTGTTACAGCGCCTTCTGCATAATACAATTTGTATCCAGTTACAGGTTCAGTATTTGCTCTCCATGAAAATCGTATAATTTCGTTTGCTCCAATCGCTGCTTCTGATTGGGTGTTTAAAAATGTTAAAACCAGTGAAGCAAATAATGCTGTAAAGCATAAGATTTTCTGCATCTTGATAACCTCTCTACTTTCGCTCAAGTTGATTAATAATGATCTTAAAAGAACTTTGAAAATTATATTAAATAATTTCACATCGCATTGTATACTATATCGTAAAAAAAGTCACGTTTTTTGATATTTTTACAAAAGTTAATCATATGTTTATTTATTTGTGATAGAGTTTACTTTGCGTGAAATGAGAAATAGAACAAATCATGTTCTGTTTTGTGTAATCAAGGGTCTATGATACAATGAAAAAGCCTAAAAAATTAGGTTTATTTTCGTTTTGATTATTATGAAAAAAATTATACAGTCTTTTCGAGAGCATGAAAATTATAGAGAATTAATCTGGATGCTTGCAAAGACAGATTTTAAACTGCGGTATCAGGGATCGATTTTGGGGTATGTTTGGGCACTTCTAAAGCCATTACTCACTTTTGCGGTACTTAATTTTGTCTTTTCCTCAATATTCAATCCACGCAATGCGGGTGGTGTAGAGACGTATTCACTTGAGCTCTTGGTTGGTTTGATGATGTTTTATTTTTTTTCTGAAGGGACGAGTGCAGGGCTCAATTCTCTCGTGTCAAAAGCGCAACTCGTGACAAAAATTTATGTCCCACGATGGACGATTATTATCGCATCAACGATTAATGCAGCACTTGTATTTCTGACAAATCTTATTGTGATTGTGTTCTTTTTTGTGCTGAAAGGCTTTATGCCAAGTGTTTATGCGATAGCTTTATTTTTATTGTTTTCATTTTTTATTTATATTCTCATTTTGTCTTTTTCGCTCATTGCTGCACCGCTATTTGTGAAGTTTCGAGATTTGTCAATGATTTGGGATGTGGTGCTTATGATTGTGATGTATGCGTCACCAATTATATATCCTCTAGCTATGCTGCCTGTGACATATCACCAATTCATTCTCCTCAATCCGTTAGCTTTTATTGTGCATTTTACCAAAGAGTCACTGATTAATGGGCATTTTGCTGACCCACATCAATATATTGGATTTATCGTTAGTGTTGCTGGTGGTTTTATTTTTAGTATTTTTATGTATAATAAGCTGATTAAGCACGTCGCAGAAGACATGTAGATATATGACAACAGATGTAACACAAAAAAAACCATCAGAAGAAATTGCAATTTCTGCACATCATGTGAGCAAAAAATTTCGGATTCCACATGAAAAAGTAGACACGATACGCGGAGTGGCTGTTTCTGCATTTAAAAAAAACAGTTATGAAGAATTTCTCGCGCTAGATGATGTATCTTTTGATGTGAAAAAAGGCGAATTTTTTGGCATTATTGGTCGTAATGGCGGTGGGAAAAGCACATTATTAAAAATTTTGGCTAATATTTATACAGCAGACACAGGACAAGTGAAAATCAATGGACGTATTTCACCATTTTTGGAGCTTGGCATCGGTTTTAACCCAGAGCTTTCTGGACGTGATAATATTTATCTCAACGCCAGTGTACTCGGCATGAGTCAAAAAGAAATTGATGAAAAATTTAATGATATTGTTGCATTTTCAGAATTAGAGCGTTTTATTGATCAAAAATTAAAAAATTATTCTAGTGGTATGCAGGTGCGTTTGGCATTTAGTGTATCCATTCATGCAAATCGTGACATTCTTCTCATGGATGAAGTGTTGGCAGTGGGAGATAATAATTTTCAATCAAAATGTCTAGATGAATTTTACAAATACCGTGACATGGGGCGTACTGTGATTATTGTGACGCATGATGTTTCTGTCGTGGAAAAGTATTGTGATCGCGCACTCTTGCTAAGGGAAGGTAGTGTTGCTGCTTTGGGCACGGCCAGTGATGTCGTCATGCAATATGTTGCACAAAATATGCATGATGAAGAAAAAAGGCATATGCAGACTGGTGTGACAAATGGACTGAATCAAAATGACAAAAAAAATAGTCACAAAATCGCAAACATTATTGATGCAACATTTTTAGATGAAAAAAATACTGTGCGACATGTTTTTGAGGTGGGTGAAAAAATACACATTCAAATTACATATCGCATCAATCAAAAAATTGAGAATCCGATTTTTGGTGTTCTTGTGCGTGATGTAAATAATACACGTATTTTTTGTACAAACACAACATATGTCAAAGTGGATACAGATACAGTAAAGAAAGGAGTGATACGTGTGACTTTTGTATTAGAAAATTATTTTGCTGATGGTGTATATACTATTACACCGGCGATTGCGATGGAGAATAAGGCTAATATTGATTTGAAAGATTGTTTCAAATCGTTCAAAGTAATAAATGCAAATTTTAAATCAAATGCTGCTGCTGATTTTCCAACAGATGTTTTTATAGAGAAAATTGATTAGTGCAATAATGTGATGGCACAAGTATTGTGAAAAAATAATATCAAAAAATATGAAATTTACTGGTGAAAGGATGATTCCCGAACATAATATAAAAGATAAAATTTATTTGGAGCATGTGAACAGATATGTTTTTGCATCGCAGTTTGTGAAAGACAAAAATGTCTTAGACATTGCATGTGGAAGTGGGTATGGGTCGCAGATTTTACATGATGCTGGAGCAAAATCAGTGTGTGGCGTAGATATATCACAAGAGACAATCGCATATTGTCAAGAGAAATATCCAGAAATTACGTTTGCGCATGGATCTGTTGATGCAATACCATTAGAAGATTATTCCGTAGATGTGATTGTTTCTTTTGAAACGTTAGAGCATGTGGATGTGTGTGTACAAGAAAAATTCATGCAAGAAGTAAATCGTGTCTTGCGTACAGATGGTATTCTAATTTTATCTACACCAAATGCACTTGTATATAAAGAAGAGAATGATTTTCATGTTAAGGAATTGACTCCAAAAGAGTTGGATATTTTGTTGAAAAAAAATCATTTACAGTACACATTGTTTTTTCAAGAAAGCATTGATTCTAACTATATCCTTTCCGAAGAAGAGATTCATAATAGTTCTGTGCAATCACTTCTAACCACATTTGCAAACAATGAAAAACGAAAAGCGTGGGATGATCGATTTTTAATCGTTGTCTGTAGCAAAAAAGACCATCCCACAAAAGTTAAAGGTAGTGTATATGTATCTAATACGCAATCAATACGACATTCCGCGGACACTTCAGCATATCATGATGTGATAATGCAGAAAGAGCATGAAATTCAGCTGATGCGTGATTCGAAATTTTGGCATGCACGAGAAAGGTATATGATTATAAAACATTGGATTGTGTTAGTGTGTTTGAATCCGAGAAAGTTTCTAAAGAGTATTTTTAAATGAGTGTATGCAGATAACAACAGCCATAATTACGCCGACATGGAATAATGAAGAATATACTATTCGCTGTTTTGATAGTATCAGAAAAAATACAAAAAATTATATTATTATTTGGATTGATAATGGATCGAAAGATGCAAGTAGAGAGAAGGTGCAGAAATTTTTGGATGTTCATAACATTTCATACGAATTAATTCAAAATGACGAGAACCGTGGTTTTGTAAAAGCAACAAATCAGGGGATGCAACGGGCAATGGAACTGGGTGTTGAATATATTGTATTGCAAAATAATGATACGGAGGTATATGAAGGGTGGTTGGATAGGTATATAGAAATTGCGAAAAATGATAAAAAAATTGGTCTCGTTGGCCCAATTACATCTCCATGTGAAAGCTGGCAATCAATTGAAAAATTGAAGAAATCATGTGATGATTTTGAAAAATTTCCTGTATATTCTACACCAAAGCAGTATAATCGCACTGTTCGCAAAATTAATGACCAAGGAGTTGTTGCGGTGAATGAGTATCTTGCATTTTTCAGTGTTTTAATTAAAAAAGCAGTTATTGAAGATATCGGGTATTTATCGGAAGAATATGGCATAGGTTTGGGAGATGATAATGACTATTGTGCTCGTGCGATAAAAGCACAGTGGAAATTGGCTTTGGCAAAAAATGTGTTTGTTTTTCATAATCATAGGACAACATTTAAATCAATTTATACAGATAAAGATATTAAAAGCATGCAACGCAACGCACAAAAAATTTTGGATCAAAAAAATGTCTCTGCTATAGATATGTTGGATGTAGATGTGCAAAATTTATGTAAAAAAGATTTTGATATTATAGAAAACAAATGTCCATATTGTGGAGCAAGTGGTGTAAATAAAAAACATAGAGATGATTGCAAGAGTAAAAGCCCATTGATATCGGTTATTATTCCATCGCGTGTTGGTGAAGAAATTGAGTCACTTAAAACACTGCGCATGCAGACGTATCAAAATATTGAAATTATTGTGGAGTATGACACAAAACAAGAAGGGGCGAGCAAGGTGAGAAATGTGGGTGCGCAAAAAGCACATGGGCAGTTTTTGTTTTTTTGTGATAATGATTTAGTGTTAAACCCAAATTGTCTCTCAGATTTATATCTGACATTGCGCAAAAGCTCTGTGGCGACATGGGTTTTTGGCAAATGTGTGATAGATGGACATGTGCTTAATGAGGGGAAAATTATGGATGTTCCACATAATAAAAAGACTGTAGAATGGTTGACGTATTTTTATTGTATTTCAACAATGAGTTTGATTGATGCGCGCATTAAGCCTGTTTTTGACGAAAAAATGAAAAGGTTTAATGATTGGGATTTATGGCTTTCTCTCAATAAAGAAGGATATACTCCACTGTTTTGTGATACTATTTTGTTTGCGACAAAAAATAGAGTGCAGGGTATTACTAATTCTGATCCAAAAAATATAAAACAATGGATAGAAAAATTAGTGCAAAAATATGACATACAAATAGCGCTTTCTGATATTGAAAAGATCTATCAAAGAGTTGAAATATTGCCAAGACAGATCAATGACTTACAGAAAGAGATTTCATTGTGTAAAAAAAAGATTGCGGATCAAGATGCTGAACTCGTACTCATGAAATCATCAAAATTTTGGAAAGTGCGCATGAGATATATGAAAGTCAAAAATAAATTTTATAAAATAATAAAGCCATTTTCTCAATTTATATATTCTGTCAAGAATGAAAAGTCACGAGAAACGTTGATGCGTATTGTGCATTATATTTTATACGGCAAAGGTGTTTTGCATAAAAATGAATTGTGTTCTAGTGGCGATGCGTGTATACGAAATGTGATGGATACATCTTCTTGTAAAACATTTGCACCAAAAGTTTCGATAATTGTGCCAAATTATAATCATGCAACTTTTCTCGAAAAAAGATTAGATAGCATTTACAACCAAAGCTATACAAATTATGAAGTTATCTTGTTAGATGATTGTTCAACGGATGATAGTATAAAAATTTTGCAAGAGTATGCAGAAAAGTATTCTGAAAAAACAACATGCCTTTTTAACAAAAAAAACTCTGGTTCAGTTTTTTGCCAATGGGAAAAAGGCATTAAAAATGCTTCTGGTGAATTGATTTGGATTGCAGAAAGTGATGATTTTTGTGATAAAAATTTTTTAGAAGAGTTGGTAGGATTTTTTTATGATGAATCAATCATGCTAGCATACGCACACCCCATATTCGTTAATCAAAACGGTAAAAAACATACAGGCACATTTGAAAATTATGTGTCGCAGCTGTCTTCGAAAAAATGGAAAAAAAACTATATTGAAACAGCGCATAGAGAAGTAAACTGTGCACTGGGGATCAAAAATACCATTCCAAATGTGAGTGGTGTTGTACTGCGTAACGTTTTTACAGATTTTAATTTTTCAGCTCTCAAAGATTTTACGGTATGTGGTGACTGGTTTTTGTATCTCAATGTAATTAAAGGTGGGAGGATTGCATATTCTATAAAAACAAACAATTATTATAGGATGCACCCAGAAAGTACATCATTGAATTATCAAAAAAATATTGCTTTTATTAAAGAACATGAGTCGATTGCAAAATTTGTAGCACAAAACTTCAATATTACAGATTATGTTTTGGAAAAAAATATGCAAGCAGTGCAAGAAACATGGTTTCATCATAAAAAAGGTGAAAAATCCTTTCGCTCTGCATATAATCTTTCAAATGTTAAAAGGGTTCGACAAAAAAGAAAACCACATATTTTGATTGCGATATTTGCTTTTTCTACAGGTGGTGGTGAAACTGTGCCAATTAGAATTGCAAATGAATTATACCGCAGAGGGTATACTGTAACAGTTTTTGATTATTGTTATTTTGGAAGAGAGCATGAGACGACGCGCTCATTTTTGCATGAGGCTATCCCAGTTTTTCGATCAGAAAATAGAAATATCGTTAACTCGTTGTTGGATGATTTTGGTGTAGATATTATACATTCACACCATGTAATTAATGATATGTATTTTAGTGAGCGACGTAATCGAAATATTCCTCTTGTTGTCACAATGCATGGGATGTATGAAAATCTATCGCAAGATGAATTGGTGCGTGCAAAGAATGCTACATGTGACGCTGTGTCACATTGGACTTATGTCGCCGACAAAAATATTGAGCCGTTATTATCTGATACACGAATTGATCAAAATTGTTTTTCTAAAATACCAAATGGATTTCGTTTTGATAAATGTGACGACTCGATAAAAAGAAGTGCCTTTTCTATTAAAGATTCTGACTTTCTCATTTGTTTAGCTAGTAGGGCGATTAAAGAGAAAGGTTGGAAAGAAAGTATTGCAGCAGTGCAATTGGCCAACAAAACATCGCAAAGAAAAATAAAATTATTGCTCATTGGTGATGGTCCTGTCTATGATGAGTTACAAAAAAGTGATTTGGGTAAAGATGTACAATTGCTTGGTTTTCAAGAAAATGTTGCTTGCTTTTTTGCGATATCTGACCTTGGTCTGTTGCCAACAACGTTTAAGGGAGAAAGTTATCCTATGACGTTAATTGAATGTGTATCATCTGGAACGCCATTTTTTGCAACGGATGTAGGAGAAATACGTCATATGTTGGCGACGTCTGACGGAGAAATGGCTGGTGAAGTTTTTGCAATGTGTAATGGAGAAATTGATGTGCAAGAATTAGCATCTATGCTTGTTGTAGCTGCTAATGATGCCGAGTATTATACACAATTGCAGAATGCTACAGAAAAATGCAAAAATGCGTTTTCGATAGATTCTGTTATTGATTCTTACGAAAAAATTTATAGTACACTAATACATAAATAATGGAAAATTATATATCAATCATTATTCCATTTAGAGATAAAAGTGACTTTTTGGAGCGATGTGTGCGCAGCATTTTAGAAAAAACACAGTATCGTTATTTTGAAATCTTACTTATTAATAATCAAAGCAAAAAACGTCGAACGATGCGGTTTTTGGATGAGTTGAAGAACAATGAAAAGGTGCGGATATATGAATATAACAAGTCATTTAATTTTTCTGCAATAAATAATTACGCAGTGCGTTACGCAAAAGGGCAATATCTTCTTTTTTTGAATAATGATACTGAGGTGATATCACCACAGTGGCTTGATGAAATGATGGCGTGCTTTGAAGATGAGAGAATAGGCGTTGTTGGTGCGCAGTTGTTATATCCAAACAACACGTTGCAGCATTGCGGCGTCATGTTGGAAGAAAAGAGAGTGGCTGTTCATGCATTTTGTAGGAGACACGAAGCGGATGTGTCTTTTGATAAAAATAGAGAGTGGAGTGCTGTTACAGCAGCATGTATGATGACTAAAAAAAATATATTTTTAGATATTGGTAAATTTGATGAACGTCATTTGCCAATTGCATATAATGATGTTGATTATTGTTTGAAAGTGCGGGAAAAGAGTTATAAGGTTATGTGCAATTCTTGTGCAAAACTCTATCATTACGAATCAGCAAGTAGAAAATCTGATATAGCAGCCAAATTTTTTCGCAGAAAACGGTATAAACAATTTATTGCTGAACAACAATATATGCGAAAGAGGTGGGGGGATGCGATACAAAATGATCCATTTTATGATCGTGCAATCATGTATTAATTTTGCGTGCCTTGTTGAATGATATTGAATGGATATTACATGATTTCATCGATGAAGTCTTCATTGATGCGGTTTTTGCATTGTGTGCGTATACCGCTGTCTCCAATGTCATCACATTTCGTTATATCACCATCCTGTACCGCCGTATCTCTGGTACAATAATCTTTTTGTAGTCCTGTCATATGTGCACATGTGGTGTTTTCAGTTGCGGTGGCGAGGCCGCAAAAATTGATGCAGTATTCTTTTTTGTCACCTGTGTAGTGTGTGCACATTTTATCACAGTCAGTACGTGTGATTATGTACGCCGCAGAAATTTCTTGTGTTTTTTGTACATCTTCTTCACTATTTTTTGTGTTTTCATCTTCTTTTTCCTGTGATTTTTCTTGTTCTTGTGCCTCTATGTGATTCGGAGACGTCTGCTTCTCATCTTTTTCCAAGTGTCTTTTTATAGGGTCGGCAGGGATGTGTTCTGTGGTAGTGTTGCGTGACGCAAAAATAGTGTATGCAAAATACAGCGCTGCAGCAATCATAATAATATATAATGTAATCAAAATTTTTTTGAACATGAAATTGCTATTAAGGATGAACAGTGCAATCAGTAAATGGATGTAATGGCAATGTTATGGAAGTAATAATTGAGAATTTTTTTCCAATCCCAATTTTTATCATGTGCCAGCGTCAGAGCGCCATGTGCACTCAAACCAACCATGTGATTGCCAGCAGCCATGAGTTTTTCTGTGCTCATATGTGGCGAATTATTCCAATAATTGCCATTGTAGTCTCCATAGGGATCATTGACTGATGTGCAATGCGGGAAAAAACTTGTGCTCCATCCAACTTCGCTTGGATTTCGTGTCCGTCCGTCCGTCCAACTGGAATAGGGAGTAATTGCCACATCACCAGCATGTGTGACAATTCTTCCACGCGTATCTTCCGCAGCTTTGCGGATGCGTGGATACCGTTTTTCCCAGTCGTATCCGCGATAGAGTTGATTGCCCGGTGTGGCGTTGACGTCAAATCCTTCTATCGCATATTTTGTCGAATAGAGAATTTTCCAATATCCATATGTGCGGTAAGATGTTGTCATGACACGATTGTACTCCATCGGTCCTGTGCCGGTGATTTCGCCCATGCCCCAGACATATTGTTCAAGTGGCAGCTCATTGATTACCCAAATGCGCTTTACACTGTTGTTATTGCTGTAGCGTAATTTTATTTTTCCGCGGTATGTAGCATAATCCATGTCTGGTTTCTTGATTTCAAAAATACCATCACCGTCTGCAATATCAAAATATAATTCATCTGTAACGGTAATTTCTGGGGTCACCGATTTGTAAATACGGAACGTATGGTTTTTGTCATTGAGGTATTTCACACGTGTTTGTTCACCGGCATTGATTGTGGCAAGTATCGTGCCGGATGCGTTCTTAATGGTATAGTTTTCACGTGATGTAATGCGAAATGAGTGGTCCTCTAAATCTTTTCTTGTGTATTCATGAAGTCCAATTGTAATCTCTGGACCAAGATGAAGTGACTTTGCAACAGTTGAACAGGGTTGTGACACTCCCTTACCAAAATTTGGATAGTGCACATCCGCATCACCACCATCCCATGCACCATCTCCATTTACATCTAAATACCACAAACCATCACTATAGACACCTACTTCCGTTGTACCATCTCCATCC
>PDPP01000012.1 GCA_002747515.1 Candidatus Moraniibacteriota bacterium
TGCTGTAATTGTTTTTTCGATACCGAGACCACTTGGCACAGCTGCTTGTGTACTTGACCCTCCTGTACCACCTCCAACTGATATTGTGACATCAAGAGCGTCATATTCTGATGTGCCTGGTTTTATGAAGAGATTATTTTTTAAGACACAATCTTCAATTGAATCAATAGAAGCTGTTTTAATTGTAATTACTTTACCCTTCACCACTTCTTCATAGAAACCAAAATCTTCTAATTCATCCTTACACCCTGGCTGCAATAAAGCAAAAACTGTTTGTCGCGTTGAATCCTCATGCTTTGTCGACTCACCTCCAACACCTTCAACAACAACACCAATCTCATCACCCTCCTGATATTCCCATGTAAAATCCGCTATACCCAAACCTGCAACAAGAGCACCATCATTTATTGCAAATGGTGTTGTTTTATCTGTAAGAGGGTTCGTTTTCCAAAAAAATTCTTCACTACTATCAAAATCTCTTCCCACGCTTTGTGCAATACTTAAATTTTTACACCCAGAAGCAGAGTCACTTATTGATGCAATCTCACATTTCCCCATTTCTGGCATCATGACATCTTCTGGATACGCAAAACACCCTGAACCTACCCCACTACTACCATCTGGACACGTATCTATATTTGGATCTTTCCATATTCGACCATTACTAGATTTTTTGACACAAAATGGCGTTGCTACATTTACGAAACGATTTTCATCATAAAAATATGTCACATTTGTGTCACCATCATTTGTTGGGCAATATAAATTTCCTGTTTTTGCATTACAAATTGCCCTTGTTCCAGTGTCACGACATTGTGTCACTGTTGTTCCTCTCAGTCCACCTCCACCAGAAACCTCCCCAGAAGTATTTGATTCTGATTGTGAAGCTGAATTATCAGACTCACTTCCCTCAATTTGTCCCTCAACACCTGGAACAATAACCGGACACTGTACAAGTCGTTCTTCAATCATACAGCGTGGCTCATAACCTTTTTTACAACCAGACTGAGAAGATTCTTTTCCATTAATCTCATATTGCACTCCATTAACAGGATCATAAATATAACAATAATTTGTATGACCATCTTTGTTATTATCACCACCTCGTGTAGTTTTATATCCATCATCATCTTTATCTTCTGGCCATTCATCACTATCTATAACACCATTACCATTTCCACCATTCATCACTTGATCAAATGTCAAAGGATCAAAATATGGAGCAACTTGCGCATGAATTGCATTTGGAATATACGTGCTTAATCCACCCTTAGGCCTCTTTGGTCCTTTGAGATACCATGTATAATATGCACTCTTCATATTTTCAATTCCAAAAACATCAGCAGAAGCTGTGATCATTTCCCCTGGTTTTGGATTTGGTGTAGAAAAACGAATAGAAACCTCTGGCGCCTCCCCTTTTCTATCAATTAAGTTTATTGTTTCTGTTAATGGCTTAAGACTTTTGTCCACATTTATATTTAAATTTTCTTCCAAAAAGAGATTAGCAGCATTGCGACCAGAAATTGCCACAACAAAAAGTGGATCACACGTCAAAAGAAAAACATGAAAAATAATAATAATTGCTAAGATTTTTTGTTTTTTCATCACTTATAAAAATTTATACCACACTTAGCAATATTATACCATAGAGCATCACCAAAAGAGAATGTGCAATCTATAAAGAAAGTCTGTACAAAAGACCGCTGTTACGATCAGTAAAAAATAACATATCTTCAGAGGGCGATAAAAAGAGATTAACAGCGTCAACAGCGTCTTTTATCTCTTCCAATTCTATTATGCGCACTTTTTTTCCCGTATTGACATCCATTTTGAAAAATGTGTCTTTTGTCATAAATTTTTTTGCATTATAATCATCTGGCCACACCACATTATCAGGCACATTAGTTGGCATAGCAAAATATATTGTTGCACCATCTTCTGACCAAACAGCCTTTCTTGCAATCGTTGGTACTAAAAAGTCTGTATAATTTTTACCTTTTGTATCTATAACACCTAGTGTCACTTTTCCATCCGTATTTACTGAACTTATGAGAGCTTTTTTCCCATCTGGCGAAAATAGGAAATCTGCTCCAAACATTCCTTCAAAAACTTTTTTTGGTTCATTTTCTGAAATTGTACTCGCCGTAAAAAGACTGGAATTCACACCTGCTTCCGCTCGTGGCCAAAATGCTGCTAATATAGAAGAAGGGATTTGCACAAAATCTGTAAAACGATATGGTAAATCAGCAATTTTTTTCCAGTTTGTCCCATCAGAATTAGCAATATTTAATGATCGTTCCTTTGTTTCTTTATCAAAATATTTATAAAGAATTTTTCCGCTTGTGCCAGCCCACTCAACATCATCCATACCATCTCGCAGTTTGTTTTTTTGACCTGTTGCATGATTATATGTATAGATTTCACCATTTTCATACTTCAAAATAACAGAATTTCCATCTAATGACCATTTTGCTTCCGAAGGCACGCCTGAAACCTCGCTATTAAGCACCTCCTTGTTAGTGCCGCGCAATGTCATCGTCCATACACGCCCATCATTTGCATCATAATAACGAATTGTATCACCATTTGGACCAATTGTTGCTGAAATCACAGAATCTGATGTGACGTTTGTCAATTCCTTTGATGCAAAATCTGCAATATCAAACGTGCTTTTTTCATCTTTTTGTACTGGTTGCATCACACTCTTTTTAAAAGCAACTGTATAAATCCCAAAAAATATCAAGAGTACCAGAAGTAATATCGTTGAAACAATAAATATCTTTTTTATAACACTCATATGAAAATTATCTTAAAATCAAACATTTTATTTACTCTAACCCTCAGCTCCATCTTGTTTTTTTTCTGAAGTGTCATCCGATTTAATTTCTTGTGCAGCTGTAACAACAACATTACCATATTCTGTGCGATGTTCTTTAATATTCTCAGTAACAGCATAAATCATTGTTGTTCCTGCAAGGCGAGAATCTTCAAAATCTGCAGGAAACTCAACTTTGTATTTTTTTGTACATTTTATTTGATTACAATCATCTGACTCCTTTTCTTGCAATACAATTCCTCTTTCCTCCGCATACGTTTTAATTTCCGAAATCACAAGACCTCTCTCTTCATTATCATCACCACCTATCATATAAGATGCTCCGTTTGGATCAACATCAATAACATCTCCACCAAATTTTTCTGTTGTTTCTATCATGTGTTCAATTGTTTTGTCACTAGAATATTCTTCCGCCTTTCGTGCAACAGTATCCTCCACATCAAAAATATCTTCTTTTATTTCTTGTTCTGTTTTTTGATTTTTAGAAAAAGAAGACTTCATCTCTTCTGCACTAACACAATTTGTGTTTCCTGCTTTTTTGCATGCTTCTTCGCTTTCATATTCTGTGTATTTTCCATTACCGTCTTTTGTATAAAATTTTGAAGGATCTGAAAAAGTTTTCTTTGCTGGAACACACGCAGCAGCAAGAGATTGTCCGAGATCTGCAATGCACTCAGCTTTTGATTTATAACACTTGCCGTTTACACAGATTGTTTGTGGTGTAGTTTTTTGTACTACATTTGGATTTGAGTGTGAAATACTAAAGTTTTGAGGTGTTTTTTTTGATTTTTTTGATTTTTTAGAAATCTGCTTTTGTGTGCTTTTTTGTATTTTTAGCCCATCTAACTTTAAATCTAATTTTAATAATTCTGGATTAATTGTGTGTAAAATAAGATATGTACAAAACACCACAGCTAAACCAAGCAACGCATCTGTGACAATCTTTTTTGCTGTACCTGCTTGTGCTTGATTGCCAGCTGAAACAATATAATAAAATCCCCCAATCGTTATCATAAGAAGTGCAGCAACAGCAACAAATCCTACAGCAAAATTATACAGTCCTTCTAGATATGTACCTAAACCCGGATTTGTCTCAGTCATTCCTGGAATAGGCTCTAAAATTTTATATTGTGATGGATTTTGTGCATGTGTATTATGAGATACAAAGAAAAACATTGTGAACACAAAAAATATTGCATATATTTTTTTCTTGGTTTTCATATTTCGTATTTTATATTTACATATTGTTTCTTTTAGTATATCACAAAAAAACAGACATATACCATGATACATCTGTTTTTTCTTTTTTGATTTTTGAGACCTGACCATTTATCACTTACAGATTTACTATTTCATATTTTCTTTTGAAAATTCTGTTCCCAAAATTAAAGACGGTATCAAAAGCATAACAGCTATTGCTAATGTCATCTTTAATAAAAATATGATATAAATTGGTGCATTGTGTGAGACTGTTGCAATCACATCTGCTTCACTTTCTTCTTTTGTGTAATCTTTTATCACGTCTAGCTGAATAGTTTGTGTAAAGCTCTCTGGAATTGTTTGAGACTCCAATAAACCAAAAACATCTCGCAAAGCTCTTCTCGTTTCATTGTCTTGAGAAAATATCGCCTTCACAGAAATATGTGAATCGGCACTCGGTGCATATTGTATTGTTTTTTGTGTGTCATATAAGGTTCCATTTATATACCATTCATATGAGATGTTATATTCATCTGAATTGAGAAATTCTGGATAAAGCACTGCCGAAAGTGTTGCAGTGCTATTTTCTGCAATCTCAAAGTTTGTTTCTGATTCATCAGTATATTTTTTTCCTCTCAAAGTCGTATATGTCCCCAAAACTTTTCGCTTTATATCATCATTTTGTGGCGTAATCACAACTGACGGTTTTGTTACACGAAACATACGCATCACCTCCTGTTTTTGATTTGTGTTTTGTGACATGTTACTCATATTTGCAACAACCGAAACAAAATCTCCATCCCTACCCTTAAAAGGAATTAAAACACGTGATGTATTGCGATCATCACGACAATCCTGCTCAGAAACCAGTTCATCACAAGAATATGCTTCCCCATTAACCGACCATGACACCTGCCCGACAATACTTTCCCCCAATTCAGGATCATCCACGTTTTCCTCTGTAATTTCCTTTGTGCTGATCGCAACTACCTCATTATTCATCACACGACAAACCATTTTGTCTATATCTTCATCACAAATCTCTTCTGTCGTTGTTTTATATTTTCCATTTACAATTTGTGTTTTGTATACTTTTAGTGGGTTATCTTCCACATCATATACTTCAAATGTTTTTGTTGCTTTTCCAAAGTTTGATCCTCCACCTGTGTCCATTTTCAAAGCAATTATCTATTGTTGCATCTTCTTTACCTTCTTCGTTTTTTCCATTTGGAAAATCTAGGATCATTGAGAGTGTGTTGAGATTTGTGCCTTTTGTTTTTGATGTGATATTGTTTTTAAAATATTTGCTTTTTGTAAGATCTATAGCTTCTTCACCCTTTTTACATTTTACACTCCACTCATAATAAAGATTTGCTGGTTGAGAAATCGTACCACCTTGTGTTTGTCCTGCTGATGCTGTAATTGTTTTTTCGATACCGAGACCACTTGGCACAGCTGCTTGTGTACTTGACCCTCCTGTACCACCTCCAACTGATATTGTGACATCAAGAGC
>PDPP01000002.1 GCA_002747515.1 Candidatus Moraniibacteriota bacterium
CCCGACCTTGCTGATTTTTACCGAATTTTGCAAGGTTTTTAGCAAATTTATAGTTGTCTGCACGCATAAGTATGCAGACTTCTACTATTATAGAATCCACAAACTGTAATTGATCATTTTATAATAAGTCATTAAGTAAAAACATCATTAAAGGTAATACTCTACGACATTGTTTTACAAAAGCATTATACTTTGGGATATCTGAAAACTCTTTGAAAAATATATTTGTAATGTAATTGCAAATGAAGCATGATCTTTTGTTTTAGATTATTTACACCTTAAGCAATATCATGCTTTTTTTACTAAAGGAAATTTTAAGTTTTTGGTTTAGTGGATTTCTTAAACATTTTTAATGCATGTGCGATAATACTCATATATCTTCTCGGAAATTTTATTAATCCAAAATGCCCCCCTTCAATTGCATAAAATTCCTCAATATGAATATTTTTTGCATTTAATAGTGTATAATTTGCCTGAGTAAAATCAAATGTATGATCATTAATATTATGCACAATCGACACCTTAATTCCGACATTATTAGCATTTTTTAATAACTCCACAAGATTAGAATGCGTAATTTCATCAACTTCTCGATAAGAACGAATTGGATTTAAAAAAATATATTTTAATAATTCTTTAAAAATCTCTTTTCTTTTTTTATAACCATTTTTACATTTTTTAATGCCCCATGCATCCATCAAAAAACCTTTAACTATTTTTAGTTTTGCCCATTTTTTTGATAATCCTGGTGGATTAACCAAAACGATATTTCGAAATTTATTTGGATTCAAGCATGCAGCCAAAAGCAAATTTGTACAACCTTCTGAATACCCTACGCCATCCGCCTTATCTATATTTTTACGATGTAACACAGAAAGAATTGTATGCGCTTTTCGCATTTCTTCAGATGTATTTCTTATTCCACCAATGCGTTTATGATTTAATGTAATAACCCGATTATTGTAATCTGCAAGAGACAACAGCACTTCTTGTGTACATGCAATTGTAATAGACCATCCTGGTGCAAAAAATACTGGTATTTTTTCTGACTCTTGTATATCCTCTGGCACAATATCCAAAACAGTAACATCTCCCCATTTAAATTTTTCTACACTTTTTTGTACTTTTTTCTTCACAGATTGAGGCTGTTTTTGATCTATGACCATTTGCTTTTTCATAAAATTTCAAACAAAACTTAGTTATTATAAATAATACCACACAGATTATAATATATGGTATAATAAAAAATATAATAAATATAAATAAAAAAATATGAAAAAACTTTTTCTTATAGGCGCATGCCTTGTGTTTTTTGTTCCAACTGTTGCACTTGGTGTGTCTGGTACAAATATTGATGAAACCTACGTAAAAATTAAAACAAAACAAGGTGGTGAATGGTTTACTACACGCAAAGTGAAAACTGATGATGATGGAGTACTTCGCCTCAAAGATGTGCTTCCTGGAAAATATAAATTTACAGTTGACAATGATGATGAAAAATCTGGTCAATCACTCGGACTTGAGCTTCGTATGCAAGATGAAAAAGGTCGCCGTATTAAAGACAAAATCGATGTAAAATTATACGCTTACATAAACAATACAAAAACCTTCATCAAAACCGTAAAAACGGACAAAAAGGGGTGGCTTGACATTGAGGGCGTTTCACTTAACATGATTTATGAACTCAATGTGAAAGATAATGGTTCGGTTAAAAGTAAAGATGGCCTTGCACGTATCAAAACAAAAGCAAAAATCAAAGGCAGTGATTGGTTTCAATCTTCGTATGATCGACTTGAAGCAGATAATTCTGGCAAAACAAATGGTGTCCTTGAAATGAAAAATGTCATTCCTGGAAAATATAAATTCAAGCTAAAATCTGGTGATCCCTACGACTCAACAAAACCATTTATCGTACACGCACAAATGCGTAAAGACACTGGCAAACGCATCAAAAAGTCAACAAAGGTAAAAATTTATGCGTACATCTTTGGTACAAAAACAATAGCAGGAGAAGTAATGACAGATGACGAAGGATGGATTTTACTTCCAGAAGTACGCACAAACATGAAATATCGATTGAAAGTCAAAGATTAGACAGAGCAGAAAACAGAAAGCGCTGTTAAAATTATTTAACAGCGCTTTTTTTTGAAAACCTCCTTCTTTCTTTGTGATTACATAACTTTTTGCAAAACACGAAAGATTGTAGAAGCCAATAAGCCAGCTACAGAGACATCATGTACACGTCCACCAGTTCTCTGCTCTGCACTTCTAAAAATTGTGTC
Organism: Candidatus Moraniibacteriota bacterium; assembly: GCA_002747515.1. Classification (GTDB taxonomy): domain Bacteria; phylum Patescibacteriota; class Minisyncoccia; order Moranbacterales. Next base: position 2,283 of record PDPP01000002.1, read on the forward strand.
CATCATTATAATTTTAGCAAATGGATCTTTGTAGAAAACTTTTCTCTTCCACCCATCGCTACATACAGGATGTGTGATGACTGCATGTACTGCAACAGCGCCACTCTCATTGAGCATAACACCTTGTTTATTCAGTGTTCCTCCAGTATCCAATTCATCCTCTGCCATAATAATATGCACACCTCTAATAAGATTTTCTGTAGCGTATTGAATATCAGAAAAACCATATTCTTTCTCCACTCTTTCAATAATTTCTGCAATCTTTTTTTCGTCCGCTAAAGCCATTGTAGTTTCGTTGTTTGGTGGACGATCTTTCAGATTAAAAAGAACACCAATACCCAAAAAGATTGCAAGCGTAACTGCTCTCGATACTGAACCCTCATCTGGCGAATACACAACTGCTCGCTCACTATCACCGTTTTCGGGAATAACTGGTCGCAAGACACTTGCGAAAGCTTCTGATGAATCTACAGAACGAAACTGTAAATTAACATTTTCACAGTTTTTTTGCATCCGATCTGAATGTGGTGTTGCCACAATCACATAATCAACACCATTTACCTTGAGCATCTCAGCAAGCCAAAGATTTCTATGAATCTCCTGTTTTTTCTCTGGTCGATCTTGTCTTCGGTAATGAAAAAATGATATCACAGCAACAATGTATTTGACTTTATACTGCTTTTTCATCGCCCAACACAACTGCAAAAACCGCAACATCGTTTGCTCATCTTTGAGACATTCAAAAAAAACAACTGTCTTGCCTTCGATGTTCTCATAATCTGCAAAAACATCATCCAATTCACCGTCAGTAAATCTGTGATAGTTAATATGCCCCACCAAAGGATGCACACCTGCATATTCTTTAAGTTTTGTCATCAACTCATTTGCAAGATTTGGATTATCTAATCCCTTGAAAAAAATGATGTCTTCCCATTGTATTTTTTTCAATTTCTTTTGTCCTCCAATATTTTTTTAAAAAACGCTATCATATCACAAAGAACTATCTCCATAATTTCATCATCACCAAAATAAGTCAAATAGAAAAAAGTGATCACATAATTATATGATCACCATTATCAATTCTCTATATACCGCTACCAATCGACCACATTACTACATATGATTTCCACAGCTTAATATATATTTCAATATGCAAAACATTGCTCAACAATTTTTACTATTCTATAATTCTATGGTAATTGTTTTTTAACAAATAAATATCAATATATATATGGAGGCTATATGAAATTACCAAAACTACTTATTCGTGATCGTATTATTAATGTGCCAATACTACAAGGTGGGATGGGTATTGGCATTTCTTTGAGTCATCTTTCTGGAGCAGTTGCTCGCGAAGGTGGTTGTGGCATTGTTTCGAGTGCTGGATTACATTTTCTCATTTCTCAAGAAAAAAAAGAAAAAGTAAATGCTTTTACTGCGGCACAAATTGAAATACAAAAAGCACAAAAACTATCTCAAGGAAATGGTGCTATCGGAATGAATATCATGGTTTATATTGCTCGTGATTTTGAAGATAGTGTACGAGGCTCCATTGCTGGTGGTGCTGATATGATTATTTGTGGCGCTGGACTACAGCTCAATTTGCCAGATGTTACAAAAAATCATAATATTGCTCTCATTCCAATTGTTTCATCGCTACGCGCCTTGCAAATTATCTGTAAAAGATGGGCAAAAAAGAAACGACGTCCAGATGCTGTAATTGTAGAAGGTCCCTTAGCTGGAGGACATTTAGGTTTTAAATTTCAAGATGTTAATTGTGTAGAAAATTCACTAGAACACATCTTTCCTCCGATAAAAGAATGGGTTGAGAAAAATGGAAATTTTCCAGTAATTGTTGCTGGAGGAATTTTTGATCATGAAGATATTTGTACATGGATACATCATCACGGTGCAAATGGTGTACAAATGGGTACACGATTTCTCGCAACGCATGAGAGCGGTGCAACAAAATCTTACAAAAAAGCAGTTGTAGATTGCTCAAAAGATGACATTATCGTTGTGCATAATACACAATGTGTACCAGGATCACCAAGCGGTATGCCATTTCGTTCGTTGAAAAATACACCAATGATTTTACACGCTTGTAACAGAATACCAAAATGCACGCGAGGATTTGTCGCGCAAAAAGACGAAAAGGGTAATTACACTCTCTGCGATGCACAAAAAAATCCAAAAAACAGTTTTTGTATCTGTAACGGACTTCTCGCATCTTGTGGTGCAATTAATGATGATGAACTCTATACCGTCGGCACAAACGCTGCACGAATACAAAACATCATATCAGTCAAAACCCTTATGAAAGAATTAAGAGGAATATAATAAACTCTTCTATTTAAAAAAAATTAAACCCATTGTTATAAAAATAACAATGGGTTTAATTAATTTTACATTGCACGGGATGAGAGAATCGAACTCCCGACTAAGGTTTTGGAGACCTTCGTTATACCACTTAACTAATCCCGCCTGCAGAAATTTTTTACTTTGTAAAAAACTTTGGCAGGCGTGCTCAGTCAATCATTTTTTTATTCTATAAAAAATATCAAAATATTTCAACTTATGAGCCCACGAGCAGGTTTGAACTGCTGACCTTTTCCTTACCATGGAAATGCTCTACCAACTGAGCTACGTGGGCAAATCAACAATTTCTCTAAAAAGAAAACCGAATCCACAAAAACTCGGTTATTCTTTTATTCTTCTAAATGTGGGCCGGGACGGATTTGAACCGCCGAAGACCGAAGTCGCCTGATTTACAGTCAGGTGCATTAGACCACTCTGCCACCGACCCGATATTATATCAAAAATGAAAAATAAAAAGTCAAAAATTTTTGATATTTGCTATTTGCTATTTTATTTTTTATTTGATATTGAGCCACTTGTCAGACTCGAACTGACGACCTGCGGTTTACAAAACCGATGCTCTACCAACTGAGATTTATGAGATGTATTATTTATTTTCACTTTTTTCAAAAAACACAATCACTCTTCCAATAATTGTAGCAACAAAAGTAAAAATTGGCACCCACACTGCATGATGACATGTATCAAATATATACCACACAATAATCACAATAATTGCAGTGATAAGTGTTAATGGAGATGTGAAAGATGCAGTAACAACCAATGTAATAGCAATACATATACACCATATAATCCAATGCCACTGTGTGCATATTTCTTCATGTGAGGCAGCATTGAGTGATTGTGGCGCTTGTATATCATCTTTCTCCTCATGCACTTCGTGCTTTTTTTGCTTTTTTGTAATACTGTTTTGTGCTTTTGATAATACTGTTGCAACAACAGATTTTTTTGCATCATTTCCACTTAACACACATGACACATTCTCCGACCATTTTGTATGCGTATCATCAGCAAAAATACGTACACGATATGAATATATGTGCCCATCTTCCACGTCTGTATCTGTATAATTTTTTCTATTTCTTGTTGTGATACGTTTTATTGTGCGCCACTGCTCATCGTCTATTTTTCTTTGAATTTGATAAATATCTTCACCTTTTGAATTGTCATCCCATGCGATAAAAGCTGTATGATCTTGAGAGGAACATGTCAGTGTAATACCACGTGGTCGATGAATTTCCACATCATCTTCAGACGTACGCGATACATATACATTGAAATTTTTTTGATCAGCATACGTACCCTTGTGTGCATCATATATGACATGTGTGTGACCAACAGAAAAATTATTGCCACTATTATGATTAGATGTAACTATTGCATCAGTAATCACATTACCACAAAAGTTCTGCACGCTCGGCTCATCCCATGTCACAGTCACAGCATCTTCGTTAGAAGAAATTTCTCTATATATATCTTCCATATCACTCAAAAAAATACCATCACCGATTCTCAAATGAATATCTTGCTCCGCACTTTCACTGTGAACATCAGTTGCAATAACAGAAAATGGAAATTCTCCGGTGTTATTAAGATTTGTACCTGTAATAAAATATTGTGTATCAATTTTTCGCAATGCAACATTGGTGCGATCACTCACATATACATCCCCATCCGATGTAATTTTTAAATGTGTTGGGTTGTGAAATAATGCCTGATTCGCATTGCCATCCTGAAAACCTGAAGTCGAACCAAGAATTGTCGTCACCTCTCTAGTATCCACGTCCATTTTACGCACAAGGTTGTTATTGTAATCGGTAATATATAGACTGCCATCCGGATAAAATTCCACATCATATGGAAAATCAAATCGCGCCGCAGCTCCAGTGCCATTTCCCGCAATAGTTGTCACAGCGTTATCAGCGAGACGTAGTCGTCTAATACGATGATTGTATCCATCCGCAATATATAAATGTTCTTTTGCCGGATCAATTTCTATCCCATACGGATACAAAAATTGCGCGCTGGCACCCGTGCCATCAGCAAACCCTTGCGTGGAACCGGCAATTGTTGTTACGTGATTGTTTGTGAGATCAACTTTTTTGACTTTATGATTATAGGCATCCACAAAATAAAGCGTGTCGGTGTTTTCGCCCATCACAATATCAACAGGATTGCGCAATCGTACATTTATCCCAATCCCATCCACATCACCAACAGTACCATTTCCTGCAATTGTGGATACAGTACCATTGATAGTATCAATTTTTCTAATCCTATGACCACGGTGTTCTGTCAAATAAATATTTCCATTGCCGTCAGTCGTCATACTACTGGGATAATAAACTTGTGCGGAAGCCACTGGACCATCTTGATACCCGGGACCCGCTGACCCAATATATGTGGAGATTTGTTCGGTCGTAAAATCAAGTAACCGAATCATATGATTGTCATAATCCACCAAATACCCTATATCATAATTTTTATCAAAAATAATACTACCAGGATGTGTAATCTGTGCTTCAGAAAATGATCCATTTGCAAAACCACTTTGTCCGCCAACAACAGTAGAGACTGTTTGTGTTGTATGAAGCTGTAAAAAACTCGGCAGATGATCAGTAGTGATATCAACATAATCTAAATCGGCATCCTCTACAGTAATTGGATACGAAAAATCATTACCTGTAATGACGCAATTTTCTGGCACAGATGTAAATTGTGGATTAGTCGCATACGCAGTATGACTATATAGCACTAAGACGCATGCAACAAACAACCATATTATTTTTTGCGATAAAACGTTTTTCATTCACATATTTTTCTTTTGTTTCTTCTATTATACCACATGCTATGGCATATGATTAATATGTGTAGAAAAACAAGACTAAGAACCTACAAAACACGATCAAGATTTTTCATCGCTACTTGTGCACGCTTGTGATGTGGATCAAGACGCAAGACATATTTATAACAGTCTCTTGCATCCTCAAAATTCTCATGTTCCATGTAATAATCTCCCAATTTCTCATATCCTTTACTGTCTTGAGGCTTTTTCTCAATCTCGTTCATGAGTCTTACTTCTTCTGAATCTCTCCCTTCTGAATTCTCTATTTTATCACTAACCATACTCTTTTTGCGCAGTAACACAACTTTTTCCTTGGTATTTTTTTTCTTGGCAATTCCCTTTAATGCACCTTTTTCCTTCAAAGACTCAAAAACAGATTCTTTATCTGGCATAACCAAATCTTCCTTTTTTACTTTTTTTCTATTTTTTATCGCCTTCCCCACTCGCAAAACACTTTCTTTCTTTTTTTCCGAAAAATTCAATTGAAGGTTTAACTTAGACGTTTTTGGTCGTTTCTTGTCCCTTCTCAAAGCAAAACTACCACCATCAGCATCTGATGATATATTCTTCGCAAGAAATATAACCAAAACCGCCACTGCAAAAACAACTATAATTGGTGGTACGATTAAATGAAACATGTCAGTAATTATCTATTCAATATTAATATATTATCCACACCTAAATAATACATTTAGAAAGAAAATCGTGCAAATTCTCCAATTTCAATCTTTTCTCCTATCTTTCCAATTGCCTCATTGAGCAAGTCTTCCACTGTCTTTTCTGGATCTTTTACAAATGGTTGTGAAAGAAGTGCAATCTCTGAACGAAATTTTGCTTCTTTTCCTTCCATGATTTTGTCCATTATCTCAGCTGGCTTCCCTTCATTTTTCAGCTGTTCTTCCCAAATTTCACGCTCTTTTGCAACGAGCTCTGCATCCACATCTTCTGGACGAAGGCATTGTGGCTGAGCTGCTGTAATATGCATTGCAATATCTGTTGCAAACGCTTGAAAATCTTCATTCATTGCAACAAAATCAGTTTCACACAACACCTTGACCATTGCGCCAATCTTTTGATTTGAATGTACATATGTTCCGATAATTCCCTCACTTGCATCACGATCTGCTTTTTTTAATGCTTTATTTGCACCATTTTTTCTAAGAATTTCAATTGCCTTTTCCTCATCACCACCTGCCTCATCCAACGCCTTTTTTACTTCGACAATTCCTGCACCTGTCTGTTCTCGTAATTTTTTAATTTGTTCTAATGCACTCATAATTTATATTTTATAATATATAATTTGAATTTTTATCGTAACGCTTTGCACACATGTGCCAGCATAATTGCAAGTGAAGATACTGCATCATCATTTGCTGGTATTGGATATGTTACTCCCTCAGGATCAACATTCGTATCAACAAGAGCAACTACTGGAACATTCATTTTTTGCGCTTCACGAATCGCTAGATTATCCGCAATAACATCCGTGACAAAAATTGCTCCTGGCATTTCTCGCATCTCAGCAATACCTCCCATGCGGCGATCAAGTTTTTCTGCTTCTTCCACTTTTTTCATCTGCTCAAACTTTGTATATTTTTTGAGTTCCCCTTTTGCAATTTGATCTCGAAGACGTATCATATATCGCACACGACGTCGGATATTTCCAAAGTTCGTAAATGTCCCACCAAGCCATCTCTCAACCACAAATGGATTTCCCGTGTATTCTGCAATATCGATAATAAGATCTCGTGCCTGTTTTTTTGTCCCCACAAAAAGAATTTGTTTTCCACTTTTTTTCACTGATGTAAGAAAATCCAATGCTTCCTTTGTGAGTTCAACGGTTTTTGCAAGATCAATAATATTAATATTATTTCGTGTTATATAAATATAATCATCCATCTTAGGATTTCTCCGTGATTTTTGATGACCAAAATGTACACCAGCTTTAAGGAGTGATGCCATTGAAAGTTCTAGACTGTCATAGTCATACACCTCAAACGTGTTCTTTCGCTTCTTTTGTGCCTTTTTGGCAACATCTTCTGATATTTTTTTATCAGTTGTTGTATTACTCATACTTTTATCCTTATAAATTACACACGTACTCTCTAAATGATGATCCTTATCAGCAGAGACACAAAAACATCCTGCTAACAGGAATGGATCATGCCAAGCAAGTGCTTGATTAATTAATGACCTATATACTACACCAATACAAAACCCTTGTCAATTCTCATAAAACATGTTAGGATTCTTGGAGTATTGATTTTTTAAACTACCGAATACTATGAAAAAAGATATTCATCCAGATTACGTTGAAACAACTATAACATGTTCATGTGGTGCAACGTTTAAAACTGGTGCAACAAAAGATAGCATGTCCATTGAAACATGTTCACAATGCCACCCAGCATACACAGGAAAAAAGAAGATTGTTGATTCAACAGGACGTGTAGAACGCTTCAAAAATCTTGCTGCTAAAGCACAAAAAGCACAAAAATCTCGTAAAAGCGTAAAAGATAAAAGCACAAAAAAACAAGAGCGTGCGAAAAAGCAAGCAGAAAAGATACAAGCATAAAAAGAATTTTAAAACGCCCCAATTCTTTAACAATTAGTGGCGTTTTTCTTTTGACGCTCTATATTTTATCCCGTATCATGATACTTATAAGAATTATTTTAATAAATTTGTAAACTTGCCTGCTGATGCAGCTAGTTGAAAATTAGTCCTTATGCAAGATATTATCAACAAGGTCAAAAAAGAATACGAAGAAATCTCTACAAAACTCAATGATCCAAATATTGCTCAAGATCCACAAAAAATGATTGAATTAAGTAAAAAACAGTCAGAGATGAACGAGGTCATCACAAAAATTGAAGCATATGAGAAAACCATCGAAAACATGCAGGGCAATGCCGAAATGATCAATACTGAAAATGATGAGGAACTCAAACAAATGGCTGTCATGGAAAATGTAGAACTTGCACAAAATAAAGAATACCTCGAAAAAGAACTTGAGATTCTCCTGCTCCCAAAAGATCCAAATGACACAAAAAACGTCATCGTGGAAATCCGTGCTGGTGCTGGTGGTGATGAATCAGGTCTTTTTGCTGCAGATCTCTTTCGTATGTATTCCCGTTTTGCAGAAGAAAAACGCTGGATAGTATCAATTATGCATAGCAATACCACAGCAATTGGCGGTTACAAAGAAATTATATTTGATATTACTGCTCCCGCTGATACAGAACCTGTCTACAAGCACATGAAATACGAATCAGGTGTACACCGCGTTCAACGCGTTCCTGAAACAGAAAAGCAGGGTCGTATCCACACTTCAACTGCTACAGTTGCTGTACTTCCAGAAGCTGAAGAAGTAGAAATTGATATCGATCAAAAAGATCTCCGTATTGACACATTTGCCTCTTCAGGTCCAGGCGGCCAGAGTGTAAACACAACCATGAGTGCTGTACGTATCACACATCTTCCGACAAACACTGTTGTTTCTTGTCAGGACGAAAAATCTCAACACAAAAATAAAACAAAAGCAATGAAAGTTCTCCGTTCACGACTCCTGCAACTCGAAGAAGAAAAACACGCCAAAAAAATCGGTGATACAAGACGATCACAAGTGGGTACCGGAGATCGAAGTGAAAAAATCCGCACATACAACTTTCCACAAGACCGCATAACAGATCACCGAATCAAAAAAAATTGGAGTGGTATAGAGAGCATTTTAAATGGCAATATCACAGAAATTATTACCGCACTCCAAGAAGAGGATATTCGCATCAAATTGGAAAAACAATCATAATAACAATGTCACAAAAAAGTACAAAAAACTCCACTACTAACAGTGGAGTTTATATTTGCATACACAATTTTATTTCTTTTATTTATTCCTGCGTATAATCACCTGAAGAATAATCAACTGGAGCAGGTTTTACTGTAGGATCATCTGCCTGTGGACCTGTGCTTGATGCAAAAAGAAATGAAACAACAAGCAATATTATACCACCAATAACACACAGTGCGAGAATCACTTGATTACGTGTAACATCAAGATTTGTATTATCTTCTATTAATCCTCGAATTTTTTCAATCATAAATTTTCACATTATTTTTTATATTATTAACTCCGCAAAAAAATATCATAAAACATTAGATGTTACAGTCCCTCCCCTGCAGCAGAAGGTGTTGACTCCCCATCTCTACGCATACGCGTATTTAATGGCACATCTATACAACATGACGTGCCTGCACATACATCCCACTTCATTTCATCACACGTTTTTTGCAAAAAACTTGCATCATTACTCAATAGATACATTTGTATACGCATGGCAGTATTGTCGCTTTTCATACCAATTGTCACACCATAATTTGGATTGTATGGACTGTGTACATCACTTTGCTCATATCCTGTCGGATAATCAGCTAATTTTGTCAAAGCCTCATCCAATTCATCTGAGTTATCTTGACCTATCCAACACCTATCTTCTCCAAAACAATATGCCACTCCACTTCTAAAATTTTCATCAAGCACTCCAGCATCAAGATACCCTGCCGCAACAGCATCTGCTGTTAATCGATGTAATTGTGTCGCATAACTTGTGTATTTTGCGACTGAAGCTCTCTCACGAGAACTATTAAGTGCAACTAGTATGATCGCTGAGAGAATTCCGACAATTGCAATCACCATCAACAATTCGATAAGCGTAAAGCCCTTTCTCTTTTTGTATTTTTTCATAAAACATTTTATCCTTATTGTTTAACTTGAAGAAATTATATCACATTAATCAAAAAAAAGACAAATCTCTTAAAAAGTAAACATGATAAATTACATATATTTTTTAAATTTGTGCAACAATAAAAACAATGCATAAATATCCTAAAATATCTACTAATATCTCATTCTCAAATAAGGTTCCGCACTGTAAAAAATGAGAAAGTTCCAGAAACTGCACGATAACATATAAGAGCAATAAAAAATGATGTAACCGAAAACACATCCAACACGAGAGACACTACAAGCACAGATCCATATGCGACAGCTCCATAAAGAAATGCAACATTATAATATTTGTATCCTTTTGTTGAAATACTTGAAAGCATCCAACCATAGAGTGAAGCAAAAAAATGCACAACAATATACAAACCACCTAAAACAATCCACATCCACACAATCGTATATTCCTTACCATAAAGAGAAACCATTAAAAACACTCCAAAACTTGCACAAATAAACAAAAACACAAACAACTTAATAAACACTGCATTAATTTTTGCGTAAATTCTAGAAATATTTTTCGTATTGTCACGCATTGTTGGAAAAAAGACATTGACAAAAAGTTGCACAATTCTCTCCCCAACGATAATCGAAGAAGTGAAATATGCTGCATAAATACCAGACATACCAAGACCTAAAATTGACGCAATTAAAATCTTATCTGTATTTTTTATAACACCATTGATCATTGCATTGACCAATCCATAAGAGTTATGTCGAAATATTTCACTGATCTTTTTAGTATTCCATATACATCGCGACAAAATACTTCGTACAAAAAATAACCCAAAAATACCAAAGAAAAAACTGCCAAAAATGACACTGCCCACATAACTATAGAACGTTGCATTTTTAAAAACAAAAAAGAACACACATAGAGCACATGCCACCAAAACAGCATCCAAAAAACGTAAAAATGATTGTATGTGATATTTTCCATCTGATCGTAAAAATGCATCCATCATACGTTCAAAAGCAAAGACAAAACCAAGAGAAAGTACACCAATAAATGCTAAAAAGGAAACGTCTTTCACATCAATAAAATAAAAAATGCTCAAAGCAAGTAATGAAAAAACAATTATACTAATCATGAATATATTCATGATAGATGCTGTAATCACTCTTTTTTCTTCAATATTCTTTTTTGAAAGAAAAAACAACGCTGAAACATCAAGTTCTAGCACAAAAAGAAGCGAGAGAAGTTGTGCAATGGACAGAAAAACAGAATATTTTCCATATTCTTCTGGACCAAGCATGCGTGCCGCAAATACATTTACAAAAAAGAGTACTCCAAATGCACTAATTCCGCCAAAAAAAGTAACCAGAACATTTTTTGCAAATATATGCATATTTTGTCCTGCATCACGACCAAAAAATATTCTATGTATTTTGTTAAAGATTTTTTTTAATACATCTTTATACATAATTCACTTTCAAAAAATTACAAAAAAACCTTCAATCACTCCAATTCATTAGAGACCTCTTGCAAAGCTCAAAATCATTAAAAATTTTATTTTTTCTGTTCCATTCTTTTTATTTTATATACAAAAAAACCATCATGCAAATATGATGGTTTTTTCATTTTAATTCTTATTAAACAGCTTCGTTAAAAATTTTGATACGATCATGCAAAGCATTCATTTCTTCATCAAATTGTACCATTCCTTGTGCTGAGTTTTGAAAATGCTCCTGAACAACAACACCATCCAATTCCCCTTCAATTTCTTCTGCAACATTTTCTTCATGTTCTTCTGCTACTGTATTTTCTACATACACTTCATTTTCTTTCTGTACATACACCCAAACAAATGCTACTGAGCCTAGAAGTCCAACAAGTGCACCAATAATCGTATTAATAATCAAATGTGTTGAAATTGGACGAATTGGTGTATTTGGACCATCAATCAATCTAATTTCCACACGATCACCACCACCATGATACTCCTCGCCATTTTTTATAAAAATGTATGCAATTGCCTTTGCAGTTTCTTCTGCGGTTGTCCGTGAATGATCTACAACGTCAATATTTATGATACTTGTATTATTGACTTTTTTCACATCAATCATTTTTTCCCATTCTTTTTCTCGTTTTTCAGGATCATGTGAAAAATCACGTCTTACATCAAACGGTGCTTCTTGTACAGAATTAAAAAATGATGTTGTATACACAACTTTTGTAAAAACGTTACTAAGAAACTCCGCAGACTTACTTGCACTAAATGCATCAACTTTCTCTGCAGACTGTTTCTGAATAATAATCATTGATACACTACTTTGATATTTCACAGGTAAAAAAACTGATCCTATAAAAGAAAGAATAGCAACAATTATAACTGAACCAAAAACCACATGCCATCGATCTTTAATATCTTGTAAAGTTATTTTCTCCATAAACACATTATATTAAATAAATCATCTATTACGAATAACAGATAATAATATCACATTATTGCAATTTTGTCAACATCCATATATAGCATACATGTCAAAAAACGCCATTTTATGGCGTTTTTTTATAATACACTGTGCCACAAATTCTATTTTTTTACTAATTTTTGATATATTTTTATAATTTTTTCAGAATCAGCAATTAATTCTTCTGATTTTTGTTTACCATAAATACCCATTTCTTGCCTTTTTTGCACGGTTTTATCAAGTAATTTTGTCATTTTATTTGCTAAATCTTCAACATCGTTTGATTTGTATACGAGACCACTCCGACCTTCATCAATCAATTCTCTCGATCCGCCAAGATCTGATACAATCACTGGCTTTTGAAGTGATTGTGCTTCTAAAACGGCAAATGGTGCATTTTCGTACCAAATAGATGGCAAAACAACAAAAAGTGATTTTTCTATTATTTGTGTCAGTGCATCACCTTTTTTAAATCCCAAAAATTGCACAACATCTTCCAATTGCAATCTCTCGACTTGTGCACGCAATGTGCTTTCTTCTGGACCCTTTCCAACAATATATAATTTTTTTTCTTTCAATTTACCAGTATCATAAAGTTTTTTTACAGCATTTATCAGCTGATCAATTCCTTTTTCATCTGAAATACGTCCAAAGTAGAGAAAATACTCACCATCTTCATTCAAATCTTCATGAGTAGAGATATTTATCGGCGTATAATTATTTCTCACAACTTCAATCTTTTGCGGATCCATACCAAATTCCACACATTTTTCTTTAAGAAAATGGCTTGGTGCCAAAAAAAGATCTACACACTCATATGTTTTGAAGATCTTGTTAAAATATGCATCACACATTCCCACAAAACTCATCGCACGCGAACCTTTCAAGCACGTATTTGTAAAACATTTGTAATATCGTGTTTTCTTGCACTGCTCACAAATCTTTCCACGAACAAACAACTTATAATTTGGACAAATAACACTATAGTTGTGCAACGTCATCACAATTGGAATATGATGTTTTTTTAGCACCTTATAGATTGCTGGTGTAAGATAATGCTCTATATTGTGTGCATGTGCAATATCAGGTTTTTGTGCAATGAGTAATTTCTCCATCTTTTTCATTGCTTCGCGATTATAAATCGTCTTTGGCAACAATCGTATTTTCTTCCACATGCTCATATTTTCCGACAAATCAAACCCTTGTGCAAAATATTTTTCATATTTTGTCTTTTCATTTGTTGGATCAGTCATAGAAAAAAAGATCACTTCATGCCCCTGCTCTTTTAGATATTTTGCTGTTTCAAAATAGGATGTCACGCTACCACCACCACGTTCTTTTGTGTGAAATTTATGTATTTGAAGGACTTTCATAAAACATATCTTTATTATCATGTACCTTATAGAAAGTGTATCATCTTCAATAAATTTTTTCCACAAAAAAATATCAGGGTAAACTGATATTTTTTGTACAGAATTTATTTTAGTTTTTTACAATTTCTCCAATAACAATCACAAAAACGACACATCACATCATCATTTTTTAACTTTTAGTTTGTGCGATTTCTCTGTAAAGCTCTAGCGTCATCTCGGCATTTTTCTGCCAACTATAGTTTTTTTCTGTTTGTTTTTTTGCAATTTTACCCATATTTGTCACTTCTTCTTCATTTTCCACTGCAAATATCAATTTTTCTTTAAGATCATTGACATTACTATTTTGAAAAACTAAACCATTCTCTCCAATTGGTGCAATATTTTCTGGAATATCACTTGCAATTACTGGAAGACCATGCCCCAACGCCTCAAGAAGTGCGTTTGAAAGTCCTTCTGCCTCTGATGGCTGCACATACGCAAATGCATGTGTAAATAACTGTGCAATAATCTCACGGTCACTTTCATGTCCCAAAAGAACGATATCATCACGACCATGTGCCATCTCTTGTACTTGTGCAACATAATCATCTGTATATGCTCCACCACCTACAACAACCATTTTCATGTCTTGGGGAATTTTTCCTTCTGATTTAGCATCTCTAAAAGCAGATATTAAATAATGAATTCCTTTATGTCGTACAAGACGGCTTGCTGTAAAGAAATATTTGTTTTTTTCAAGATTGTGTTTTTCGATAAAGTCAGTTTTTTCACTTTTAATCACATGTGCACCATTACGCACAACAACAGCATTTTTGCCATATTCTTCCTTTACCATATCCCGAAGGATTTCACTTACAACAATCGTTTTATTTGGCACTGTGCTGATGATACGCTCACCAAACTTGAGATATGTCTGTGCAAAAACACCCCATTTTTTGTGTTTTGCATCTTGCGAGTTAAATGTCGCCACAAGCGTAATATCTGGACGAAATATCCGAATAATCCAACACAACGAAGACGGTCCAGGTGCTTGATAATGCACAACATCATATGATTGAAATATCGCATGCACACTTGCAAGAAATGTATGCACAATCGCCTCAAGACTTTTTACAGCAATCGTCGGTAAATATACCATGTTTACACCATTGATTTTTTTAGGGTCACTTTTTGTACGTGTATATACAAAAACATCATGCCCTTTTTTAGCCATGCGACTCGACACTTCGCTGACACGGCGCTCCACGCCACCAGCGATTGTCGTAATACCCTTTTGTCCAATAAATGCAATTTTCATAATAAACTATAATATTTTGTTCAGAATTAAGTATTCTATCACAAAATAAATATATTGTCAATACCTTCAAGTCGTCCAATTGTGTTAACTGCCTACAGGGCATTTTCTTTGTTTTATCTTTTTTGGGTTTTTTCTTTGTTCTTTTTGTCTGTATTATAGCATTGTTTTGAGGCGGTGAGTAGTTACAGCACGAGGGTATTGACAAAATTTCAAATTCATGCTACACTACAAAGTCGTGTAAAAACGACGTTTAACAATACAATATAAAATCAAAGGATCAAAGGAGATTCGAAATGAAAAAGGCAGTAACAGTTGTGTTTATGTTGATAATGGTAGCAGTATCTACAAAAACCTTTGCCGGCGAGTTTGTTGTACGTGGAACCCAAAAAAGGGTTGAACTTGTATCAAGATTCTTGATGCAAGACGGCCATCATGTACAGAAGCTCTGCACCTCAAATGAGGTGATGGGGCGTTTACAAAACAAGCCTTGGCCAGGTGTGCAGGTTGTCAAATCTGGTGCTCCTGCGTCAGAAGGAATTTGGGTACCAGTCTCCAACAAGGCGGTGCAGAGCAAAAATCTCTGCGACGATCAGAAAAAACTCTTAAGGAGTTTAGGGATCGTTGTCACACCTCTTGCTGGCACCGAAGTGGTAAAAACCTGCCAAGCTGCAGGTAACTGCCACAAGAAGAGATTGACTGGCAGGTACCAAACGCTCCGTCCCTACCATGGTATTCGCCTGGTTTCCAACACTGGAAACCAGCAGTATCCTGAAAATGTGGTTACTTTCAAAGTGGAGTACCACAAGAATGGATTGACTGGCTGGACATATGGCACTGGCTGGGGTCCAACCATCATTCTCAGAAACGTCACAGGGCAAGACCCAATTTCCTTGCTTGATGCGCATCAACACCGCATCAAGAGCTATTTGCAAAAAGTAGTTGCCTTGAAAAGAGGCCGGCCAGGGAATGAGGGAGACAGCTGCTATCAGGTTGTTCTCCTCCGTGATGGGACCGTCTATATGGACGAGTCTCCAGCGGAGGCTCCCTTTATCTAAAAAATTGGCGGTATAACGCCAAACAGGCATTGTTTCATACGAAACATGCCTGTTTTTCTTTGGAAAAAAGTATTTATTGAGTCCGTTTTATGGTCAAAGTTCCCTTCCCTCTTGCTACCTGTGCACTCAGACATATTGCAATCATCGACCACAGTGACCACTGCGTTGCAGTAGAACGCAATACATTATCTCCAACTGATACAAGCATGAAGACAGAAAAAATTGCCAATACAACAAGACACAAATCTTTTAATTGAGATTTTGGCAATTGATAATATTTGATAAATAACACAATAATCGTGCTTATCACAAGTAAAATATACGCACCAAACCCTACAATACCATTTTCCACAAAAACTTTGAGAAAATCGTTATGCGTATAGGGATTTCCTGCATCAAAACCAAATTTATAATAATGCACTATTGCCTCTGTCCCTGTACCATACCCTAATACTGGCTTATCCAAAGCAACATCATACATATTTTCCCATTGTCCAAAACGCCAGCGAATCGAACTGTCTGATGGCGGGTTATATATGTCTTCAATACGATCATGTATTGTCGTACTACCAAAAAAAAGAATAATCGCACAAACAGCTCCAATAAACAAAAAGCGTGGTGCTTTTATAAGACCAACAAAAGAAACAAATAATACCAAAGCAATCCAAGACCCTCGTGTAAATGTAGAAATTAAGATGATCACAGAAGGAACAAATGCACTATATGCCCAGATTTTTTTCTCCTCAGTCACGATCAAGAAAAAGCTAATCGCAGCAATGGTAAGTGTATACAATGCAAATGGCGATGGATGCGAAAATGTCCCAAAAACACGACTTGCTACACCAGGCGTCGTACCCAAACCTGTACCAAAAATGATTTGGTATGTAGCTACCAAAAATGGGATAACTGCAGATGCTAAAATGACATATAAAATCTTTTTATATGACACGCCATTGTGAACAATCAGAAAAATCAAAGAAAAAATCGCAAAAACACTTGTCATCCGAATGAACTCATAAAAGCTCTGCATCGAATCAATCGAATAAAAAATACCACCAAAAAATATCAAAAGAAACGCTATCCACTGATATTTTAGTGAAATCTGCTTCATTTCTCTGTAATACTTTACTGCATATAATGCAGAAAACACCACAATCAAAACACCAAATATCGCAGCAATATTTAATGAAAAATTATCCGTAATTCCTACAGAAAGATATTCGGCTTGACGATCGATCGATGGTCGCAAAAAAATAAATAGAAGAACGCCCCACTCAAGTCGATACAAAAAAATCACAGAAAAAACCAAAAGCACAATCTCTGCAACAGCTATATACAAAGAATTATGCATAAACAACTGCGCTATTGTAACAAAAAACAAACCAGATAATAAAAAGTATCCACTTGCTCTTTGTGTCATAATCGATAATGCCTTGTTTTGTACAGTCTCTTCCTTCATAAAACCTCTTTAACTTATTTGTCTTTCAAAAAGAATATATATCCAATCGATCCGACAAGTCCGATGAGTAATCCGAATATCGTATTTACATAAATATTTGGACGTGTTTTTATATCATGCACAATTGGCTCATCAATAATACGAATATCAAGATTTTCCGCATCACTGAAATATTCATTCTTTTTTTTGCTCATTGCCCATGCAATTGCCTTTGCAGTATTTACAGCTACATCCTCCTCAACATCAAAAACCGAGACGCGCACAATACCCACATCCCCCAACCGATCGACAGACACCATCTCACCCCACTCTTTTTTTCTCTCACGAGAATCCATACTAAATGTTTTTCGTATATTTAGTGGCGACTGTAAAACCTGATTCAAAAAAGCATCTGTATATATAACACGGGAAAAAACCTTTCCGACATAATTTGACATCCTGTTTGAATTATAAAAATCTTCTTCAATCACATAATTTTTTTGTACAATCAAAACCTTGATTTCAGCATGATACTTTGATGTCATAAAAGCAGAAATAAAAAAAAGAACTGTTGCAATGGCAATCATTGCAATCAAAATAGTACCAGCCTCCTTTTTTATAACGTGATAAAAGTTCATATATACTCATTATAATATGTTCAGAGTTTTATGCAATTTTAAAAATGTGATATACTAAAAACATCATTTAAATAAATAAAAAAATATGGCAACAAAAAAAACATGTCGAAAAAAGACTCCTGCACAAAAAAAGGCAGAAGCAGTAAAAAAAGCAGCGGAGAAAAAAGCGAAAGATTTGCAAAAAAAGGCAGAAATGGAAGCAAAAAAAGCAAAAGAAGCTGCAAGAAAAGAGTTTGCTAAAATGAAAAAAGAACTCGCAGCAGCAGAGAAAAAAGCAATGACTTACGCAAAGAAAAATCCAAAAAAAGCGGCAGCAATTTCTGCTGGTATCGGTGCAGCAATTGGTGCATCAATCGTCGCGATTGCAAAAGCAAAGAAAAAATAAATTACAATGCATGTTAATATAAAACAGCACATAAAATATGTGCTGTTTTATTTTGTTTTTGACAAATGCAACTGAGTTGTATTAATATGAATTTATGCGCAAAACACAAAACCTTGTAAAAATCCAAAAATCACTCAAGAAAAAACCGTGTACCGCCGTTGCATTGCAATCTCTTCATCCAGAAATCGATAAATCTGTAATTTACCGTACACTACAACGACTATCAAAAAAAGAAATGGTCGTTGAGATTATTCTTGACGATGGACAAATCGCCTATGAACTAAAAGATTCCAAGCATCACCATCACATCATTTGCCAAAAATGCAAAACGATATTTTGCATTGATGTTCCTACAAGTCTCATTACAGAGGTACTTGCAATTGAGAAAAAAATATCTGAAAAATATATTGTATATTCACATCGCATGGATTTTTTTGTGCTATGTCAAAAATGTCAAAAATAACAATGCTCAAATCAACTTATATACCATTCATTTGTAATCATAATCTAATAAAAAACTATGCAAAAACATTACCTTACAATAGGCATCGTTATACTAATCGCCTTGTACACAATTGTGTTTGTAGCAACACGACCAAAAGAAGCAACTGCTCCGGAAACAAAGCTAGAAAAATCTGACGAGAAATCAGAAGAAAAAATCAAAGTTCTTGTAAGTATTTTGCCACAAAAGGAATTGGTAAAAAAAATTGGAGGAGATCGTGTATCAGTTACAGAACTCGTACATCCAGGCGAAAGTCCTGCGACATATTCACTTACAGCACAGGATCTTATGTCAATCGAAAAAAGTGATATTTATTTTCGCATTGGATACATCCCATTTGAAAAAGCGCATATCGAGAAAATTACAAGCACAAACCCTCATCTCAAAGTTATAGAAATTTCAGAAAAAACACATCTACGTTACTTTAGTGAATCTACTGCTACAGAAAAACACAGTGACAACCATCATAATCATAACGATAATTCCATCGATCCGCACCTCTGGCTCTCGATTGATAATATGATAATCCATGCCAACTCAATTGCTGAACAACTTGCAATTCTTGATCCAAAAAATGCATCATTTTATATAGAAAATGCAATGATGTATAAAAATGAACTTGAAATTTTAAAAACTGAAATCTCACAAAACCTTGCAAATATCACAGGAAAAAATCTTCTTGTATTTCATCCTGCGTGGGGATATTTTGCAGATGAACACGGTTTAACCCAAGTTGCGATCGAGCATAACGGAAATAATCCCACAGCAGAACAAATATCTGCTATAATAGATGATGCACGTGACAAAAATATGAATGTAATATTTACACAATCACAATTTAGCAAAACTGCTGCGCATAACATCGCTAATGCTCTGGGTGTTCCTGTTGTACAAATTAACCCTCTTGCTGAAAATTATATTGAGAATATGCGCATAATTTCACAAATAATTCAACAAAACATTCAATGACAATTGTAAATGTCAAAAACATCACATTCAAATACCCAACACAAAAAAATCCTATTTTAGAAAATGTCAATCTCACAGTTGAAAAAAATGATTTTGTTGGTATCACTGGCTCTAACGGAAGTGGAAAATCAACATTACTCAAATTAATACTTGGAATTTACACACCACAGAATGGAGAGATTTTTTTATGGGGTAAAAATATTTCTGTAACAAAAGATCGTCTTAGTTATTTATCACAATTTGAAGATATTGATTTTACTTTCCCAATTACACTCTATGAAGTTGTACAGATGGGTAGACTACATGCAAAATTCATCAACAATTTTTCAACTAAGGATCACAAAAAAATCAAAGAAGTTATGGAAAAAATGAACATCTGGAAATTACGTGACAAATCATTGGGAGAAGTGTCTGGTGGACAAAAACAACGCACGTTTTTAGCACGTGCTCTTGCAAGCGAACCAGAACTACTAATATTAGACGAACCTTTGACAAATCTTGATATACATTCTCAAACAGATTTCTATGACTTACTAAAAGATCTAAATGAAAACATCACAATTATCGTTGTTGATCATAATATTGAAATACTATCAAAGTACGCAAATAAAATTGCGTGCATTGACCATTGTAAACAAAAAACATTGAAGACACATATTGATGATCTAAATAAGTTATCAAAAATATAACATGTTTGAAATTCTCGATTATCTATTTTTTCAAAGGGCACTAATCATTCTATTAACTGCATCAATTGTTGCAGGGACTATCGGGCCATTCATTGTAGCAAAACGTATCTCCATGATCAGCGGAAGCATCTCTCATGGCGCCTTTGGAGGACTTGGCATCGCACATTACTTTGGATTTTCTCCTATTTTTGGCGCACTTTGTTTTAGTATTCTTGGTGCTGGCATGATCAGTCATATATCTCAGAAGCACAAAAATTATCTCGATAGTATGCTTACAATATTTTGGGCTGGTGGTATGGCAATTGGACTTATATTTGTATTTATCACCACTGGCTATGCCACCAATCTCTTTAGTTTTCTCTTTGGAAACGTGCTTCTCAACAGTGCAAACGATCTCTACATCATAATCGGTGTAACAACTTTTATTGTGACAAGTGTGATAATTATCTACAAAACTCTTATCGCCACACTTTTCAATGAAGAATTTGCACAACTTCGAGGCGTATCCACATCAGCAGTGTTTTTCTTTTTCCTCCTGCTTGTTGCACTTGCAATTGTTGTACTTATCAAAACAATGGGTGTTGTCCTCACACTAGCTATACTCACAATTTCACCAGCGATTGCTATCCGTTACCTCAAAAAACTTCACCAGATTATTTTTGTATCAATTATATTAAACATCATAACAGCTATATCTGGATTATTCCTTGCATATTTCATCAATCTACCAACAGCACCAGTAATCATTCTTTTACAAACCATCCTCTTTCTTGTTTCACTCTTTTTGAAAAAAAGATAATATCAATAAAATAAAAACCACTCGTTTGAGTGGTTTTTATAATTGTGACCCTACGGGGAATCGAACCCCGGTTTCATCCGTGAGAGGGATGCGTCCTAGCCGCTAGACGATAGGGCCAACTGTAAACCTCATGTCTTTAAAAATCAAAAATGTCCAAAAGACACAGGAAAGATTATAGCATATATACATAAAAAATCAAATGTTATAAAGTTTGTGAATGATCTATGGCAATTTCTTTAACAATCTGCTCCATTTTCATACCACGAGATCCTTTGCACAACACCACATCTCCTTGAACAAGTTTTTTCATTACTACATCAACTGCGTCAGAAGCTGATGTAAAATGATATGTCTCAATTGACTTGTTCTTTTTTAATTTTTTATAAGCATGTTCCATTTCTCTACCAACAAAAAACACTATATGCACATCAGTCTTTGCTAGCTGATTAGCAACTTTCTCATGCGCATTCTTTGAAATCTCTCCAAGTTCCAACATATCTCCTAAAACAGCAATCTTGCGAAATGCTGATGCGCTCTGTAGCGTCTTAATCGCAGCGTCCATCGCTTTTGGTGACGCATTGTATGTATCGTCAATGATTAAAACATCATTTTTACCATCGAGAAGTCGCATGCGACCTGGTGAAGAAATAAAATCTGTAATATCTCTCGCAGCTTCCACAACATTTACCTGCAAATTATCTGCAACAGCAAGTGCTGCAAGCGCTGCATAAATCAAATGCTCTGCAATAACATTTTTAAGTCGCACAGGCATGACCTTACCTTTATAATTAAGTTTAAAAGAAAGACCTGTTAAATCATGCTTGCGAAAACACACCTCAATATCAGATGCACAAAAATTTACACCATCCTTTGTACCATATGATACGATCTTCACATCAGTCTTTTTTTTCACACTTTCCACATAACGATCATCAGCGTTGATAATTGCTGTGCCTGTTTTTTTCATATTTGTAACAATCTTTTGCTTCTCATTTGCAATATCCATCACAGAAGGAAAGAACTCGCTATGCGCATGAGACACCGCTGTAATAACAGATATATCTGGTTGCACAATCGATGTGAGATAATCCATATCACCTGGCCGATCAACGCCCATTTCTACCACCAATATTTCTGGATAATTTACTGTACACATTGCCCAAAACCATTTCCCACAAATATAAAGTAATCCTCCAAGAGAACTAATATTTTTTTCTATGCAAAGCACTGTAAGCGGCACACCAATCTCATTATTATAATTTTTTTGTGTAGCCCATATAGTTTTACGTTTTTTGAGAACATGTGCAATCATATCTTTTGTTGTTGTTTTACCAACAGATCCAGTAACACCGATAATTATCGGATTTTGACGCCACAAAACAGTAATCGATGCCCATCGCAAAACTTTTTCCACTATCTGTGTTTTTAGAGATTTTTTTTCCATGTGTTTGTCATAAAACTATTTTTCTTCCGTAATTTTTTCTGTTGGTGCAATTTTATAGAAATCTAAAAGATATTTCATTACTTTTCCAAATGTCGGTGCCGCACTTGATTCCGCCCAAATCACTTCTTTTGGATTATCAATCCGCACAACAATCGCAAATCGTGGATCATTAATCGGACCATATCCTGCAAACGTTCCAATTGTCTGCGAATCATCATATCCTTTTTCATCTACTTTTGCAACCTGTGCTGTTCCTGTTTTACCGCCAATCAAATATCCTGGCACATCCGCACGTTTTCCATGCCCTTTTACAACAACACTTCTAAGCATTTCTCCAATCTTTTTTGATGCAGTTTCACTAATTACACGATGTATTTGATATGGCTCAATAACCTCTTCAGTTCCATCTGCATACACTTTTTTTTCAATAATCTGAGGCTTCATCAAAAATCCACCGTTAGCCATCGCTCCATATGCTGAAACAAGTTGCAATGGAGTCATGGTAATTCCCTGTCCAAATGATGCTGTATAAAACTCCACATCACGTTTAAGATGTTTAAGATTACTAATATTTCCGTTTGCCTCTGCTGGTAATTCAATACCTGTTGGTACGCCAAAACCAAATCGTTCCACATATTCTTTAAACTTTTTATTTCCCACAAGACGTTCAACATAAATCACACCTGTATTAATCGATTCTTCTAAAACTTGTGTCATAGTTTGCAATCCATACACTTTGTTTTCAGAATTTTTGATCGTATACTCCGCCACTTTTACAGACCCTGTATCTACATACGTTGTATCAGGGGAAATTTTTTCATCATCTAAACCTATAGCCATAGTAATTGGTTTAAATACAGAACCAGACTCATATTCGTCAGATATTGCATGATTGCGAAATACTGAAATATCATCCACTTCATTGTAGTGATTTGGCGCAAATGTTGGATAATTTGCCAATGCAAGAATTTTTCCTGTTTTTGGCTCCATGACAATAATCGAACCACTATCAGCATCAAACTTTTCGATTGCTTCTTCTAAAATACCCTCTACTTCGTATTGCACAGTATAATCAATTGTTAAATATACATCCACCCCATCTTTTTTGTCAGATATAATACGCTCCGTATTTGTAAGCCATCCACCACGCGCATCCCTCTTTTGTAACACACGCCCATCATTTCCCTGTAGCTCATCATTCAAATATGCTTCAATACCATATCTGCCGACATACTTTTCCCCATCAGACCCCACAAAACCCACAACATGCGACGCCAATGAGCCACCAGGATAAAAACGATAATACTCCGGCAAAAAATACAATCCCTCGATTTCCATTTTTTCAATACGTTCTTTTTCTTCTCGCTCCAATTTACGCTTCACAATCTCATATGCATCATGACGTTTTTCAAGTTTTTGCATCACATCTCCATGTGAAATATCAAAAACAGAAGACACTTCTCCTGCAACCTTCTCAATATTTTCATTTAAAATATCTCGAGGAGAAAGATATGCAATAAAATATTCTTTATTCACACCAAGAGAGTAAATATCATCTTTATCATTAAGAAATATTTCACCTCGCGAAGAAGATATGCTCTTCTCTACTGTTTGCTGTTTAAATGCCATGTTGGCATATTTTTCATGCAAATACACCTGTACAAAATACAATTTTGTAATAATAATCACAAAAAAAAGAAAGAAAAAACCAAAAACAATCGATGCACGTGAATATTGCATCTTTTCACTCAGAGAAGTGTTTTTTGTCGTTGCGTATCTTTTGTTTTTCATACAAACCCCTTACTAATCCAACGCCACATACATTTCCCGATCTACATATATCGGATCGGAAACCTCCTCCATACCACCGTTTTTCACAGTGTTTTCAACATTTTCCAGTGATCGTAACTGTGCTTCTTGAATCACAAGCTGTTCATTCTCGCGAGAAAGTCTATTAATTTCTTGTTCAATATCATATATTTCATCACCTTTGATCGCAATGTCATTTGTGCTAAATAAATACAAAACACCTGTAAGTATCACACAAACAAACAAAAAGAAACCAACAGATCCAAAACCCTGTGCTGTGACATGCTTCCTCCTATTTAATTGTCGCGCACCACGACGATACACACAATATGATCGTCTTCGTGCAACATTGAAATTTGGCATGCTGGTTATGTTCTAACCAACGCGCCCCCCTCACACGTTATATAATTTTTCTTTTTATCTTTTTATTTTACTTTTTTATCACTCCACGCAAACGCGCACTTCGTGATCGTGGATTTCTTGCAATTTCTTCTTCAGATGGTTTAATCGCTTTTTTTGTCAAAAACTGAACTACTGGCTCATGTTCACAACAACAAACTGGTACTCCTTCATCACAAATACATCCCCTCGCATTTGTACGAAAGATATTTTTTACCACGCGATCTTCACCAGAATGAAAAGAAACAACAACAAATCTCCCTGAACTCTGTAAAACATCTATTCCCTCTGTAAGAAAAGTTTTCAAATGCTCGTATTCATCATTTACTGCTATACGGATTGCTTGGAATGTCTTTGTTGCAGGATGCATTTTCATCTTTTTTCTCACAGATATTGGTATTGCCTTAGAAATAATATCTGCAAGTTCTTTTGTTGAAATAATCGGTCTTTTATCACAAATTGCTTTAGCTATACGCCGCGAAAACCGCTCATCTCCATACAAAAAAATTACATCTGCAAGTTCTTTTTCCGAAAACTCATTAACAATATTGATTGCACTCAAGCTCTTGCTGCGATCCATACGCATATCAATTATATTGTCACCCGAGAAACTAAATCCTCTGCCTCCCTCTTCAATCTGATCAGACGAAAGACCAAGATCAGCAACAATTCGATCAACATACCTCATGTTATGCTCTTTCAAAACTTTTCTTATATGAGAATAATTTGAATGAACTATCAGAATATCTTTTGCTATTTCTGGATAGTGTTCTTTAAATCGATTAATTGCATCACTATCCTGATCACATGCAATCAATGTCCCGCCAGGCATAATTCTTTTATAAATTTCTTGTGTGTAACCCCCACCGCCAAGCGTCGCATCAACAACTATCATTCCCTGTTTCAAATCCAACATTTCAATAACTTCTTCCAACATCACACTCACATGTTTCGTTTGCTCCATAACTGACATTTATACACTATTACCACCATTCTAATAAATCCCCAATTTTCCAAGATTTTCCGCTATTTTATCTGTATTTTTTTCAGCATTTTCTTTGTATAAATTCCATTTCTTTTCATCCCACACTTCCAATCGATTAAACAGTCCTGCAACAATCACATTCTTTTTTAACCCTGCATATTCTTTCAAATAATCTGGAATAAGTACACGCCCTTGCGCATCAGTGTTTACATCAACTGCCCCAGCAAGCATTAATCGTACAAATGAACGTGTTGACGCCTCACCGATTGGCATAGTGCCAAGTTTATGTGCCAATTCCTTCCATTCACACATTGGATAAATAAACAGACATTTATCCAATCCTCGCGTTACCACAATCGTCTTTCCGAGCTTCTTTCGAAACTTTGACGGTAGTGCTAATCGCTTTTTTATATCAACTGAATGACTGTATTCACCTATAAACATAAACTCTGTCAAATCAAATTCACCACTTTTCACCACTTTTGTGAATATTAATGACATTTTACACCACCTTACATAATTCCGTCAACACCCTACAAAAAACCCTGTAAAATACAGGGTTTTTCATACTGAGATAAAAACAAAAAATACCATGGCTACAAAAGTATGCACTACACCTACACATTGTCATTCCCGTGAAAACGGGAATCCAGAACTTTTGACTTATTACTTCACACATATCACCACACTTCCACTCTGTTAACTACTCTGATCAAAGTGACACGCATCTCAAAAAATGTCATCCCTCTGGATGTGGAGATCCAGAGAATAGTACAAAAAATCTTACTGAAAGACCTGGACTCCCGTTTTCACGGGAGTGACACATTTTTTAAGTTCACCTTACATTTCGCAAATTTGTCATCCCCGCGGAGATGGGGATCCAAAATGAAGTGGTAAGTGATAAGCGATAAATCAAAAGTTGCACATCATTTTTTCTCCAATAATTCATGCCATCCATCATTTTTACAAAAATCAAAAACCGTCGCAAAGCAGTTACTCTACAACGGTCTTTCATCACTTGCTGAAAGTGATTGATTTCAAAGAAAAGAAAAAAGATGTAATACCCGTTTCAGATGAATTACCCGGCAATCTAAATGTATTGGATAAATTATCTATACCAGTAGTGCAATCGGTATTTAACCAATAAAATATTGCTCCATTTTTCAAAAACTTTTGAACAAACAAATCACTCAGATAATCATCAAACCGAAAAACACGATCTATGTTACACTGTTTTTTGACCCACTGCCAAAATGCCCCATCAAAGTCAAAAGACTCTGACACTTCCAGAGTCGCTATGACAGTGAATCGCGCG
>PDPP01000009.1 GCA_002747515.1 Candidatus Moraniibacteriota bacterium
TGGTACATACAATTACTACTGTGATATTGTTTTCAATGAATATCGCGTACGATGGAATGGCGAAAAACGAACATCGGGGGAATTGTGGGTGGAGCATTACAAAGCGTATTTTTCCAATACAGAAAAATCCAACACACAACGATACATTAAAACAATTGATGGATCACTTGTTATTACTGGAGGTTATCAGGGAGGTTTTTTTATAGGGCCATTAGGACAATATTTTTCTATAGGAGGATTGAGAGTATCTCATGATATTATGCAGGGAGTTATGTATTCTATCGAAAATATAGACTAAACATCCACACACCAATGTTATACATAAACTGTTATATATATCATTGGTGCTTGGATAACCCAAGTAACACATTGAACCTTAACAATAAGGAGAACAGACATGAAAAAGATCATGCAAATTGTTCTTTGGCAGAGGGAGTTTACTATTCACTTTACAAAGATCATCCTATGTTTGCAGAAAACATGGAGTTAATTCAGATGGCAGCAGTAACTGGTCGAGAGATATTTTTACGCATATATGAGAATTCAAATGTATGTGAAATCTCTTATGTTAAAGTAATTTATTAATAAATTACTTTAACATTTTTAAAACCATCTATTTTTTAGTATTAAAATAGATGGTTTTTGTTTGAGTAAAAATACATATTCATAAACAATACTTAATATATATCATCAAAGAAAAATGAATAATTTTGAATTGTGAGTTGACAAAAATTTATAAATTTGTTAGCATGGAATGTACTGAAAATAATCCACTTTAATGATGCGGGTTTCTTGTTGATAAACAAGGTTTTACGTGTCAAATTGGATGCATCATCGGACAATTTTGTGCGACAATTAAATAGTTAATCATCAGAAAACTCCACTGGAAAGATATTATCTTTGCTTTCAAGACGTTGATCAAAGTGAGGGATATCGAGTTGGTGGGAGGTCTTTTTATGGTTGAAAACAAGAAAATGAAGGTGAAGGGGAAATTCAGCGCCTCATCATCGCTTGCAAAACGAAAGTTTTTCAAGAAGCAATTAGCTGTGTCATTGCCAAATCTTATTGAAGCGCAGACATCTTCATATGATTGGTTTTTGGAGAAGGGATTGCAAGAACTATTGGATGAAGTAAATCCAATCGTTGATTTTGCAGGAAAAGAAATGGAATTAAGTTTGTCTGATTATTTCTTAGATGAACCAAAGTATGATGAGATGACGGCACGGGCAAAGAATATTTCTTTTGAGGCACCGCTTCGTGCAACAGCAAGGCTTGTATTTAAGAAAACTGGTGAAGTAAAGGAACAGGAAATCTATTTTGGTGAATATCCACTTATGACAGATCGTGGAACATTCATCATCAATGGTGTGGAGCGTGTTATCGTTTCGCAGCTTATTCGTTCTCCTGGTGTATTTTTTTCAATGGAATATATCAAAGGGAAAAAATTCTTTGGTGCCAAAATTATTCCAAATCGTGGAGCATGGCTTGAGTTAGAAACAGATCGCGATGGTGTGATTTATGTCAAGATTGATCGCAAACGTAAAATTCCTGTGACGGCACTTTTGCGTGCTTTTGGATTTGGTAGTGACGATGAGATTCGTGCGTTATTTTCTGATGATGTGGAAGTATTTGATGTGGATCATATTGGTGAGACGCTTGCAAAAGATATTACGACTACGCAAGGTGAAGGGTATAAAGAGGTGTACAAACGAGTACGTCCAGGAGATCTTGCAACTGAAGAAAATGCAAAGCAAATGATTGATGCAATGTTTTTTAACTTTGATCGTTATGACTTTGGTGCTGTAGGACGATATCGTTTGAATCAGCGACTTGATATTGACCGCGAAAACATTCCAGAAAATCGTATTTTGAATGTTGAAGATTTTATATTGATCATCAAAGAGATTATTCGTATGAATAATGATCCAGTAGCAACTGCTGATGATATTGATCATTTGGGTAATCGTCGCGTGCGTGGTGTGGGTGAACTTATCCAAAACAAGATGCGTATTGGTTTTGCGCGTATGGCACGCAATATTAAAGACCGTATGAGTACATGTGATCCAGAAACAGTTGTGCCAGGACAAATTATAAATACACGTCCAGTAGCAGCAGCAATTAAAGAATTTTTCTCCAGCTCGCAACTATCTCAGTTTATGGATCAAGTAAATCCACTTGCAGAACTTGAGCATAAGCGACGTCTTTCAGCACTTGGACCAGGCGGTCTTACACGTGAGCGTGCTGGGTTTGAGGTGCGTGATGTGCACAATTCTCATTATGGGCGTATTTGTCCAGTGGAAACGCCTGAGGGTCCAAATATTGGTTTAGTTGGTCACTTGGCGACATATGCACGTATTAATGAATATGGATTTCTTGAAACACCGTATCTACAGGTAAGTCAGGAAGTAAAAAATTCTGAGAAAAAACTTATTGGGCGTATTTTGGCTGAAAAAGCAGGTGGGGCAAAATCCGGAACAAAGGTTGATGAGGCTCTTGCAAAGAAAATTGTTAAAAAAGAAAAAAAAGACACAATCAAAGTTGCACCATTTGTGACTGAGAATGTCGAGTATGTAAATGCAACGGTTGAAGATCGATTGACAATTGCACATGGCGGCACAAAGCTTGACGAAGATCGAAACATTGTTAATAAGATGATTGAGGCACGTATTGGCGGTGAGCCAGATATGGTAAATGTGACAACTGTGGAATATATTGATGTCTCACCAAAGCAATGTATTTCTGTCGCAACTGCACTTATTCCATTTCTCGAGCATGATGATGCAAACCGTGCTTTGATGGGTTCAAACATGCAACGACAAGCAGTGTCATGTGTAAAACCAGAAGCACCATTGGTTGGAACGGGTATTGAAGACAAAGCAGCTGCAGATTCTGGTCAGGCAGTGATTGCAAAAAATTCTGGTAAGGTAGTTGCTGTAGATGGCAATCATATTATTGTAGAAGAAAATGCACCAGCAGGATCAAAGAAAAAGAAATACAAGCGGGAATATGTTCTTCATACATTTATGAAGTCAAATACACTTACTTCTATGAATCAAGTGCCGCGTGTACAAAAAGGACAGATGGTAAAAAAAGGTCAACTTCTTGCAGACGGCTCTTCTACAGATCATGGTGAACTTGCTCTTGGACAAAATATGCTTGTAGCATTTGTGCCATGGGAAGGATTTAATTTTGAGGACGCAATCATTGTATCAGAAAAAGTATTGCAAGATGATCGATATAGCTCAATTCATATTGAAGATTTTACACTTGATGTGCGTGATACAAAACTCGGTCCTGAGATAGTGACGCGTGATATTCCAAATATTGGTGAGGATCGTCTGAAAAATCTCGATGAGACTGGTATTATCAGAATTGGAGCGGAAGTTTCTTCAGGAGATATTTTGGTAGGAAAAATCACACCAAAAGGTGAGGGCGACCTCACAGCTGAAGAACGACTTCTTCGAGCGATTTTTGGTGAGAAATCACGTGATGTGAAAGATTCATCATTGTATTTGCCACATGGTGAGCACGGTAAAGTAGTTGACATCAAAATCTTTACACGTGAACAAGGTGATCGTCTTCCGACAGGCGTGAGTCAGCAAATTCAAATTTCTGTCGCACAACTCAGAAAAATTGCAGTAGGTGATAAGCTTGCGGGACGTCATGGAAATAAGGGTGTAATTTCACGTATCGCACCAGTAGAGGATATGCCGTATCTTCCAGACGGAACTCCAGTTGATGTGATTTTGAATCCACTTGGTGTGGCGAGTCGTATGAATATCGGTCAGATTCTTGAAACACATCTCGGTTGGGCAGCACTTGCACACGGATATACGGTAGCAACGCCTGCGCTTGATGGTGTGACTGAAGAAGACATTAAGGGTGAATTAAAATCAGCAGGACTTCCAGAGAGCGGAAAAATCAATCTAATTGATGGTAAGACAGGACGTCCATTTGACAATGAGTCGACAGTTGGTGTGATGTATATTTTGAAACTAAACCATTTGGTAGATGATAAGTTGCATATGCGTTCAATTGGTCCATATTCATTGATTACACAGCAGCCGCTTGGTGGTAAGGCACAGTTTGGTGGACAACGTTTTGGAGAAATGGAAGTGTGGGCACTTGAAGGTTATGGTGCAGCACATACATTGCAAGAAATGCTTACAATTAAATCAGATGATGTGCTTGGCCGTTCAAAAGCATATGAATCTATCATTAAAGGTGAAGAAATTAAAAGTCCAAACCTCCCAGCATCATTTCATGTTCTCGTGAATGAGCTCAAAGGTCTCTGTTTGGATGTAGAACTCATCGGACAAAAGGTCGAGTCAGATGACAAGGATGCAAAAGATGCAGAAATAGAAGAAAAATAAGCATCATAAGAATTAATGTAGATCAAATATATGGAAAACAACATAACAAAAGTAAGTGATTTTGATAGCGTCCGACTCAAACTAGCTTCTCCAGAAAATATTTTGGAGTGGTCAAACGGTGAGATAACAAAACCAGAAACAATTAATTATCGTACACAGCGATATGAAATGGAAGGTCTTTTTTGTGAAAGAATTTTTGGTCCGTCAAAAGATTGGGAATGTTATTGCGGAAAATACAAGCGCATTCGTTATAAGGGTATTACATGTGACAAATGTGGTGTTGAAGTAACGCGATCAATTATTCGTCGTGAACGTATGGGTCATATTCAATTGGCTGTACCTGTTTCGCATATTTGGTTTCTTCGTGGCGTGCCGAGCAAGATCGGTCTTGTACTTGGTCTTTCGCCGCAAGCACTCGAAAAGGTGATTTATTTTTCATCATATATTGTGACGAGTGTGGATGAGGAAGCGCGCACACAAGCATTGGAAAATCTCGAAAGTGAATTCAAGCACAAGCAAAAAGAGCTGAAAGCACAAGGTGACGATGATACAATGACCGAACTCAAAAAGCAGTTTCGATCAAAACGTGATTCATTGAAAAACCTTATATTGTATCAGATTTTGAGTGAAGTGGAGTATTTTAATCTTTCAACAAGTTTTGGTCAGGTATTTACTGCTGGTATTGGTGCTGAAGCTGTGCGAGACATTTTACTCACAATGGATGTGGATGCAGTGATGAAAGAACTTGCAGAAAAAATTGATGAAGTGGATTCAATTATGAAGAAAAAAATTCTCAAACGAATCAAGTTTTTTCAAGGTATTAAAAAAGCAGATATTAAATTGGATTGGATGTTGCCAACAGTTGTGCCTGTAATTCCACCAGATCTTCGTCCGATGGTTGCATTGGACGGTGGACGTTTTGCAACGTCAGATCTCAATGATCTTTATCGACGCATTATCAATCGTAATAATCGTTTGAAAAAGTTGATGGAATTACATGCACCAGAGGTAATTACGCGAAACGAAAAGCGCATGCTTCAAGAAGCAGTTGATGCACTCTTTGATAATTCTGCTCGTCGTGGACAAGCATCAGTTGCAGCGTCTACTGGACAGCGTCGAGCGCTTCGTTCACTTGCAGACTCTCTCAAGGGTAAGCAAGGACGATTCCGACAGAATCTCTTAGGTAAGCGTGTGGATTATTCTGGACGTAGTGTAATTGTAATTGGTCCACAACTCAAATTACATCAGGCAGGATTGCCAAAACGTATGGCGCTTGAGTTGTTTAAACCATTTATTATCAATAAACTCATTGAGCGTGAGTATGCACATAACGTGCGTACAGCTGGTCGTATGGTGGACAATGAAACAGAAGAAGCATATGAAATCTTGGATGATATTATTTCACATCACTATGTGATGCTTAACCGTGCACCGACCTTGCATCGTCTATCTATTCAGGCATTTCAACCAGTGCTTATTGAAGGTAAGGCAATTCAGCTTCATCCTATGGTATGTGCAGCGTTTAATGCTGATTTTGATGGTGATCAAATGGCAGTACATGTACCGCTCACTGATAAGGCTCGTGAAGAAAGTGCAAATATCATGCTTTCTTCAAAGAATTTGGTGAAGCCAGCAAGTGGCGATCCTATTACAACACCTTCTCTTGATCTTGTTTTGGGAATTTATTATCTGACACATATCAAATCAGAAGCAAAGGGTGCTGGAAAGATTTTTGGAAGTATTAATGAATCAATTTTGGCGTATCAAAATGATGTAATTGATATCAATGCAGAAATATATTTACAATATAATGGTGAAGTATATAAGACATCTGCAGGACGTGCGATGTTCAATGATATTTTGCCTGAAGAGATGCGGTTTGTAAATGAAGAGATGACAAAGAAAGAGCTTCGTGACATTGTAGCAAAGATGCTTGAGACAGTTGGTCAGGATGAAACAGCGCAATTTATCGATCGCGTGAAAAATCTTGGATTTAAAAATGTAACATTATCTGGAATTAGTTGGGGCATGGATGATCTCGCAGTGCCAGAGGAAAAATCTGCAATCTTGAAAGAAGCTGGTGAGAAAGTTGAAGCGGTGAAAGAAGACTATAATATGGGATTGCTTACCAACGAAGAGCGCAAAAACAAAGCGATTGATATTTGGAATACGGCGAAGGATGATATTACAAAAGCAGTGCGTGATGGTCTCGACAAAGAAGGACCTGTATATTCGATGGTGTATTCAAAAGCGCGTGGTAGTGAATCAGTCGTGGTGCAGATGACAGGTATGAAGGGTCTTATGGCGGGTGCAACTGGTGAAACATTGGAATTGCCGGTGCGTAGTTCATACAAAGAAGGGCTTGATGTGTTGGAATATTTTATTTCAACGCATGGTGCTCGTAAAGGTATGGCTGACACAGCACTTCGTACTGCAACTGCTGGTTATCTCACACGTCGTTTGGTAGATGTGGCACAGGATGTGATTGTGACAGAAGAAGATTGTGGAGATAGAACTGGTGGCTTTATTTACCGTGCTGATTCAGACCGTATTGGGACAGAATTTGCGACACGTGTAGAAGGACGAACAACACTTGGAGCAGTGAAACATCCAAAAACAGAAGAAGTAATCGTGAAATCAGGTGTGTTAATTGACAAAGAGCAAGCAAAGGCGATTGATGAATCAGGTGTGGAGAAAGTAAAAATTCGTACTGCAACAGCGTGTAAAACACTTCGTGGTATTTGTCAGAAATGTTATGGTGTCGATCTTGGCCGTAGAGAACTTGTATCTCTTGGAGCTGCAGTTGGTACTGTAGCAGCACAGGCAATTGGTGAGCCTGGTACACAGCTTACTATGCGTACATTTCATATTGGTGGTGTGGCTGGATCTGATATTACGCAAGGTCTTCCTCGTGTAGAAGAAATATTTGAAGCACGCGCACCAAAAGGTGAATCAGTTATTTCTGAAATTGATGGAAAGATTGTGTCTGTGGAAGATGATGGTGGTAAGATGATTACAATTATTGTTGAAGCAGAAGGGAAAAAGAAGCAACAAAAGAAATATAACGTTGCATCAAATTCAACAATTAATGTATCAAAAGGTGATCTTGTTGTTAAAGGTCAGCAACTCAATGAAGGACATATTGATCTCAAAAAGCTTTACGAAACAATGGGTAAGGAAGAAGTGCACCGATATATTGTTCGTGAGATTCAAGAAATTTATGCGTCACAAGGTGAGGGTATTAATGATAAGCATGTTGAAATTATTATTCGTCAGATGTTTTCGCGTATTCGTGTAAAAGATGCGGGGGATACAACACTTATACCAGGTGAAATCGTAGAATTGAGCGAATTTAATGATGCGAATGCAGAAAAACCTAAAAATGGCGTTGAAGCAGAAGGAGAGCCAATGATACTCGGTATTACAAAGGTAGCGCTTTCTACAGAATCATTCCTTTCAGCAGCATCATTTCAGGAAACTGCTCGTGTGCTTATCAATGCAGCAATTACTGGCAAAAAAGATTATCTTCGTGGTCTTAAGGAGAATGTGATTATTGGACGTTTGATTCCAGCAGGGACAGGATTTCGTAAGAATAAAGGTTAAAATTATTCTTTAGTATAGAAGTCTGAGAGAGAAAACCATTCATTTTGTATGAATGGTTTTGCTTTATTGTCTTAATTCAGGTAGTATAGGTAAGGTCTTTTTGCAACGTGAGTTCAAAGGCGAAAAAGCATAATAAAAAACAAATTTTACAAAAGCGGATCTGAGAAGCTCATACGCTAAAAGATGAAAATCCTCTCCACAAGAATCTTTGTGGAGAGGGTTTTAATTCTTTATTTCATGATGGTATTGTTGTATTATAAGTGTATGTATTTTTTATCGAATATTGTTTGCGTTTTTATAGCAATCATTTTTATTTTTCTCAGTTTTTATTTATATGCCAAGAGTCTTCATTCAAAAGTTGATCTCTTTTCTTTTTTATTTGTATCTTCGTTATCAATCTTTCTTCTTTTAGCAAGCAATTGCATATCATATTTTACAGAAGATGGTATTAATGAAGCGACATTGTACCATTTAAGATATGGATTTGATGGAGCTGGTTTTTCTGATTATGCAGCGTTGATTGCGTTTGTTGTTTTTGTTTTGATGTTATTTTTTATTCTTCTTTTTCTGTCTGTGAAAAAATCTTTAGAAAATAAATCCAAAAATATTTTTGTAATTTTTTTGACGTATCTTTTTATTTTAATTTCATTCATCTTGAATTCTGGTGTAAATGATGTGCAAAATGCGTTAAAAATTTATTTAGATAATAAAAAATACTCAGATCCAAAAGTTTATAATGATTTTTATAAATATTACAAAGAACCAAAAATTTTTTCAGAGAATAAAGATCAAAAAAATCTTGTTTTTATTTATGCTGAAAGTCTTGAAAGAACGTATTTTGATGAAAAGATATTTCCAGATTTAGTTACTAATTTAAAAAAAATAGAAACAGAATCTATTTCATTTACCAATGTTGCGCAAGTAAATAATACAGGATGGACAGTTGGTGGGATGACGGCAAGTCTTTGTGGCATTCCTCTTTTTACTTCAGGTGGCGGAAATTCAATGGAAGGAATGGATAATTTTTTGTCGTCGGCAGTATGCTTGGGAGATCTGATGAAAGATGTAGGTTATAATCTTTCGTATATTGCAGGAGCAAATTTAAACTTTGCTGGGAAAGGGGCATTGTTGCGAAATCATGGTTTTGATTCAGTTTATGGATTTGATGATATTGATAAAGAAGGATTAAATATTGTCGATGATTTTGGTGGGTGGGGAGTACATGATGATGTTCTTTTTGATATTTTATATGAGCGTTTTGAGGAACTGTCTATGACAGGAAAAAAATTCTCTCTTTTTACATTAACATTGGATACACATCAACCTACTGGTTCTATTGCTAAATCTTGCAAATCTACATCTTTTTTTGAATACAGGGATGGTAAAAATCAGATGTTAAATGCTGTAAAATGCTCTGATTATTTGATTTCCAATTTTATCAATAGGATTGCAACTTCTCCTTATGCAGATAATACGATTATTGTTTTAGTTTCTGATCATCTTGCGATGAAAAATACAGCTAGTGAACTTTTAGATAAAGGAGATCGAAAAAATCTTTTTTTAATCATAGATCCGAGTTCCAATGAAAGAAAAAAAATTTCCACAAAGGGATCAATGTTAGATGTTGGTTCTACAGTTCTCTCATATATGAGTTTATCCAATAACCTTGGACTTGGAAGGAATTTGTTGGATGAATCAAATGAAATGAATTCTGACAGAAATATAATACAAGAAAAAAGTGTTCAATGGAGAAATCCTATTTTGCAATTTTGGAATTTTCCGCAGGTGAAAAATAAAATTGAGTTTGATATTGCAAACAAACAGTTTTTTATAGATGAGCGAAAATTCAAACTTCCAGCATTAATTGAGTTAGATGAAAAATTACATACAACAATTAGGTTTGCACATAGACATAATCAAAAGAGTCTTTTTGAAAAGAGAAAAGGTATAAAAAAAGATACATTTTTTTTCTTGGTTGATTATTGTTCTGAAATAGATGACTCTTATGTTAGTAATAAGAAAGATCTTTGTTTACTCCGTGGTAATGGTAGAAAAAATATTGAAATGAATAAATTAGAACAAAAAAAATATATTTTTTCACATGATAGAATTTATGATTTATTTAATGTTTCAGAAGAAAAATTAAATGATATAAACAAATTTGAGATGAAAAGAGTTGCTCATGCAGGAGGTTCTTTTGGTGGAATGACTTATACCAATTCTATAGAAGCACTTAATGAAAATATGGCAAATAATTTTTCATATTTTGAAATAGATTTTTCTTTTACAAAGGATCGGGAGCTCGTTTGTATCCATGATTGGAAAAATAATTTTAAAAATATTTTTGGTTTTACTATACAAGAACCACTAACTTTAGATGAATTTTATTATTTTATAGAAAAAAATAAATTTCATAATTGCACCTTGAAAACACTCAGTAAATGGTTAAGTGATAATCCAGATACATTTATTATAACTGATGTAAAAGGTGATAATGTACAAGCTTTAAAAAAAATAATTGAAACTATACCAAATGCTCAAGAAAGAGTTATTCCACAGATTTATGATCCAAACAATTTTACAAAAATAAAAAGTATGGGATTTAAAAATGTTATATGGACATTATATCGCTATTCTGGAGATAATGATGAGATTATGAATATAATAAAAAATTTTTATGGATCATTTGCTGTGACAATAGATGAGAATAGAGCGAAAACATCATTGTTAAAAGAGTTGCAAGATAGTGAGGTTCCTGTATATGTTCATACAATTAATAATCAAAAAACAGCTGATGATTTTATTTCTAATAATTATAAAACAGAAATTTATACAGATGTGCTTTTTCCGCAATAATTTTTATGAAAAAAAACATCTTGTATAAATCCTTCAAGGAGTAGCTTTTTTGCATTTTTTTTGGATAAACCGCGTGCAACTAGGTAATTGAGTTGTGCATGATCAAGTGTGGTTGTGATTGCAGAATGTGTGCATTCAACTTCATGGGGTAATACTTCTAGTTGAGGTATGCTTATAACCGATGCTTTTTTGTTTAAAAGAAGGTTTTTATTTGTAAGAAGTGCTTTAGAATTTTTTGCTTTTTTTTCGATACGGA
This sequence comes from Candidatus Moraniibacteriota bacterium, assembly GCA_002747515.1. GTDB lineage: Bacteria > Patescibacteriota > Minisyncoccia > Moranbacterales. Next base: position 11,089 of record PDPP01000009.1, read on the forward strand.
TTTTTCCTGTGAAATGTAGTTTTGAATGATCATCTAAAATGCTTTTTATGAGAGTTGTGCTTTGTGAATTTGGTGTATTGTGAATTTGAGTAATAGAAAGGTCAAATTTTTTATCAACGGTGCCTTGATACAATCCATAAATTTGTAAGTCAATATTTTCTGCATTAATAATAAATTGTATACGTGCAGAAAGATTTTCAAAATAAAAAATGTGTTCACCAGGAGTTTTGATGATGTATTTTTCTTTTGAGTTTTTAGAGATATTATAATGCATATATATTTATCCAATTGACCTTTCCATTTCTAGATTTATGAGTCTATATAATTCAACAGAATATTCTAGAGGAATTTCTTTGGTGATTTTTTCAATAAATCCATTAATCATCATACTACGCGCTTGTGCTTCAGTGAGTCCACGTGACATAAAATAAAAAAGTTTGTCTTGATCAAGATTTTCAATACTTGCTTCATGAGAGATTGATGATGAGTCATTTTTGATATCCATAGTCGGATATGTATTTGATTCTGAAATATTATCCAGAAGCATCGCATCACATTGTGTATAACTTTTTGTATTATATGCGTTATTCACAACTTGGATGAGTCCACGATAATTTGATATGCCGCCATTAATTGATATGGATTTTGAGATGATGTTTGATGTTGTGTTTGATGCGATGTGAATCATTTTCGCACCAGTATCAAGGATTTGATTTGAATTTGCTAATGCCATAGATATTACATCTCCACGAGCACCTTCGCCAGCGAGAATTACCGAAGGATATTTCATGGTTACGCCAGATCCAAGATTACAATCAATCCATTCTACGGTTGCATTCTTTTCTGCTTTTGCACGTTTGGTTACGAGATTATAAATATTTGTGCTCCAATTTTGAATTGTTGAGTAGCGTACTTTTGCATCTTTTAGTGCAAAAATTTCCACTACAGCAGCGTGGAGTGATTGTGTCGAATACGCCGGTGCTGTACATCCTTCGATATAGTGCATGGATGCGCCTTCGTCTGCGATGATGAGTGTGCGTTCAAACTGTCCAAATCGATCTGCATTGATGCGAAAATATGCTTGCAGTGGCATTTTTACGTGTGTATTTTTCGGTACGTAGATAAACGATCCACCGGACCATACGGCAGAATTAAGTGCGGCAAATGTATTGTCCGTTGGAGGGATGAGTGTGCCAAAATATTTTTTGACAATATCGGGATGCTGTGCGACTGCAGTGTCCATGTCACAAAAGATGACACCTTGTGCTTCCAGTTCTTTTGTCATGGATTCATAGACTACTTCACTGTCATACTGTGCACTGACACCGGCGAGCCAGTCTTTTTCGTGTTCCGGCACACCGATACGATCGTAGGTTTCGCGAATTTCTGGTGGGAGATCATCCCATGAGTGTTTTTGTGTGTCTGTGGCACGGCGAAAATAGGTGATGTCGTCAAAGTTGATATGTGAGAGGTCTGGTCCCCACGTTGGGAGGGGTTTTTGGTGAAAAATCTCATATGCGTGCAGTCGTTTGTCACGCATCCATGTATCTTCTTCTTTGTACTGACTGATGTGAGTAACGATGTCTTCACTGATGCCGGGTGGCGTATGATGGACTGAAGTATCCGGCATCGCAAAATCGTAATCATTTGTACGTGACAATTCAGATGTATTGTGAAAATTGTTTTGTGTCATAGAGCGTTAGTTACGGTGGTGTGGGCAGTTTTTGCGTTTTGGACAATCACAGAGCATATATCCTTCTGCATCAATTTTTTTGGCAAGTGCTGCATCGCCACACTCGATAATATTTCCATTATGCATGACAAGTGTTTCATCGATGGGTAGTTGATCGATGATGCGATTGTAGTGTGTGATGAGGATCACTGTTTTGTCTTTTTGTGCGCAAAAATCGCGGATGTTTTTTGTGATGATTTTGAGCGCATCGACGTCCACGCCGGTGTCAATTTCATCGAGGATGATATAGCGTGGATTGAGAAGTATCATCTGCAAAATTTCCATTTTTTTGCGTTCGCCACCGCTGAAGTTTTCATTGAGAGATCGTGTGAGTAATCCTGGATTGATATCAAGTTTTTTTGCAACTTTTTTTATTTCTGCGATGAGATCTTTGCTGGTTTTTTTCTCACGGGGCATTGCTGTACGTAGCAGTTGTTGCACTGTGACACCGGGGATAGCGAGCGGAGACTGTGGTGCGAGAAAAATACCTTTTTGTGCACGTTTGTTTGGTGTGATCTCAGAAATATCTATATCATCAAGTATGATTTTTCCAGTTACTTTTTTAAAAGAAGGATCTCCCATAATCGTACGGGCTAGTGTACTCTTGCCAGAACCGTTTGTCCCCATGATGGCATACATTTTTCCTGCGTCAAAGTCAACGGAAATGTCGTGTAAAATTTCCTTATCTTCTGCGGCAACTGTGAGATTTTTGATCGAAAGCATAAATTTTTTTGTGTAAATATACCGTGTGTCTGCTGATTGATTATAGCATATGGTATCATGATTTATCTGATAGTTTTTCTAGTCTCAAAAACAGTATTTGGAGTAAAAAAAATGTGTGGTGGTGGCATTGCCTGTGGATTCGAAAAGATGAATTTCATCCATTGCTAGATTATGATTACAATATCATGGATCAAATGAATCTGGAAGAACCTAAACGATATCGTGTGGATGTTTTTCGTAGACGCACATTAGCACACAAAAAAACAGATTGCTAGTTCAAAATAATATACAGACGCATGTACCTGTATTTTCCTCATAAAGGTATTGCATAAATACATGCAATGCTTTTTTGTATTATGTTAGCTCTATTTTGATTCCGATGACGCCGTTTTCTTCTTGATCTCTTTTTGAATAAAACATCTCAATTTCACGTAGTGATTCATCTTTTGATGCATTGCCAAAGAGTTGTGGTGGAAAATCTGCGAATAATGCAGCAAAAGTTGGATAATGATAAAGTGCTGTCACGGTTGTGCATACGGTTTGTGATGGGTCATCATTACATGCAAAAACAATAGTATCGCCAAGGCATATTTTTTGACGTTTCGTGTCATACAATCGTGATTCAATTACTTTTGTGCCATTAGCAATTTTTGCAAATTGCTCTGCGGCGATGTGCATTGTGTGGGTTGTCATTGTTCTTTTTAATAAAGACGCGTGATAACGTGACTCAATTAGCATAGTGTGCTAGTAGAGCCGCGTCACTCGCGAGTGACGTGGCGGAGGCGGAGGGATTCGAACCCCCGGTCCCCGTGAAGGGACTTCGGTTTTCAAGACCGATGCATTCGACCACTCTGCCACACCTCCAGTCGAATATATATCATAATCGATACAAAGTTTATCATAGCAGAAAGTGCAGATTTTGTAAATGTATGATAATATATCTGTATTGCAAAAAAATAAAAAAACGTATGGTAATGAACTTGCGTGAAAATAAAATAGAAAAGTATAAGAATGAGGAAGAAAAAACGAAGTTCTTAGGTGTGGGAAAAAATCGAAAAAAGCTTACGCAGGCGCCAAAACAACGCAGGATTGCTCCAGCGTTAGAAAAAAAGAAGTTACAACAACAACGAAATGAAAAGTGGGTGCGCAAAGCACCAAAAAAACCACTGGCAAAGGAAAAACTTGATTATCAAGAGCATTATGAGTACGAAAAAGAATACTCACAATACTTACAGCAAAGTAGGGAGAATATTATTGTAAATTGGCGTGGTCCGGAATTTGAACATTATCCACGGAGTAAGCAGTGGTATACAGGGGCTCTTATCATTCTCTCACTCATTGTTCTTTATGCAGTGATAAAAGGCGGAATTCTTATGGCGATTGTTTTTGCGCTTATTGGTCTTGTAGGATATCTTATCTTGTCACAGCCACAAAAAGTCATTGATTTTGCAGTGACATATGATGGAATTCTGGTTGGCGATGAAATTTATGATTTTGATGACATTCAATCTTTTTGGATTTTTTATGAACCACCACATACACGTGTGATTAGCTTACATATGAAGGGGTATTTTCGTCCATATTTACATATTCCACTTCATCAGGTGGATCCAGTAGATGTGTATAGGGCGCTTGTAGAATTTATCCCAGAGGAAAAACAGGAGCAAAATATCGTTGATATTATGGAGCGACTTTTTAGGATGTAGTGTTGGTGAATGAAATGTGATGAATAGTTAAGTGAAATGCGTTATTGAAAAATGTGCGTTAGTGCATTTTTTGATTGACTTTTGATAATATGTAGTGTAAAATCAAGTTTGTTATTGAATTTATTTCTAAAATTGTAAATTGATAGTAAATTTGGGTCCTTGTAGCTCAGTGGATAGAGCGTTTGGTTGCGGTCCAAAAGGTCGTAGGTTCAACTCCTACCAAGGACACATTTTTTATAGTAAAAGTCATAATTAGCGGAAAAGATAGTGGTTTATGAGCATAAAAGACAGTATTTTGATGGATGCTGTTTTTTTATCTATTTTTTATTATCAAGGACAATAAAGCTTGTATCAGTTACAGCTGTGATTTTGTGGTATGTATTTGCTGGTATTTCAGTGTATTCTGGAGCATTTATAATTTTTGTCTCTGCATTTCGCGTCACTTCGATTGTTCCAGTAATAACGTAAATTTTTTCTTCTAGATTTGTGTCATTGTTACCTGATACAGAGTTTTTTATTCTATAAAAAAGCTTAAAGCCATTACATTGATATACTCGACCACGTTCATCTTTTTTGAGTAATTGAATTGACATAATGTTATGTTTTTAGGTCAATCTTCAGCAAAAGGTGAAATATTGTTTGTTTCAGTTTTCTTTTGTGAACTTTCTAATTCCTTTTCCAATTCTTCATCAGCTTTTTCTACAGTTTTTGCGATAATTGTTTTTTTCGTGTAGAGATTCATCATAGAAAACATCACCATTGCAGCAAGTACAATACCGATCAGATTGAGGACAAACATTGCAAATGCGCCACTTGCCACTTCAAGTCGAAGTGTTGCAATGCCGATACCAACTGTTGCGAGTGGTGGTACAAGCGCAACAGCAATTGCAGTGCCTGGTAATGTTTCAGATAAATCTGGCTTGACACGAGCAAATGCTGTAGCAGTTCCAGCGATGATTGCAATAATCAAATACACGATTGACGGTTGGATACGTTCTATGATTTCTGGTGTAAGTGATGTGTGAAAATCACTTGTAGCAAAATTCCATAATAACCATGTTGTAACTGCAGAAAGACTGATTGCCCACCCAGTTGATTTGAGTAATGTGAAAAAAGATCGTGATATCAATTTACCATCAGCGATTACAATGCCTAGTGCAATAGAGAGAACAGGTGAAAGTATTGGTGCAATCAGCATTGATGCGATAATGACGGAAGCGTTGTTAATAATAAGTCCACACGCAGCCATAAGAACAGAAAGAATAACAAGAAAGAAAAAAGACGGTCGCGGAGTAGAATCATCAATCAATTCTTTAACAGCAACGATTTTATCTTGTTCGGTGATATTATCAAAAAGCATACTCATAAGATATGGGTGTAAATTTTTTAAATGCCTTCATTATACCATAAATCACAAAAAGGAAGATATGTATATAGTATAAAGAAGTTTTGGATGATTATTACTTTACATTTACTTGATTTGCAGTGCATTCAATGGTACACTAATTTTTGTATAATTTAATAAAAAATTGGAGAGGTGCTAGAGCGGTCGAATAGGGCACCCTGCTAAGGTGTTAGGTCTTCACGGGCCTCGAGGGTTCGAATCCCTCCCTCTCCGCATCGATTTTTAAGCCTATTTTATTAGACTTCTTTAATGAGGAGTTTTTTTGTTTTAGATAACACTCTATAGATGAATTTAAGCAAAAAATAATTGACAGTATGGTTTTTTTTCATTATGATAAGGAGACGATTTCCGCATGGAGCGGGCCAGCGTATGCTGGTTTTTTGTATGCTAAATTCTTTATTCCACATTCTAAATTCTATACGTATGGATATTCGAAATATTGCTATTATTGCGCATGTTGATCATGGTAAAACGACGATTACTGATGCGATTATGGATCAGACAGGTGCTGCTTCTGATGGAAGCATGGACAGTGATTCTATCGAAAAAGAGCGTGGCATCACAATCTATGCAAAAAATACATCTGTAATGTATAAAGATACAAAGATTAATATCGTGGATACGCCCGGTCATGCGGATTTTGGGTCGGAAGTGGAGCGTGTGTTGCGTTCGATTGATTCGGTTGTGTTGGTGGTGGATGCACAGGAAGGACCGATGCCACAGACGCGTTTTGTACTCAAGAAATCTCTTGAAATCGGTCATAAACCACTTGTGGTGATCAATAAAATTGACAAACCAGCAGCACGGTTGGGTGAAGTGGAAGAAGAAATTTATGAGCTCTTTTTGGACCTCGGTGCAGATGATGAGCAGTTAGATTTTAAAACAGTCTATGCGATTGCGCGCGAAGGAAAAGCGATGCATCATCCAGAAGATGTGAGTACTGATATGACACCGCTACTTGATATGATTGTTGCACATGTTCCACCAGCAAAAAGTGAGACAGATGTACCGTTTCGCTTGCAATCTTTTTCGCTTGCGTATGATGATTTTTTGGGACGCATGGCAGTGGCGCGCGTGTATGAAGGGACTGTGGGGATTGGTGAGGTGTTTGTAAAATCGGAAATGAAATCAACACGCAAAGCCAAAATTATCAAGATTTTTACATTTGAGGGTATTGAGAAAAAAGATGTGCCGGAGGCGGTTGCGGGAGATATTGTGATGGTAGCGGGAATTGACGATATTGATATTGGTGAGACGATTTGTGCTGAGGAGAATGCTGGGGTATTGCCAGCAATTACTGTTGACGAGCCGACAATTTCTTTGGAGTTTTTGGTGAATGATTCGCCATTTGCTGGTAAAGAAGGTACATTTGTCACACGTGAGCAAATTCGCGAGCGATTGGAAAAAGAGTTGGAGGTAAATGTTGGATTGAAAGTGGATTTTTCTGGAGAAAATTTTACGGTATCTGGTCGCGGAGAATTGCATATTGCGGTGCTTTTGGAAAATATGCGCAGAGAAGGATTTGAAGTGGCGGTATCACAGCCGCGTGTGATCATCAAAGATATTGATGGTGCAAAACACGAACCGTTTGAAGAAGTGACGATTACTGTGCCAGAAGAATTTTCTGGATCAATTATTGAAAAACTTGGCAAACGCAAAGGTGTAATGACAGATATGAAACATGAGAGCGATGGAGTGCGTATGCTTTTTGAAGTGCCAACACGTGGGATATTGGGATATAGAAACGAGTTTATTGTAGATACAAAAGGTGAGGGTATTATTTCCACGCGTTTTCTCGATTTTCGTCCACATGTTGGTGAAATACAGCGACATGCGGTTGGTTCAATGGTTTCAGGCGAGACAGGGAAAGCACTCGGATACGCACTGGCAAATTTGCAACAGCGTGGCGCACTATATATCGGTGCGAGTACAGAAGTATATCAAGGACAAGTGATTGGCAATACATCACGTGGTGATGAGATGACAGTTAATCCTATTAAAGGAAAACATCTGACAAATATGCGTGCAAGTGGCAGTGATGATGCAATCAATCTGACACCACCAATTGAAATTACGATTGAAAAAGGTATGGAAATCATGTCTAGTGATGAATATTTAGAAATCACGCCACGGAGCGTGCGCCTCAGAAAAAAACACTTAACAGAAAATGATCGCATCAAAGCACGTCGAAAAGGAGAATAGGATGAGAAATTATAAGTGATAAATTATAAATTGAAGAGGAAAAAAATAACATTTTCTCTTTGTTTACATAGCTCCTGATTTGCTAATTTATTTATTATATAAACGAGTTTTCACATAGTTTATAGATATGGTAGTTTACAATTATATAGACCTGTGGATAATTTTTTTGCACGCCAAAAAAAACTATGATATAGTATACTCGTAAGAAAACAAAAAAAACGACATGTTAAAATCAGTGAAAAATATAACATTAGCTATATCTTTTATCACGCTAATAAGTAGTTTTTTATTATTATTCTTTTTTAATTTTTCTTCTTTTGTTGCAGAAGCTGCGCCAGATCAAGAGCTAACGTATCATGGAAAACTTACTGATACTAATAACATAGCAGTCCCAGATGGAAATTATCAGTTTACACTTAATATATACGATGAAACAAATACATCTATATGGTCAGATGTACAAGTTGTCACAGTAACAAGCGGTATATTTTCTACAACATTATCAAACTTAGATTTACTGACATTTGATCAAAACTATGAACTTGGTGTACAAATCGGAACAAATGCAGAAATGACACCACGAAGAAAAATAACGCCTACAGGCTTTGCATTAAATTCTCATAGGTTAAATGGATTAGAGGCAAAAGAAACAGGTGCTGATGCACATATCATAGCAACCAATACAAATGGTGATGCAGAAATCTCAGGAAACTTTACAGTAAATTCAAATAATCTTTTTGTAAATGCGTCTAGTGGAGATGTGGGCATTGGTACAACAACTCTTTCAGATAAATTAACAATAGATAGTTCTTCATCTTCTGACGGTATCCAGATTGGCCGTTCAGGAGGCAGTCTTAATCGACCACATTTAGAACTTCAAAAGGGAGATACAGGTCAAGCATGGTCTGTTCTTGCAGGAGTGAATGATAATCTTTATTTTAAGCCAGCACTCAGCGATGTTGATGCGACTGATAGTGATGCGGTGGTTGCATTTACCAATGCAGGACGAGTTGGTATCGGAACAATTTCACCAAGTGCAATGTTGGATATTTATGGTGCGAACAATGACTTGCGGCTTTCTTATGATGGAACAAATTATGCAGATTTGTTTGTAAATAACACTGGAGAATTATCCATTAGTGCTTCCAACGCAACTGAGTCAGCGATTGTGATTGGAACTGGCGTTGCGCAGGATACGTCTGTGCAATTTGATGGTGCGGTACATGATTTTTTTGTAGGAATTGATAATGCAACAGGTGCATATTCAGTAGGTACTGGTACAGATGTGACTAGCACAGCGACAATCACAGGTGCAGGTACAGTGAGCAACAGTGCAGGTGGGACAACGGTTACTGGTACAGGTACAAATTTTTTGAGTACATTTCGTGTTGGCGGTACGATTACAATTGGCGCTGATACAGTTACTGTAACGGCAATTGCATCAGACACCTCTATGACGACAACAGCAATTGCTAGTGCACACTCCGGAGCATCATATACATATAATGGAGGTACGAAGCTTGCAGTAGAATCAAGTGGTAATGTAGGAATTGGTGTGGCAGATCCGATGTATGCGTTGGATGTACGTACAACTGGATCAAATGCGATTATTGCACGATTTAACAATTCTTCGACAAATACCTCATGTACACTTTCAGCAAATGGAGGTACGATTAATTGTTCGTCTGATGAGCGACTCAAGAAAAATATTACACCGCTCAATGATGGTCTCGACACGCTTATGAAGCTGAAACCACGTGCGTATAACTGGAAATTTGAGGATGACGAAGTAGTTAAGACAATGGGATTTATCGCACAAGATGTGCAAGAAGTGCTACCTGGACTTGTAATTAAGGATGAGGAGACGGGATATTTGCAGTTGAGTACAATTGGTATGATTCCAATGATCACACAAGCAGTGCAAGAGCAAAATGCACTTATCACAACTAATTTTAATGATTTGACCCAAAAAGCGGGAATTACTTTTGTGAATGAGGAATTTAATACTGTAGAAGATGAGATTGCGTCTGCACAAAAAGACATTATCGCTCTTCAAAGTGATGCCAATACGCTTGCTACTGATATCGAAGCAATTAAGGTGCGACTTGCAACTGCAGATGCTGGTTTGCAGATATTGGATTTACTTGGTGCAACTGATCTTGTCACACTTGAGACACTGCTTGCAATTGATCCAGAAGCATTACTTTATGCTACGGATGGTAATTTGACATTGGATGGAGTGTTTGCTGCACAAAAACTTGAAACGGAAAAGATTGTCATTACAGGTGAAGAAGAAGATGCAACGGTTGGTTTGGCGAAGATTGAAAAAGATACCAAAAAAGTATTTGTAGAGACAACCGCGGCAAATGATGATAGTCGTATATTTGTTACAGCACAAGGTGATGTGGTTGCACAGCCACTTTCTGTAACAAAGATTAAAGAAGATGAAGGATTTTATGTTGGTATTGCTGAAGCTGTTGATGAGGATATTAAATTTGACTGGATGATTGTCGAGGATCATGTTGAGAAGAGTGATTCTGGAGATGAAGATGAAAAAAAAGATGTAGAAGATGTCTCTGTAAAAAAAGAAGAAAGTGTTGTGTTGGATACTGAGACAAATGAAGATGTTGAGTAGAATTGTGTTGAAATAAAAATGTAATGATTATCATGCTTAAAATTCTTTGTAATGTGAGAAAAAAATATCATATTGCTTTTTACATGAAAAAAAAGATTCATGTGGCTAGTTTTGCTTTTATGAGCCTTTTTGTTTTTTGTGGTGTGCATTCAGTACATGCAGCAGGAGCTGATGATTTTGTTATCACAGTAAAGACAGACAACACCGGCTCATCATCCAATACACAGTTCACGATCCCAACAACTGACGGAGG
>PDPP01000010.1 GCA_002747515.1 Candidatus Moraniibacteriota bacterium
TTGATAAAACGAAATAGAGGAATCTAAAAATTAGATGATTAGATTTCAAGAAGTGTAGAGACGCGATTTATCGCGTCTTTTGACTTTATGACATTATAGACTTTCGACTCTTCCAGGTCTCTCATCACTTAGATGTCTAGCAATCTAAATTGCTAATCACGATATCACTATTCCTGCACCAAAATCGCTTTAATACGCCGCACACCAGCAGATGATGACTGTTCTTTTTTGATTTTAAAGATTCCTGTAATATCACCGGTATTTGTGACATGCGGACCACCACAAATTTCTTTTGAATATTTATCTACCGTGTACACTTTTACAACATCACCATATTTATTTTCAAAAGCACCTTCTGCGCCAATTTCCTTTGCTTCATCTACAGACATTTCTTCCATAGTAACAGGAACTTTTGCAGCGATTGCATCATTTACGTAATCTTCGACAAATTGCTTTTCTTCAGCTGTGAGTTTTTCTGGATGAGAAAAATCAAACCGTATACGCTCTCCATTGATATTTGATCCTTTTTGATGCACATGATCTCCCAATATTTTCCGTAACCCTGCTAACATCAAATGTGCTGCTGTATGTAATTGCGTTGTTTCTTCTTTATTATCAGCAAGCCCTCCCTTAAACATGCCAGATGATGCTGTACGAGAAAGCTCTTGATGTTTCGCAAGTGCTTTTTCAAAATCACTTTGCATATTTTTGTCAATTTCTATCTCTTTCTCCTTTGCTACTTCACTTGTCATTTCTACTGGATATCCATACGTTTGAAAGAGGTCAAATGCGATGTCTCCAGTAATTTTTTTTCCACGAAATTTTTCAATTTCTTTTTCGCCTTTTTGTAATGTTTTTGCAAATTTTTCCTCTTCTTGTGTAATCACTCGCAAAATATTTTCGCCATGAACTTCAGGATATGCATTTTCATATATTTTTTGAACAATACTTGCAATCTCTGCCGCAAAACTTTCTACAATGCTCAAAGAATATCCTTGACGTACTGCTCGTCGAATCAACCGACGCAAAATATAGCCACGGTCACTATTAGACGGTTCAATGGCATCTGCCACCATAAACACCGCCGCAGTGATGTGATCTGCGATAATACGCATTGATCGTTTCACACTATCACTATCATCATATTTCTTTCCAGAGATTTCCTCAATTTTTGCAATAATTGGTGTAAACAAATCTGTTTTATAATTATCATCAAGACCATTTACCACAGCAAGCACACGCACAAGTCCCATACCCGTATCAACATTTTGCTTTTCCATTTTTGTGTACACACCACTATCGTCTTTATAGTATTCCATAAAAACATCATTCCAGATCTCCACCCAATTGTCATGATCATCATTAAAACTCTCTGGCACGCTATTAGGATCTCCGACCCAATAAAACATTTCCGTATCAGGACCACATGGACCTGTCTTACTAGCTGGACCCCACCAATTTGCTTCGCGGTCTAATTTTGCAATACGACTTTCTGGAAGATTGTTTTCATCAAAAATCTTTTTCCAAATACCATATGCCTCATCATCAAAAGGAATTTCATTATCTTCACCAAAATTTTCTCCTTCAAAAACAGATACTGCAAGTCGATTTTTATCAAGTCCAAGCCACTTCTCACTTGTGAGAAATTCCCAACTCCAATAAATTGCGTCCTCTTTAAAATAATCCCCCAAAGACCAATTTCCCAACATCTCAAAAAACGTGTGATGTGTTGTATCACCCACTTCGTCAATATCAATCGTGCGAATACACTTTTGTGCATTAACCAATCGCGTTCCTTTAGGATGCTTTTCACCCATGAGATACGGCACAAGTGGATGCATGCCGGCTGTAATAAAAAGTGTTGTTGGATCATTTTCTGGCACAATTGATGCTGACGGAATCACCGCATGTCCTCGTGACTCAAAAAAATCAATGTACTTTTGTCGTATTTCTTCTGCTGTCATAAAGGATTTTATTTTTTTAATTCTTCCACGCACTTATCAAACAATTCCGCAGCAGATACGCCAGCATGCGTTTTAATTCTATTTCGCAATAATCTATTGTTTTCCATGATATCTTCGATATCATTAATTGTGTCAGCACGCAAAAGTGCTTCACTCACATTTCGCAAATCTCGGTCGACGCTGACTGGAAACTTTTTTCCTTCTGGCAAACTGTCAACCACACGTTCATATACATTAATCTGCTTCATATATTTATCCTAATTCAATTAATCGCTTTTTCAAGCGTTGTAACTCATCATTGAGATATGTTTCTTTCTCATTATTTTTTTTCACTTTCTCCTCATTTTCTTTTATATACACGTCCATTCTACTACGTTCTTGATCAAGACGACGACGCTCATTTCTTAAATCATTTTGTTCCCTTTCTATTTTTTTAAGATCAGATTGATATGACATTTGTTGCATACTCAATTGTCGCTTCATTTTAATCTTCTCTTCTTCACTCATGGTATGAGGATCAATGTACATAATATGTGCATTTAACGCATAATTATATTCTCATCATACGCGAAATATATATATATTTCAAGCAACCATCCTTTTTAAAAGATATAAAAAAGACGTCCAATAAAATATATATAAAGCAATGTAAACATTGCACCTTCCCATAAATAAATCTTACGTGATATACCACTAAATAAAAAAAGAAATGTAGCTACTGCCATTATCGGCAAACCAATTTGAAATGTCATCGGATCAACATGTAAATTTGAAAACAATGCTGGAACCCCAACAACCATCAACGCATTAAATGTATTTGACCCAAAAATATTTCCTACAGCAATTTCTGATTTTCCAGAAAGTGCCGCTTTTATAGATACAATAAGTTCAGGTAGACTTGTACCAACTGCAACTGCTGTAATTGATATAAGTGCTGATTGCACATCAAGAATTTCTGCAATACTTACTACAGAATTAATGAGATATTTTGCACCAAATACAAGTGCTATACCACTAAGAACAAGCATGCCTATAAGTCGTAAAGTAATTCGTTCTTTTTTGTGTACTGTTTCATCCTCATTATCAATACCCACATCCTTGGAAAAAATTGTATATGCAAAATAGATTGTATACGCTCCAATCAAGATTAATGCCTCAGCAAAACTTACCTCCTGATTCCATGTAACTACGAGAAATATAGCTGTACTCGATGCAAGCATTGGTAGGTCAATATCAATCAGATTTTTTGAAACTACTAGTTTACGTGCAACAATTGCTGCAATACCAATAATGAGCAAAATATTAGAAATATTAGAACCAACTGCATTTGATACAATCACATCTTCTGCACCCTGCACCAATGCAAAAAGTGCCACAGCAAGTTCCGGTAAGGACGTGCCAAGACCAACAATTACTGCCCCAATAATAAACGCTGACAACCCCAGCGCACGACCAATCTTTTCACTTGAAACCAAAAACCAATCTGCACCCTTAAGCATGACAAACAGTGAAATCACAAAAATTGCAATCCAAAAGACGAGTGTTTCCATATATTATTTTTCGTTACGTGTTTTATCAATAAGATTTCGCACACCCGAAAAATCTACATCAGCCTTTTTGGGTTTTGTAAATCTCTTTGGTGCTACATGTTTGAGTTGTGAAAGACTCATTGCCTTTTTATCAACTGTAATCACTTTATCTTCCACAATAACCTCTTTTTCTTTTTTTTGTGGCTTTATTTTATTTTTTTTCGCTTTTTTTTTCTGTAAATTTTCTCCATCTTCGTTCATTTGTGATTTTGCAAGAGCACGCTGATGATCTTTGAAACATTCTTTGCAAAATACTGGTCGCTCTCCATCTGGCTTGAATGGTACTTTTATATCAAGATCACACATTGCACATGTTGCATCATACATCTCCTGCTGACTCTTTACGTCATCTAAATCTTTTTCCACCCTTTCCATATTTTTCTCATCATTCTCTTCATTTTCATTCATAGAAAATTCTTCTTGCAAATCATCCTTTACTTCTGTTTTGTTTATAGATTTTTCGTGTTTTTGCAATTTTACATTTTCTACGGATTTTGCCGAAGCGTTATTTGCAATTTTAGTTGAAATCACAATACCGCTCCACCGAGCAATCTTTTCTTCTACAGTTTTTTTATCTTGTGCATATCGCTCACGCGATACTTTAATCACCTTTTCCGTACTATCCTCATACTTACGCTCAATTGGTGGCAATGTCGTTGCACTAAATGCATCTCCTGCAATTCCATCGATCATGAGTTTAAGATAAATATTGTATTTTGGTAAATTTACAATATCATTCATAGTAAATATCGGTTCAAACTCTTTTTCCAAGTGCTCTGCATCTGCCGCTCCCACACGAAAAGAAACAATTGTGCCAACATTACCAAAAATTGCATCACGCACCACTTCATCTAACTGTGCAATGTACTGGTTTGCAAGAATTAAATTTAAACGATACTTACGTGCCTCAGAGAGAATATTTGCAAAAGACTCCGTCGAAAAATTCTGAAACTCATCAACATAGAGATAAAAATCTTTACGTGCACTTTCCTCCATATCTACACGACCCATTGCTGCAAGTTGAATTTTTGTAATAAGCATTGCACCAATCAGCGCACTATTATCCTCACCGATTCGTCCTTTTGAGAGATTGAGTATAAGAATCTTTTTATCATCCATAACCGTCCGCACATCAAAAGCTGATTTGTTCTGACCAACAATGTTACGAATCAATGGACTCGTAAGAAACTGTCCAACCTTATTTTGGATTGGTGAAATCACTTCTTGCAAAACACGATCATTCCATTTTGGAAATTCTTCTGTCCAAAATGCTCGGACAACTGGATCTTGCACATGATTAACCACACGCACACGATATTTTTTATCAGTAAGGATACGCATTACGCCAAGTAATGTACTTCCTGGATACTCCAAAAGCGCCAAAATTGCATTTCGAAGGATATACTCCAAACGTGGACCCCATGAATCTGCCCACAATTTTTGAAATACACCAATAAGACCAGAGGTAACCAAAGGACGAAATTCTGGCGCAACCTCTTCCATAACATTGAATGAAATTGGGAAATTTTGATCTGCTGGATTAAAATAAATTACATCATTAATTCTCTCTGGTGGGATCATACTAATCAACTTTTCCGCTGTGTCACCATGAGGATCCACAAAACACATTCCATGCCCATTGCGAATATCCTGAATTGCTAAATTCTCGAGCATATTAGTTTTGCCCATGCCTGTTTTTCCAATCGCATAAAGATGACGTCGTCGATCATCTGTTTTAATTCCAAACGCTGTACGCTGATTGCGAAAATTTGTCTCTGCAAATGCTGTTATTTCTGTCATATGATATTTTCTAAATTTACGATATATTATCTTTTATTTATTCAAATGGCAAATTACTTGGTGCTGTGCCACGACGTGAATCTGTACGTTGTACAGATGGTGCCTCTATGGACATGTCTGGCAAATGAAACACCGTTGCCAACTCTGCTGTACTAAAATGAAATTGAAATCCTGTATCATCACGATCACGATAACGACGCAACAGTTTTCTTGCACGAAATGCTGACCGACTCTCAACACCAACATAATCTGCATACACTTTTGAGCGATCCACTGGCACCAATTGATTAGTATGATTATCTGCAAACTGCTTTACAACAGTCATTGCACCACCAAGATTTGTCCCACTAAAAAAGTCTTTTCGCCCCACCAACACTATACGCATATTCACAGAAAACATTGCCTTACTGATATTTTCTTCAATCGCCTTGAGCACTTGTTTTTCACCTGGTGTCAAACGAAATTCCAATGGATCATCAGGTCCTTTCTCAGGCTCTGAAAATGGCGTGAGTTCTGGCGCCTTAAACACACCCGTAATAATACCACCAAGCACTTGATTGAGATCATAACCAAAACGCGCCATCAGACCCTTTGGCTTTGACACTTTGCCCAAAAAATCATCAACTGTCATCTTACCCCAATCATCAAACCAATTTGGACGATCTGCTTGAATCACATATTGAATCCAGATGTGTTGTCCTGGGCCGAGATTGCTAATTACTTCCATCAAACTCGCTAGTGGATCGATCATTTTTCCTGTAACATCCTCCTCAAAATACTGATATGTCTTAATCGGATATGCATCTGGTTTGAGAAGATTCAGATCAAATCCTTTCAACGTCCATTCTTCATTTGGAATTACCTGTGGCACTTTTTGTGTATAATCCTCTGCCTCAACAATTTCAAGATCTGGATATTGTGCATACAAGATGCTTTCCATAATTGTTCTCCATGCACCTGGCACACGTACATAAAAATGTGCTATACCTTCTTCTCCTGTAATCTCAAACGAAAAATATGGATTTTGTGCACAGTGACAATACTTGTTAATTACATTCACACCAGCATCTGTCGCTGCTAAAGAATCAAAAACCCGCTCCATAATTTTTGGACTTTTTTCAATATCACGTGGCGGTATTAGTTCCAAAAGCACTTCATTTTGTTTGCTATAAAAATCATGTATACATACATAACGACCCCATAAACTCCGAAAAATAATATAAAAAGTCACCGGCACAAGAACAAACCAGGTTGCTTGAAATGCTATAAAAATTTGAAGAAAAAATTCTGTCATGAATATACGTTCATTACAAAATTCATTATAGCATTAAGTTGTCTTTATATCTAGAGAGTATATTTTTTGTCCTTATTAAGCTTTTTTGCAACTGCATTCAAATTGACTTTCACTGTTGAAGGCTTTACGTATCGCATTTCTAGCACACGATCCACTACCTCATCAGCTGTAAGTGGTTCAGGAGAACGCTTAAGCACATCTTCAATCACATCCTTCACTGTGCCCTCTACATACTCTTCAGTGTTAAGCGCATATACACCACGACCAACAAGTACAAAATTATCATCACGAATCAACTCATTATGCACTGTCTGCGGATGAGATTTTCGTCCCATTTTACCAAGACCATATTCATCAATTGCTGACGCAATTTCGCGAAAATGCATTGGCGTATTTTTTTCTTTCATAATGAGCAATGCTTTTTCACGTACACCACGTGGTGAAATATCATCCCATTCTACAAGACCCCATTTATTAAATGGATTACTAGCAATTTCGCGAGAAACTGCAAGATAGTTCACTAACTGTTCCGGCGTGATATCATCATAATCATCTACAATATGCTTATGGATCATATCATGTGTATGCACTTCTTCTTTGTCCTCCAAAAGATTTTTTACTGTATTATGCACACTGTGCCATTTGTTCACATCAAAATCACTAACTACAATGATCCGATCTGCTACAGGATACTTTTTTGTATTAATTACATCAAGTTCTGGCATTCCTTCAATAAAAAATCGAATAGAACCATTCTCACTATAATTATTATTACCGAGCGCATCAATAATCTGTGCTTCAGAAATAATCCCATGTCTATCATTTACAATTGCAATGATTTCATCACGCGCGGAAACATATGCATCATGTTCTGCGGTATGCACGCTCTTTAGCCCTGATTGCACAATTTGACGCACGCGTTCACGCGTAATCTCATACTCATCACCAATTGCTTGCAGTGTAAGTGGCTTTTCTTCCGTTACACCAAATCGTTTTGCCACAATCTTTTGCGAACGCACTGGTAAATGCGCTAAAAGATCCTGAAAAACACTATAAAATTTTCCATGTTTCTCAACTGTTTTTTCCCCTGTATTCATACAAAAATACTTAATTTACACCGTTAAATATATATGATCTTTACTTCATAAAACTCTACCAAAAAATTGATTTTTTGTCAAGTATTTGTATGCTGGATTCAAGAATTAATTACGATTTATCTGACTAAATACGGTGCCAAAAATAATTCATCAAAATATCAAAAAACTGCTTTTTGGGCAGTTTTTTGATTGATTTTACAATTTTTCACATTTTTCAAAACAATTTGAGCACATCACGAACCGTGATGAAAAGCATAAATCCAATCAAAACCACAAAAAACACTGTATGCATCATACCCTCCACTTTATGATTTACCGGAGAACCCTTAATCTTTTCAATAAAAACAAAGAGAATGCGTCCGCCATCAAGCGCTGGAATTGGTAAAATATTGATAATACCAAGATTTACACTAAGAATTGCTGCAAATTGCAAAAGATACACAAATCCAAGATCTTTCATTTGTTCTGTCATCATTGCGATTCCCACAGGACCAGCTACTTCTGCACCAACACCCTGACCAGTAATTAATGATACAATAATATTTCCAAAAGCTATTAAAATCATAGCCGTGAGATTGATTACACGCATCACGCCCTCCCACAATGCTTCATACCATGGATATTTAACTAAAACAGTCTCCATCATAGAGATTCCAAGTGCTCCCTGCCCTTCTGAAACATTTGTTCGTGGCACGCCACTCACAGTCAAGATATCCTTGCCACGTTGCACATCAACTTGAATTTCCTCACCTTGATGTGCAAAAATCGTATCACGCAAATGATCTGCGCTTTCGATATCCACACAAGAATTTCCACCACATACCTTTTTCACACTATCTCCCACTTTCAATCCAATCTCTTCAGCAGGAGATCCTGACTCTACCTCAACGATTTGTACACCAATATTTGCTACAATCATACTTGGATCAATCAATTCATCATTTGGTTCTGGTGCGCCAAACATCAAAACAATTGAAATAAGAACCCACGCAAGCACAAAATTCATCACAACGCCAGCAACAAGAATTTTAAATCGCACCCATCCAGACTGTTTTGCAAAACTATCTGGATCTTCTGACATTCTGACATACTCCTTGTCCGCTTCTGACAATTTTTCAAAATCCTTCACATCGTCTTCATGAAGTGGGTTTTCTCCCTTGATTCGTACAAACCCACCAAGCGGAATAATATTAAGCGAATACAGTGTGTTCTCTCCATAATATTCTCTATTTCCATAAATTATTTTCCACTTTCCATTTTCATTTTTTACAACACCAATAGCACGTGGAGGAAAACCAAATCCAAATTCATGTGCAACTACACCATTGCGAATTGCTGTAAAAAAATGACCCATCTCGTGTACAAATATAAGTACACCCAAAATAATCAAAAATATCAGTATTGTAGTAAACATAAATATTTTTTATTTATAAACTTTATTTAAATTTTCATTACTTATTTTAAATTGTCATTATTTCTTCTTCTTTTTTCTTTCGTACATCTTCAATCTTTTTATTAAAATCATCCACAACTTCTTGCAGAGCATCCTTACCCGCAAATTTATCATCTTCTGTGAGATTTCCCTCTTTTTCTTCTTTTTGGATTTCTTTCCAGATTTCTTCACGCACATTTCGCACAGTCACACGCGCTTCTTCTGCTTTTTGATTGAGCACTTTAACTAGATCTACACGATTTTCTTCTGTCATTGGTGGAAATACCAAACGTACCGCAATCCCATCATTGGAAATATTTGCTCCAAGATCAGCATCTGTAATTACTTTTTCTACTGCTTCAAAATTAGATTTGTCCCATGGCTGTACGAGCAATTGTCGTGCCTCTGGCGTTGAGATGTTTGCCACCTGTTTGATCGGTGTCAGCACACCATAATTTTCAACTTCCAAATCCTCAACGAGCGATGGATTGGCCCGTCCTGTACGCAATTTTGCCGCCTCTTTCTCTAGATGATCGATAGCATTATCCAACCCCTCTCGATGCAACTCTATAATCTCCTTATACATACCCTATTAATTTATATACTTATTACAAAAATTATTTTACATTTTTCAGTCCAATATACACCATATTTGAATCAACTGGATCATGTGTAATCACACTTACTACACGATTACTCGTCGTATCAGTAATTGCCCATCCGTCAGGCACACTCGTATACACCGCTTTTGCAGCTGCATACACAAGATTATTCGCATCGTGTGGACTGATTGCAACAGCATGAATTGGAATACCAACCGTACTTGCAATCACATCAACTACAGTCCATGTCTGCCCATAATTCACTGACTTATATACGCCATTATCTGTTCCGACAACAATCGTTCCAGATACTGATGGTGATGTTGCCATAGAATACAATTGACCTTCATATAATTCCTCTTGTGATTCCCTTTCTAAATCGCTTATATCTTCAAAAGTTTTTCCACCATCACGAGATTTATATATATCCCTCCCTCCAATAAGCGCATAGATCGTATTCATATCACCACCATCAAACATGAGCGAATTCACACTATCTTGCGCATTATAGAGATTTTTCCATGTTTCTCCCCCATCTTTTGTTCGTGCAATTGTTCCGCCACTTGTACCAATATATACTTCTTCACCATTTTTCAATGATATAACAAGCGCTGTCACACTCGTGCCATCTGACGGTTCAAGATAAACTCGATGCCAATTTTTGCCACCATCAACAGACTTTACCACACTACCACGACCTTTGTATAATCCACTGATATAAATTGTACTTGTACTAAATGGATTGATTGCTACGCTTCTAATATTTGTGATTCCTGTCAACAATTTTGTCCATGACTCAGCACCATCCACACTTTTGTACAAATCATTTCCTCCTGTACCCGCATAAACAATCTGATTATTTGATGGATCAATTGCCAGAGATAACACATTGCTCCGTGCAAGTGATGTATTTTCATTGATATATACCTTTGATTCAAAATTTCGACCAGCATCTTCACTTTTCATCACTCCACCGATTGGATTTCCTGAACCAGAATTTAAACAACCCGAAAGGGTTACTACAGCAACTACAAAAATAATTGTTATAATATGTTTCATATATTTCATATCATACTACAAAAAAAATAAAAAAACCACTATTGACAGGTTAAACTTTTTTTTATAAAATGTTCATTAGTCGTATTTTTTTCAGTATACATGAATACGATATACGGGTGTATAGCTCAGTCGGTAGAGCAACGGCCTTTTAAGCCGACGGTCGGGGGTTCGAATCCCTCTACACCCACAATCAAAAAACACCGCGCAGTAGCGCGGTGTTTTCATTTCAAAGTAGAAAAAACTATTTCTTCTCATCATCTTTTTTTTCTTCAGTTTTTTCTTCTTTTTCCTCTTCTACCTCAGCGTCTTTTGCAGAGCCTTCTTCTTTTGGTGTGTCCTCTGTATTTTCAGTAGCTGCTTGTGCTTCTTGTGCTGCTTTGTAGAGTTTTTCACCAATTGCTTGTGCTGCCTCAGAAAGTTCATCAGTTGCTGACTTAATCTTTTCCATTTCAGCATTTTCATCTTTCAACACCTCTTTCAATGCTTCTATTTTTTCTTCAACTGGTTTTTTCTCTTCGTCAGTGATTTTGTCACCGGCATCTTTCAATGCTTTTTCCGTTGTAAACACAAGTGTCTCAGCTGCATTGCGCATTTCTACTGCTTCTTTTTTCTTCTTATCATCCTCTGCATGCGCTTCTGCATCTTTTTTCATCTTTTCGATTTCCTCTTCTGAAAGTCCAGATGATCCTTCAATCTTGATTGATTGTTCTTTGCCTGATGCTTTGTCCACTGCTTTTACATTCAAAATACCATTTGCATCAATATCAAACGACACTTCAATTTGTGGCACACCACGTGGTGCCGGTGGAATTGAATCAAGGATAAATCGTCCAAGCGTCTTATTGTCCGCTGCCATCTCACGCTCACCTTGCAATACGTGAATTTCCACACTTGGCTGATTGTCCATTGCTGTTGAAAATATTTGTGACTTATTTGCTGGAATTGTTGTATTTTTTTCAATTAGCGGTGTACGCACACCTCCCATTGTCTCAATACCCAGTGTGAGCGGCGTCACATCGAGAAGCAAGACATCTTTTACATCTCCTTGAAACACACCACCTTGAATTGCAGCACCCATTGCGACTACTTCGTCCGGATTGACTGTCATGTTTGGTTTTTTGCCAAAAAATTCTTCTACAGTTTTCTGAATAATCGGCATACGTGTCATCCCACCGACCAAAATCACTTCGTCAATATCTCCCTTACTAAAGCCAGCATCTTTGAGTGCTTGCTCTGTCGGTACAAGTGTTTTTTGCACAAGGTCATGCACGAGTTCTTCCAGTTTTGCTCGCGTCAGTGTTAGCACGAGATGCTTTGGTCCTTCATCACTTGTAGTAATGAATGGTTGATTGATTTCTGTCTGATCTGCCGTTGAAAGTTCAATCTTTGCTTTTTCTGCTGCTTCTTTGACACGTTGAAGTGCAAGATTATCTTGTGACAAATCAATACCCTCTTGTGATTTAAACTCATCAAGAATCCAATTAATCACCACCTGATCAAAGTCATCACCACCAAGATGCGTATCACCATTTGTTGCTTTTACTTCGATCGTGTCATCACTCACTTCCAAAATTGACACATCAAATGTCCCACCACCGAGATCATACACAGCGATTTGCTCATCGTTTTTCTTATTAAATCCGTATGCAAGTGCTGCTGCTGTCGGCTCATTGATGACACGACGAACTTTAAGTCCTGCAATTTCACCAGCTTCTTTCGTTGCTTTCCTTTGTGCATCATCAAAATATGCTGGCACAGTGATCACTGCCTCTTCAATTTTTTCACCAAGTTTATCTTCTGCATCCGTTTTCAACTTCCCCAGCACCATCGCACTAATTTCTTGTGGTGTGTAGTCTTTGTCACCCATTTTCACCTTAATGCTGTCATTGTCACTTTTCACCACGGTGTACGGAGACAATTTCACATCTTCTTGCACATCTGCATCATCAAATTTTCGTCCGATAAATCGCTTAATGCTAAAAAGCGTGTTATCTGGATTTGTCACCGCCTGACGCTTCGCCAAGAGACCTACAAGTCGCTCGCCATTTTTATTTACTGCCACCATTGATGGTGTTGTACGATTTCCTTCTTTGTTCTCTACGATATCCGGTTGTCCACCTTCCACCACAGCCATTGCTGAGTTGGTTGTGCCCAGATCGATTCCGAGTATTTTACTCATAATTATGTTATTTAATTTAATTACAATTATTATTTAATACAAGCTTTTCCAAGCTCATTTCAATATCCAATCGACAAGCTACTGAAACGATTTTAGAACATATGCTTTTCACTGCTCTCCCTCACACAAGAAAAGTGAGAGGGAGAAAGAAAAAATCATTTATTTTTTCTTTATATTTACGGAAATCTTTTTTGGCTTTGCATCCTCTGCTTTCGGCAACACAACTTTAAGCACGCCATTATCATATTCCGCTTGTGCCTCAGATCCTTTTACAGCAACAGGTAAAATCACTGAACGTGAAAATGATCCTTCACGAATCTCTTTACGATAAAAATCTTCCCTTTTTATTTCTTTTTTATCTTTTGTCTCACCAGACATCGTCAACACATCATTTTCAACTGAGATATCAACATTTTCTGGATCAATACCGGGTAGAGACGTCTCAACAATGAGATCATCATTGTCCTGATATATATCAATAGCCGGTGCGAAATTTTGATTACCAAAAAACTCTTCTCCAAAAAATCGATCAATATCCATAGATGGCATAAAATGCATAATTTCTCGTGTCATAATATATCACCTCCTTCCTTTATTCATCGCTATTGCAATGAAGATATCTAAACTGTTGATTTTTCATTAACCTAATAAAACGCGTGCTGGACGCACAATCTTTTCTCCTATTTTATATCCATGTTGTGCAATTTTTGCGACTTTTGCATTTTCATCTAGCTCTTGCTCTTCATCATTTTTCATCGCTTCCATTATGTGTGGATCAAACTCATCTCCTACAGAGACATCGATCTTCGTGACACCACGCTCTTCAAAAACTTTTTCCATTTGTTGTTGAATAAACATAATGCCCGTCACCCATGGACTCTCCGCTTCCGTTTCCGGCACATGCTCTGTCGCTGCATGAAAATTATCCAATACTGGCAACATCTCAGCGATTACACCCTCTGCTGCATACGCTGTAAATTCTTTTTGTTGTTGTGCTTGTCGTTTTTTGTAATTGTCAAAGTCCGCAACACACCGTTTCCAACTCCCCTCCGACTCTGTCAGTGCAATCATCTGTTCAGCTTTCTCTACCGTGTTTTTAATCCATAATTTAATCTCTTTGTCAGCATAAATATCTTCTGCACGCATCCACCGAAAATCCTCATGCTCTTCACTTAGCGTAATATCCTCTCCGTTGTACTGCACGAGATAAAAATGATTTAGACCCGGATGTATTGCTTTTTTGTGCATCATTACTTCTGTGTGACACAACATGTATTCATCTTGCAGAGTAATACCAACTTCTTCCACAATTTCCCGCGCAAATGCTTTCGCTACATTTTTATACTCCCCGTCATCAACATGCCCACCGGGCAAATCCCACGGACCAAATTCTTTCATCCATTGTGCATGTTCTGGATGACCGGTTTTTGTTTTTGCCGCTTTCAGAATAAGAAATGTCTTGTCCTGTGGATTATAAAACAATGCTTTTTGCGATAACCGAAACAATTGTTTTGCTGTACTTTTGTCTTCTGTCATTATTTTTCTTTTAAATAATTACGATGAATATGATGACACTCATCCCACCGAGTAATTTTTTCACATAATTGATGAGTGATCGGTTTTTGTCATACTCCATGTTTTTTGGCCCGATGAGCGCGACGATGCCTTTTTCGCCATTTTGCTCGTATTGACTGACCACCATGGAATAATTTTCCGTTTTGCTCAGTGGGTTTTCCGACCCGATAAAAATCTTTGTCTCACCATCAGAAAGCTCCATCATCAATTCTTCACATTTTTCATCGATATAATCCAAACTCTCTGCAAGCGCACAAATCTCATCGAGATTGTCCGTGTCCACATTTTGCAACAGTGTGCGCAATCCATGCTCTGAAAAATCATTGTTGTGTGGAATCCCACTGACTGCGACATATCCACTGAGTGTCGAGAGAAGTTTTGCAGTTGTACGTGTCAATCGCTGATTTTGCGCGCGCAATTGCAATAATTCTTTTTGCAGTGTCTGCTGTTCTTTTCGACTCAATTCACGCTCCGGCATAATCTCCTCGACGAAATAGCGATAGCCTTTGTCCGTCGGGATGCGCCCTGCGCTCGTATGTGGCTGATGCAACAATCCCATCTCCTCCAAATGCGCCATGTCACTACGCAATGTCGCCGGTGACACATCAAAATGATACTGTGATACAAGTGCGCCGGACCCAACCGGCAAACCTGTTTTTGTATACTCCTCGATGACAGCAACGAGGACATGTGATTGTCTTTCATTCATACCTTTCTAGTGTAAACAAAATTAGCACTCGTGTCAAGAGAGTGCTAATTTTATGAAAAAGAAAAACTGGACATATGACTTTGCATATGTCCAGTTAATGCACAAATGTTACTTTTTTGCAATTTTTCTTCTGCAAAATTTTTTGTTATCGATATTATCGATCCAACAACTTCGCACAACACTTGTGATTTCGACCAAAACAGCTTGACGTTGACAGCTGTGATATTTATAACACATAACCGCATCAAGTCTTTTAACTAAATCTCTTTTAACAATTTTGTGTCGCAATTTCTCAAAACTTACACGCGGAATATACCATCCTTTTTCATAGAAAAAATACTCCTCAAGATACTGTGGACGCGGATTTGGAAATTCAAGCCAATTCTCAATCATCCAAAGAGCTTCTTTTTGTGTATGCGGTCGCAATGTCCCTGGATCAACGAGCATGATAAATCCTTGATGCCATGGATTAAAAAATCTTCCAAAAAGATCATTTTCATTCCAAAAACCACCAAATTGTTCACGAATAAACGCAAGAGCATCTTCCTCTTTTCGAAAAAACGCGTTTTTGGACATAGCCTTCACTCTCAACTAACTTTTTTTTGACTGATCAAATTGATGTTTACTTACAACTTCTTTGATTGCAGAGAAAACTTCATTTTTTTCTGCATCAGAATCATTACGATCTTTTACCGTAAACCATTTTCTGATAAGATTTTTTTCTCGCAATTCGTATCCAATAGCAGTCAAATCTGCAACGATCTTATAATAAATCGTTTCAGAATCATCTAGAGAATCCCCTCTTACGAGATCAAAATACAAAGATAGTGATGAGGGAGATGGGCTCGGGAAGCCTACCTCCCTTTTAATTTTTGATAAAGCTTGGCTCCGTGTTAATAAATTTTCAGATTGTGCTTGCATGTACATCCTCCTAGTTGTTTCCCTCTCTCACCATGAGATCGGGTACTCATATACAAACTAATTACATATGAATATCCAATCACATTTTATGATTTTTTTCCGGCACAAAATCCACACCACCATCATTCCACGGATGACATCGACTAATGCGCTTGATTCCCATCCACATACCTTTTATCACCCCAAACCGCTCAATAGCGATGTACGTATATTCCGAACATGATGGATGAAATCTACATAATCGCTCCGAATAAATTACTGACAACAATCCGTGATCGAGAGAAAGTGTTCTCTGATAGAATCTTATCAACCACAAAACAAACTTTTTCATAATTCATAAAAATATGATTATATAGTTTAACACATTTTCACAAAAAAACCTACACTTTTTTAGTATGAATACACTATTTTTGATATCAACAATGTTTTAAAAGATCAAATTTTCTATGCTAGTTCACAAAAAAACACTCCAAAACATCCCATCAACTACTAGCTAAAAAATACTTTTATTGATAAAATAAAAAATATATTAAATAAACAGGAGGAAATATATGAAAATAGTTACACACGAAAAAATTACATGGATCGATATGCCCAATCCTTCACAAGGAAACATCGAATACATCCGCGAAAAATTTAACGTGCACCCACTTGCTATCGAAGAATTCACAACACCAACATATCGTGCACGTGCAACAAAATACAGCAATTGCCTCTTCCTCACAATTCACATCCCACTTTTTGATGCAGAAAAACGTACAACATATGCCGCTGAAATAGACATCCTTCTCACCAAAACACATCTTATCACAGGACATCAAAAAGAAATTTATCAACTAGACAAATTCTTTAGTGATTTAGAAAAAAGTGAAGGTAAACGTCGCACATACATGATTCATTCCACTGCACACCTACTCTATGAAGTTTTCAAAGTTCTCGCCGAATCATGTTTTCCGCGACTCGACCATGTCACAAAACATATCGATCGCATCCAAGAAGAAGTTTTCAATGGCCATGAACGTGAAATGGTACGAGAAATCAGTGTTGTAAAGAGAGATATTCTCAATTTTCGTAGAACCATGATGCCACAACGCTCGATTATTGAATCAATCATCGCTCAACCAAACGGCGTTGTACCCGAAGACATTAAAGCATATTATCAAGACCTCATAGGCACAAACATCCGACTCTGGAATGACCTTGAAAGTGCAAAAGAAACAGTCACGTCACTTGAAAAAACAAACAACTCTCTTCTTTCCGAAAAAATCAATCAACGCATGCGCATCATCACAGTATTTTCTGTACTGTGGATTCCAATTACAATCTACCTTAGTTTCTTCAGTCTCAATGCACCAAATATGCCCCTGAGCAACAATCCGTTTGCTGTTCTCATCCATATCATTGCAATGATTGTTATTGTTGCACTTACGTTTGCGATAT
Source organism: Candidatus Moraniibacteriota bacterium (assembly GCA_002747515.1). GTDB lineage: Bacteria > Patescibacteriota > Minisyncoccia > Moranbacterales. The sequence continues at coordinate 17,662 of PDPP01000010.1, forward strand.
TCAAAAAAGCGAGATGGATATAGAAATAGCAATTAGTACAAAAATCATCATAGATTTATGACACACTGTAGAGACGCGATTTATCGCGTCTTTTGTATACTAATTACCAGTTACCAAGAGCCTATCCACCAGTCTCCTATTCGTCTGAAAATTTCATGTGCAAAAAAGAGAAAAATGAACAAGCTCTAATAACTCTGGTCACAAGCAGCAAATAATGCTTTAATGGAAACAGAAAAAAATCACGATTCATAAAAAATCATCAGTCTATGTTACAGCTTTACAATACATTCACAAAACAAAAAGAAGAATTTGTCCCACTTAATCCTGGCAAAGTTAGTATGTATACATGTGGTCCAACTGTTTACAGCTATATCCACATTGGAAACCTTCGTGCTTATACAAATGCAGATCTCCTCAGGAGATATCTAGAATACAAAGGTTTTGAAGTGCGACACATCAAAAACATCACTGATGTCGGACACTTAACTGATGACGATATTGCACAAGGAGATAGCGGAGATGACAAAATGCTAAAAGCAGCTAAAAAAGAGCAAAAAACACCCGAAGAAATTGCACGTTTTTATGAAAGTTATGCAAAGGAAACAGAAGTCGAGATGAATATTCTTCCTGCTCATTTTTTTCCACGTGCCACAGAACACATCCCACAAATGATATCCCTTATTGAAAAATTAATTCAGAAAGGATATGCGTATGAAAAAAATGGCAATATATTTTTCAATGTAGAAACATTTAAAGATTATGGAAAACTTTCTGGAAATACACTAGAAAACCTCAATATTGGCGCACGTCTCGAAGACCCTCATCCAGACAAAAAAAGTCAATGGGATTTTGCTCTTTGGCTCAAAGCACCAAAAGATCACATCATGAAATGGAACTCTCCATGGTCAGTCGGTTATCCTGGATGGCACATTGAGTGTTCGGCGATGAGCATGGAATACCTTGGAGCAACATTTGATATTCACACCGGTGGTGAAGATAATATTTTTCCTCACCATGAGGCTGAAATTGCACAATCAGAATGCGCTAATGGTGTAAAATTTGTGAACTACTGGATACACAATCGTCATTTGCTCACAGATGGTGAAAAAATGAGCAAATCACGTGGCAACTTGTACACACTTGAAGACATAAAGAACAAAGGATTTAGTGCAACAGACCTCCGTATCATTTATCTCCTCTCACACTACCGTTCACAGATGAATTTCACATGGGACACCATGCAACAGGCACGCAAAAATCGCAAAACACTTGAGAATTTTCTCAAACGACTCAATGCATATACCACAAATGAAAAATACACAAAAAACATTGACATCAAAAAATACAAAAAAGAATTCGAGGAAGCAATGGATGATGATCTTAACTCACCTCTAGCACTCACAACGCTATTTGCACTCATCACAGAGACTAATAGTGCTTTAGATGATAAAAATCTCGCAAATGGATTTGAAATATTACAATTTACAAAAAAAGTTTTACATGCTCTTGGTATTAAAATTACAGAAACTACAGAAAATATTTCAAAAGAAATTAAAGAGCTTGCTGAAAAACGAGAACACGCACGTGCAAACAATAATTTCGAGACATCTGACAAGATTCGCGATCAAATTAATAAACTCGGCTATGATGTAAAAGACAGTCCTGAAGGATACGAACTAATCAAAAAATAAGAACCAACATCAATTCTGACACTTTTCTAAAACTAACTCAATTCATAGATAAAAAACAATGACGTTACATATTCACGTAACGTCATTTTCTTTTGATCGCACCTACTATTTCTATAGTATCTCGCTTTCGATATACGAGACGACATCCTGCACTGTGATAAGCTTTTCTGCGACTTCATCAGGAACTTCAATATCAAATTCCTCTTCCAAGTGCATAACAAGCTCCACAATATCAAGAGAATCTGCTCCGAGGTCATCAATAATTGACGCTTCAGGATTAACCTTTGAAGCGTCAACTCCCATTTCCTCAACGATCATATCAGCAACTTGCTGAAAAATATCTGCCATTTGTCATTCCTCCATTTTATTTTGATTTTTTGTATGGCAAAAATATCTCCAATTTATCATACCAAAAATCACACAATTATCCAAGAGAAAAAAACTCCCAAGGTCCAACCTTCGGATATCCGAAGGTTGGACCTTGGGAGTATGTATTTTAATCCCTGTGTTTCTAACCACTTCTCAAAAAGACGCGCTACATCGCGTCTCTACATGCTAATCGTTATATCCACTCACCTTGATAATTTGCACGGGACATGAATCAGCTGCTTCTTTATTTGCATCAAGTGCATCTTCTTCAATTTCTCCAACCATAAATTCATCATTTTTCCACTCAGCACCAGCAAGATCCGCTTTTCCATCCTCAGCATTCATTGACCATTGTTCTGGCGCTGCCATCGTACACGCACCACATCCAATACAATCATTACGCTTATGCATTACCTTTATTTTATTTGTCCCCATATTTTTTTGACATTAAAAACTTACTCGCAAACATTGTATCATAAAATCATGTATTTTGATATTTGTTCTTTTTCTTTACAATATACAATTTATCATTGATACGTACACGATCTGAAACTTTAAACGTGATGAGATCTCCTCTACTGGCACATTCAGAAGTTTTTCCATCTACATGCAACTCTGTAATTTTTCCCTCAAGCGTCCCAGTAGTTGCACCGATAAAAAGAAAATTATCACCTTTTTTAATTTCACCTGTGTCAATCTTGATTTCGGCAACATTCACTTTTGGAAAATAATGCACGACACGTCCGATAAATTCTTTTTCATGTGTCGCACGTGATCCATACACATCACTATATGCACCAATTTCTTTCCCAAGATAATAATTTCCATGTGACAACTTTCTATTAAATACTTTTTCCAAATCTTTCATATACTCTTTTACTTTTTCTTTTGTGTATTCACCCTTTTCTATATCAACAAGTGCCTTTTTATATGTCTTAACAACAGTTGAAACATACTCAGGTGATCGTCCCCGTCCCTCGATTTTCAACACTTGTACACCTGATTGTAACAACTGATCTAAGATATCAATTGTACAAATATCAGCTGCAGAAAGAATATAGTGATTATCTACTACAAGTTCATTTCCCGTATCCACATCTGTAATTTTATATTTTGCACGACAATTTTGCCGACATGCACCACGATTTGCACTAGAGTTATCTGTATAAAGACTCATCCAACAACGCCCTGACTGTGCCACGCACAATGCCCCATGTGCAAATGCTTCAATCTCCATAAGTCGCCCTTCATTGCCCATGAGTTGATTTTGTGTGATTTGGTGATAAATTGCTCGAATTTGCTCTAAATTTAATTCCCGTGCAAGCACTACACGATTTGTATGTCTAGCAAAAAATTCCACTGTTTCATAATTTGAAATAGAAAATTGCACAGACATATGCACTGGCATTTTGATAAGATTGCAATAATTCACACATGCAAAATCAAAGGCAATAATTGCATCAATATCAGATGCTTTTGCCGTATCAACAATCTTTCGCATCACAACCGTATCATGATCATAAAGAAGTGTGTTCACCACAAGATATGTTTTCACACCACTGTCATGTGCAATTTGTGCAATCTTATCAAGATCAGTGAGTGTCATATTATGTGCTGCTTTTGCACGCATATTGAGTTGTGTCACACCAAAATACACGCTATCTGCTCCAGCATGTATCGATGCGGCAAGTGATTCAAAACTCCCAACTGGCGCCATAATCTCTGCTTTATCCAGTGAAATCATAATGCAATTTTCATGTAATAATACACCCAAGCATATCAAAAAAACCATCAAAAATCAACAAAAGAAACAGGCCTAAACCTGTTTCTTTTTTATGTGCTATGTGTCAGTAGATTTATGGACGTACTTCACGGAATTTACTGCCAGAGCAGTTTGCATCTGAACTACATGTATTTGAACATTCTGATGGATCTGCTGCTA